>CAVJGI010000005.1:0-44563 GCA_963649145.1 Ruminococcus bicirculans (ex Wegman et al. 2014) | reverse complement strand
CCTTCAGGAGGTCGTGGACCTCATCAACCAGAGGCCGAGAAAAATCTTCGACTGGCTCTCCCCAGCCGAACTTGCGGGGGTTGCACTTGGTTGACTTTCTGCCGCCTTTAAACGGAGGCTTCACGCCATCGCGTAGAACGCTACGGCGCTTGCGGCGGCGACGTTCAGGGAGTCCACGCCGCGGCGCATGGGGATCTTAACGGTATAATCACAGCGGGCGATGGTCTCCGGCGCGAGACCGTCGCCCTCTGTGCCTAAAACGACGGCGAGGCGCTCCGCCGCGGCGAGACGCGGGTCAGCAACGGAGAGGGAATCGTCCCGCAGCGCCATCGCCGCGGTCAGAAAACCGAGGCGGCGCAGCAGCGCGGGGTAATCCGGCTCCTCCGCGGGCAGATAGGTCCACGGGATGAGGAACACGTTTCCCATGCTGACGCGGACGGCGCGGCGGTAGAGCGGGTCGGAGCATTTGTGTGTCAGCAGCACGGCGTCCATGCCGAGCGCGGCGGCGGAGCGGAAAATGGCACCGACATTCGTCGGGTTCACGACATCCTCCAGCACCGCGATGCGCCGCGCCCCGGCGCAGACCGTCTCCGCCGCGGGCAGCGGCGGGCGGCGCATGGCGCAGAGCATCCCGCGCGTCAAGTGAAATCCCGTGAGGCGCGAGAGCGTCGCGAGCTCCGACGTAAAGACCGGCGTGTCCGGCGCGCAGCGCTCTAAAAGCGCTTTTCCGGCGGCGAGCGCGTCGCGCCGCTCCATCAGAAAGCTCACGGGCTCATACCCGGCGTCCAGCGCACGCCCGATGACGAGCGGGCTCTCCGCGATAAAAAGCCCCTCCGCCGGGTTTTCCCGGTTCACGAGCTGGTTTTCCGTCAGCCGCGCGTAAACATCCAGCTCCGGCGCGGAAAAATCCCCGATCTCGATCAGCTTCGCCATAGCGCTTTGCCCTCCCGCGTTAACAAAAAGTTGAGATTATTATAACGGATGCGTCCGAGGATTGCAAACAGATACAAATCTGTGGTAAAATACGATTTTGTAAGAACCAATATTTCACTCCAAAGGAGGATAACGCAATGAAATTTTCCGAAATGCCCTATGTCCGCCCCGACGTGGAGGCGCTCAAGCAGCGTCTTGCGGCGCTGACGGAGCAGCTGAAGGCGGCGAAGACTTACGCCGAGGCGCGCGAGACCTTCCTCGCGTGGGAGACGGAGCAGAAGCACCTCGACACGGCGGCGACGCTCGCCTCCGTGCGCCACAGCATCGACACGCGCGACGCATTCTACGACACGGAGGAGACCTTCTGGAATAATGCCGGACCGGAGCTGGAGGAATACTCGCAGGCTTGGACCGCCGCGATGCTCGAAAGCCCCTTCCGCCCGGACTTCACGGCGGAATTCGGCGATCTGATGTTCATCAACGCGGAGATCGCGCGCAAGACCTTCTCCCCGGAGATCATCGGCGAGCTGCAAAAGGAAAACGAGCTGACGCAGGAATACCAGAAGCTCATCGCCTCCGCCCAGATCCCGTTTGAGGGCAAGACCTACACACTCTCCCAGCTGAGCCCCTTCAAGTCCGACGCGGACGATGCCCGCCGCCCCGCCGCATGGAAAGCCGAGGGCGCATGGTATAAGGAGCATCAGGCGGACCTCGACCGCATCTATGACGAGCTCGTGAAGCTGCGCGACACGATGGGCCGCAAGCTCGGCTACGAAGGCTATACCCAGCTCGGCTATTACCGCATGGGCAGAAACTGCTACACGAAGGAGGACGTCGAGGCCTTCCGCGCCGCGGTGCGGAAATACGTCGTCCCCGTCGCGGCGGAGGTCTATCGCCGTCAGGCGGCGCGCATCGGCAAGGATTACCCGATGAGCTTTGCCGACGCCGCGCTGGAGTTCCGCAGCGGCAACCCGCGTCCCGCCGGCACGCCGGACGACATTCTGGCGCAGGGCATGAAGTTCTACGGCGAGCTCAGCCCGGAGACGGCGGTGTTCTTCCGCAAGATGCTGGGCGACGGTCTGATGGACGTGCTCTCCACGGAGGGCAAAGCCGGCGGCGGCTACTGCACCGCGATCATGGACTATGAGGTCCCCTTCATCTTCGCAAACTTCAACGGCACCCAGCACGACGTCGAGGTCGTCACCCACGAGGCGGGCCACGCCTTCGCCTGCTGGATGAATCGCGACCGCGTGCCGCTCGAATACGTCTGGCCCAGCATGGAAGCCTGCGAGGTCCACTCAATGAGCATGGAGTTTTTCGCGGAGCCTTGGGCGGACGGCTTTTTCGGTCCGGACGCGCGCAAGTTCCTCTACAGCCACCTCGCCGGTGCGCTGACCTTCCTGCCTTACGGCACGATGGTGGACCACTTCCAGCATGAGGTCTACGCCCACCCGGAGTGGACCCCGGCGGAGCGCCATGGCTGCTGGAAGCGGCTGCTCGGCGAATATATGCCGTGGCTGAAGCTCGACGGCGACATCCCGTTTTACGCCGAGGGCGAGGGCTGGCAGCGCCAGAGCCACATTTACGCGAGTCCCTTCTATTATATCGACTACTGCCTCGCCCAGACCGTCGCGCTCCAGTTCTGGTCCAAGATCCAAGACAGCCTGCCCGATGCGTGGAGCTATTACATGGCTTACACGAAGCAGGGCGGCAGCCGCACCTTCACCGAGCTGCTGAAAAACGCCGGGCTGGAGAGCCCATTCGAGGAAGCGTGTCTCCGCGGCGTCTGCGAAAAGGCGCAGACGAAGCTCGCGGGCTTTGACCTGACGGGGGTTGCATGATGAAAAAACTTGTTTTATTTGCCCTGACCGCCGCGCTCGCCCTCTCCCTCGCCGCCTGCGGCGGGGAGAAGGCGCCGGAGACGACGCCGACGCCCGAACCGTTGCCGGTGCAGACCGAGACCGTTGCCGAGACCGCCCAGCCGGAGGCCCCCGCGGAGACGGAGGACCCCGCGCTGCGGGCAAAGCGCCTCGCGGCGTATCAGTTCGCCTTGCAGCAGTTTGCCTTCGAGCACGTCTGGCCCGACGGGACCGAGCTGCTCTTCGATGAGGAGTTCGGCTTCATCGAGGACAACGTCTTCGCGATCACCGACCTCGACTGCGACGGCGAAGACGAGCTGCTCATCCGCTTCTCGAGCACAGGGATGGCGGGGATGGCAGAGTTCGTTTACGGCTACGATGCGGAGACGGACAGTATTTACGAGGAGCTCTGCGTGTTCCCGGGCGCGACCTATTACGACAACGGCATCGTCGATGATCCGGCGTCCCACAATCAGACCTATGCCGGGGACGTGCTCTGGCCTTACACGGCTTATGTCTATGACGCGGAGCAGGACATTTATGTTTTTGCCGCAAGTGTTGACGCATGGAGCCGCGAATATCATCCGGAGGGCTATCCTACCGAGGCGGACCCGGACAATACCGGTGCGGTCTACTATGTGACGACGGAGCGGGGCGCTGCCAGGCAGCCCATCTCCAAATCGGCGTTTGAGGCTTGGAAAGCGGAGTTTTACGGCAGTGCGGTGCAGCTGGAGCTGCCGCTTCAGAGCGTCAGCGAGGAGAACATCGCCGCCGTGACGGACTGAAGACCCGGAGAGGAGGGGAGAGCGGATGTACCGTGTGATGATCGTGGAGGACGACCGCGGCATTGCCGAGGCGCTGCGCACGCAATTGCAGCGCTGGGATTTTGACGCCCGCTGCGCCGGCGATTTCCGCCGCGTGGCGGACGAGGTGCGCGCGTGGGAGCCCCATCTTGTGCTGCTGGACATCGCGCTGCCGTTTTTCAACGGCTACCACTGGTGCGCGGAGATCCGGAAATTCTCGCGCGTGCCGATCTTGTTCCTCTCCTCCGCGTCGGACGACCTCAACATCGTGATGGCGATCAACATGGGCGGGGACGATTTCGTGGCGAAGCCCTTCGACTGGAACGTCCTGATGGCGAAAATTCAGGCGCTGCTGCGCCGCAGCTATGACTACGCGCCGCAGCGCCCCGGCCTCGCCGTCCGCGGCGCGGTGCTGGACCCGGACGCGCTCGCGCTCAGCGTCGGCGGGGAGCGCATCGGGCTCACGCGCAACGAGTGCCGCATCCTGACCTGCCTTCTCGAACGCCGCGGCAGCGCCGTCAGCCGCGAAACGCTGATGGAGCGGCTCTGGGAAACGGAACAGTTTGTGGACGAGAACACGCTGACCGTGAACGTCAACCGCCTCCGCCGAAAGCTGGACGCCGCCGGGCTCCCGGACCTCATCAAAACCAAGCACGGCGTGGGCTATCTGGTGGAGGAGTGAATGAAGGAGTTTTTCGCCTATCTCCGTGACCGGCGGCGGGGGATCGGGCTTTATCTGCTTCTGGCGGCGGCGCTCGCCGGGATGTTTGCGCTCTGCGCGCTGCCGCTGCGGGCGGTCTGGTATCCCTGCGCGCTCTGCGCGCTCGTCGGGGCGGGGGCGCTTATCTGGGACTATTCCCGCGCGCGGCGGCGGCACCGGTCTCTCGCCTCGCTCGCGGAGACGCTGCCCCCGGCGCTCCCCGACGCGCTGCCCGCGCCGGAGAGCCGGACGGAGGCGGACCATCAGGCGCTTCTCGCCGCGCTCTGGCGCGAAAACGCCCGGCTGACGGCGGAATTTGAGGCGCGGGCGCGCGACATGCAGGACTATTACACCGTCTGGGCGCACCAGATCAAAACGCCCATCGCCGCGATGCGCCTCGCCCTCTCCGGCGAGGATACGGACCTCGCCCGCTCGCTGCGCAGCGAGCTGCTGCGCGTGGAGCAGTACGCGGACATGGTGCTCGTCTATCTGCGCCTCGGCGCGGAGGGCGGGGACTATGTGTTCCGCGAAACGGCGCTCGACGGCGTCATCCGCGCGGCGGCGCGGCGCTTTTCCGCGGAGTTCATCCGCCGCGGCATCCGGCTGGAGTTTACGCCCACGGGTCTCACGCTCGTGACGGACGAAAAGTGGCTGCGCTTCGTGCTCGAACAGCTGCTCTCCAATGCGCTGAAATATACGCCCGCCGGCTCCATCAGCATCTATGCCGAGGGGCGGACGCTCTGCATCGCGGACACGGGCATCGGCATCGCGCCGGAGGACTTACCGCGCATTTTCCAGAAGGGCTACACCGGTCATAACGGCCGCGCCGACCAGAGCGCCACAGGGCTCGGACTCTATCTCTGCCGCCGCGTCTGCGAAAACCTCGGCGCCGCCATCTCCGCCGAAAGCGAGATCGGAAAAGGCACCGTCATAAAGCTGGACCTCAGCCAGTATGATTTAAAAGTTTAAAAAGGAACGCCGCCCGGCTGAAAGCCGGGCGGCGTTCCTTTTTAAACTTATTCAGCTTTTAACTTGGCAAGCTCTTCTTCCTCAAGCTTGCGGTAAGCGACCTTGCCGACGAGCGTCTTGGGCAGCTCGTCGCGGAACTCGATGTCGTAGGGCATGGCGTACTTCGCGATGTGCTTGCGGCAGTAGCCGAGGAGCTCTTCCTTCGTCTCGTCCGTGGCGGGGGTGCCGGGGGTGAGCATGACGAACGCCTTGACCTTCTGCATGCGGTAAGCGTCCGGAACGCCGATGACGCAGCTCATCTGGACCTTCTCGTGGGCGTCGAGGATGTTCTCGATCTGGCCGGGATAGACATTGTAGCCGGAGGAGACGATCATGCGCTTGGCGCGCCCACGGAAATAGATGAAGCCCTGCTCATCCATGGTGCCGAGGTCGCCGGTATAGACCCAAGTCAGCCCGTCCGCGTGGGTGCGGAGCGTGGCGGCGGTCTCCTCCGGATTGTCGGCATACTCGCGCATGACGGTGGGACCGGCGAGCAAAATCTCGCCCTCCTCGCCGTAAGGCAGCTCGCGGTCCGTTCCGGGCTCTACGATTTTGATGTAAGTATCCGGGAAGGGGATGCCGATGCTGCCCTCCTTGAAGAGATTCGTCGGCGTCAGGCAGCAGGCGGTGACGGTCTCGGTCGTGCCGTAGCCCTCGCGGACCTGAACGACCGCCTTGTGGTCATAGAGGAATTTGTCGAACTTTTTCTTCAGCTCAACGGACAGACTGTCGCCGCCGGAGAAGACGCCCTTCAGACAGCTGAGGTCCGCCTTTTCCATGCTCTTCAGGCGCAGCAGCGCCTCATAGAGCGTCGGGACGCCGGCGATGAAGTTGCAGCGGTATTTCGTGATGAGCTTGGCGTAGCTCTGGGCGGTGAAGCGCGGGACGAGGATGCAGCGGCCGCCGCTCGCGAGCATGGAGTGGATGCAGACGCCGAGACCGAAGCCGTGGAACAGCGGCATGGCGGCGAGCATGCGGTCGCCGGGGCGGAACATCGGGTTCGTCGCGATGATCTGGGCGGCGAGGGCGTTGAAGTTGCGGTTCGTGAGTACGATGCCCTTCGTGGTGCCGGTCGTGCCGCCGGAATAGAGGATGACGGCGGGGTCGTCGCCATAGCGGGGGACCTTGTAGTTCCAAGAGCAGGCGTGTCCGAGGCGGATGAACTCCTCCCAGCGGATGACCGGCGCGTCCTCCGGAATCTTGCGGATCTTGCGTCCCTCGGTCAGCATGTAGCCCGCCTTGATCGGCGTGGAGAGCGCGTCCTTGATGCTCGCGATGACGATGTTCACGACCTCGGTGTTCTGGCGGATGCTCTCGAACTTGTGGTAAAACTGGTCGAGGGTGATCGCCGTCACGGAGTGGGAGGCGTTCAAGTAAAACTCGATCTCCTTCTCCGCGGAGAGGGGGTGGATCATGTTCGCAATGCCGCCGACGAGGTTGACGGCATAAAACAGGCAGATCGCCTGCGGGCAGTTCGGCATTGCGATTGTAACGCGGTCGCCGGCGCGCACGCCGATGGTGCGGAGGCTGCGGGCGCACTTTTCGATGTCCTGCACGAGCTTTTTATAGGTCGTGCTCCTGCCCATAAAGTCAAAGGCGATGTTGTTCGGGTAAAGCTCCGCGATGCGCGCGACGCCCTCGAACATGCTGCCCTCGAAATAATCGAGGTGCATCGGGACCTCGCCCATGGCGTCTTTCCACGGCGTTTTTGCGGTGATCTCTGCCATTTTCACAAAACCTCTCTTTTCTCTTTTCTCCGCGGATCAGTAGTCCACGGACTCGCTGAGCGGCGCTTCGAGCAGCTCAGGGTTTTCCAGCAGCTTGCGCAGCAGCCGCATGGTCTTGGAGTAATAATAGCCGTCCGCGATGCGCTCGTCGATGGTCAGACCGAGGTCGATGCTGTCGCGCATCGTAACATTGCCCTGCTCGTCGTAAAACGGGCGCAGCTTCTTCTCGCCGAGCGCCACGAACACGGAGTTCGTGCCCCAGTTCGTCAGGTGGTGATAGCCGGAGTGCAGCTTGATAGAGCCGAGGTTCGTCAGGACGACGGAGCTATAGTAGGGGTCCGTCTCGATGAGCGTCTGCGGCACCCAGCCGTGGCGGTCCAGCCAGCAGATGCAGCGGATGATGAACTTGGAGAGAAAACGCGGCATGCGGTTGAACATGTCCATCGAGTCGGTGGAGGAGTCCGCCGTGTCGCTGCGGCAGGCGGAGACCTGCGCATAAATTTTGTCGTGGACCGTGTTGATATTGTCGTCCGGCTTGCTGTGGAGGAAGGCGAGCGCCTCCGCGCCGTTATCGGCGAAGAGCTTCTTCACGACGAATGCCGCGGAGACCTCGTTGCGCTGATAGACGTTCTTGTTCGCGATGAAGCGGTTCATCTTCGGCCGCAGGGTCAGCAGCTTCAGCACCGCGGTCACGATCACCTGAAACAGATTGTAGTGATACGCCGGGTCGGAAGCGTTTTTCTTCTCCAGATAGGCGTTGACGGCGGTGAGGTCGATGCGCTCGGAGATGAATGCCTCGTTGTCGCAGCGGTTCGGGTAAAGCAGCGGCACGATGAAGTGCATCGAATCCAGATCGCGCAGCAGCACGCCGTCCTTGCGGTCGCCCAGTCTCTTTCCCATTATCAAATTCCCTTCTGTTTTTCTCGTTTTTTCATCAGCCCTCGGCGAACGAGAGCAGTTTTTCGTCAAACACGGCGCAGACCGCCGCGCGGATCTGCTCCAGCTTCTCCGCCGGGGCGGTGATGACAACGGTGCCGTTTTCCACCTTCGCCGAGCCGCCGAGAATTTTCAGCAGCGAGCGGTTTAATTCCGCGGCGAGCGCGGCGGGGTCCGCCGCGTAATATTCCGCGCTCTGCGGCGGCGTGTAGTCGGTCACGGGGTCGCCTTTATGCGTGAAGCAGGTCACGAAAAAGAGCACGAGCACCACGAGCACGATGAGGCAGCCCGCGGGCTTTAACACGCGGAAAAGATACTCGCCGCTGGTCTCCTTTTTCTCCGAAAGCGGGGACTCGTCCCGCACTCTGTCGTCGTTCATGGCGAAGTCCTCCACTTCACGCTGCCGTGGGAGTAAGCGTACTCCACGTCCAAAAACCGCTTCACGGTCTCCGCCGCGTCCGCGCTGAGCGCGGTCGTAACGGTTCCGTTTTCCACATAGCGCCCGGTCGTGTGGATGACGGGCACGGCGTCCATCACGCCGTCGGCGAGCTGCATATACGCGGGACCGTCCCAGCCGCAGAGGGCGAAGAGCTCGTTCATCAGGAAGTAAGGTCCGATCTCCGGACCCTTGCCGCTGAAGTCGCTGCCGAGCGCCGCCTTTGCCGCGTCGTTCGCCCAGATGATATAGCGCGTGGAATAATAGTTCCGGAAGCCGGCCTCCGTGCCGAGGCCGAAGTCGATCCCAAGCGCGGTATAGACGCTGTTGCCGTCTCCCATCCACGGGTTGTGGTCGCCGAAGAGCACGAGCACGGTCGGCTCGTCGGAATCGCGGAGATAGTCGGTCAGCTCCGCCAAATGCGCATTCGTGTTCGCGAGGGAGCCGAAATAGTTAT
Source organism: Ruminococcus bicirculans (ex Wegman et al. 2014) (assembly GCA_963649145.1). Classification (GTDB taxonomy): domain Bacteria; phylum Bacillota; class Clostridia; order Oscillospirales; family Oscillospiraceae; genus SVKR01. Next base: position 35,704 of record CAVJGI010000005.1, on the reverse strand, counting down.
CGAGGATATACTGCTGCTCCTCCGTCCGCCCCGCGGCGGGGACGACGAAGTCACCCTTTTCGCCCCACCAGCAGTGGTCCGTGTCGTAGGGACCGTGGCCCTGATAGGTGACGGAAAAGCTGAAATAGGGCTGATCTCCCGCCTCCAGCTCCCGGATGCGGCTTAAAAGCTCCGGGAAGAACACGTCGTCATAGGCGACAACGCCGCCCGTGAGGGAGCCGAAATAGTTCTCCACAAAGTCGTAGTCTTCAAAGCCGAGGTAGCCGTTGACGTTCTTGCGGTTATAAAACCAGTCGAAGCAGGGGTGCATGCCCTCCACGCGGTAGCCCTGCCCGCGGAAATACCACGGATAGGCGTTCACGGCGCCGCGGTAAGAGCGCAGGGAGGTGTAGCCCGTGAGGAAGCTCCGCTCCGTGTCCACGGTGCCGCCGGCGAAGATGTTCGTCACGAGGTCGCCGGAGACGCCCTCTTCCTCGAGCCGGTGCCAAACGGCGTAAACGTCCTGCGCGAGCTCCGGCGTGCCGAATTTCGTGAAATCGTTATACGCTTCGAGCATGAGGGCGACGACGTTCACCTTCTTGTCCGCCGGGATGTCCGCGTCCTCATACTGCGCGAGCTCCGCCTCCGCTGCCGCGGCGTCATAGTCCGCCGGGGGCGTGTCCACCGCGTCGGTGACGCTGTGGAGGAAGGGGTAGACGAAGCCGTGAGCGACGAAGCGCTGGGTGTCCGACCAGCGGTTCGGGAGATAGTCATAGCTCGCCGCCGCGCCGTCATAGATCTCATCGCTCAGCGCGAGGGGAACGCCCGCCGCGAGCAGCGCGAGCCCGGCGAGCACGCCCGCGATCCGTCCGGGCCACCAGCGCGGTCTTCCCCGCACGAGCAGCACGAGCACCGCGAGTCCCGCCAGAAAGCAGAAGAGCGCGAGCGCAAGGCGCTTATCGAGGAAAAGGTGGTATTTCCCCGCCATGTCCCCCGCCTCCTTCAGGATGAGCAGGTCGGCAAAGAGCACGGGATCGTCGCGGAAAAAGAGCTTATAATAGTTCCCCGCCGCGCCGCCGACGAAGAGCACGCCGGTCAGCAGATAGGCGAGCCAGCTCCGCCCCGTGAGCCCCCAGAGCAGCGCGAGCAGCCCCGCAATGGGCAGAAAATTGAGCAGCATCACGAGCGGGCGGGAGAGATAGCAGCGCAGCAGCCCCAGCCCGTAAGGTCCGAGGGCGAGCAGCAGCGTCGCCCCGGTGAGCCCGACGGCGGCGAGCAGCAGCCAGCCGGCGTTCCAGAGCCAGAAGGCGGCGCGGCGCGCGCGGGACCAGTCCGGCTCCGTCCGCCGCTGAAAGAGAAAGCAGCGTTTCATAGCAGAATTTTATGACCGGTATCGGTCCTTTGATCTCAGAATTTGATGCGCTCGGCGATGTACGCCTTGACCTCGCTGATCGGCATACGCACCTGCTGCATCGTGTCGCGCTCGCGGACGGTGACGCAGTGGTCGGCGGCGACGCCGGCAGCTTCATCGCCGACGGTCTCGAAGTCGAAGGTGATGCAGAACGGGGTGCCGATCTCATCCTCGCGGCGGTAGCGCTTGCCGATGGAGCCGGTCTCGTCGTAATCGACCATGAAGTCCTTGGAAAGCTCGGCATAGAGCTCCTGCGCCGGTCCGGTCAGGACCTCCTTCTTGCTCAGCGGCAGGATGGCGCACTTATAGGGCGCGAGCGCGGGGTGGAAGTGGAGCACGACGCGAACGTCGTCGTTGCCCTTCTTGTCCTTGCCGACGACCTCCTCGTCATAGGCGTCGCAGAGGACGGCGAGCACGCTGCGCTCGACGCCGAGGCTCGGCTCGATGACGTAGGGGATGTATTCGACCATATCCTTGCCCTCGCCCTCGCGGTAGACGAGCTTTTCGCCGGAGGTGTTGGAGTGCTGGGTGAGGTCGTAGTCCGTGCGGTCGGCGACGCCCCAGAGCTCGCCCCAGCCGAAGGGGAAGAGGAACTCAAAGTCCGTCGTCGCCTTGGAGTAGAAGCAGAGCTCCTCCGGATCGTGGTCGCGCAGGCGGAGGTTCTCGTCCTTCAGACCGATGGAGAGCAGCCAGTTATGGCAGAAGGAGCGCCAGTACCGGAACCACTCAAGGTCCGTGCCCGGCTTGCAGAAGAACTCCAGTTCCATCTGCTCGAACTCGCGGACGCGGAAGATGAAGTTGCCCGGCGTGATCTCGTTGCGGAAGCTCTTGCCGATCTGACCGATGCCGAAGGGCAGCTTCTTGCGCGTCGTGCGCTGGACGTTGTTGAAGTTCACGAAAATGCCCTGCGCCGTCTCCGGGCGGAGGTAAACGGTGTTCTTCGCGTCCTCCGTGACGCCTTGGAAGGTCTTGAACATCAGGTTGAACTGGCGGATATCGGTAAAGTTATGCTTGCCGCAGGTGGGGCAGGGGATGTTGTGCTCCTCGACGAAGTCCTTCATCTCGCTCTGGGAGAAAGCGTCGATGGGCTTGGGGAGCTCGAAGCCGGTCTCGGCGCACCAGTCCTCGATGACCTTGTCCGCGCGGAAGCGCTCGTGGCACTCGCGGCAGTCCATCAGCGGGTCGGAAAAGCCGCTGAGGTGGCCCGAAGCGACCCAAGTCTGGGGGTTCATGAGGATCGCCGCGTCGAGCCCGACGTTGTAGGGGTTCTCCTGCACGAACTTTTTCCACCATGCGTTCTTGATATTCTTCTTCAACTCCGCGCCGAGGGGACCGTAATCCCAAGTGTTGGCGAGGCCGCCGTAAATTTCGCTGCCGGGGAAGACAAAGCCGCGGTTTTTGCAGAGCGCGACGATCTTGTCCATCGTTTTTTCGGTGTTTTTCATTGGCTGTTTGCTCCTTTGTCCCGCGGCTGGCTGCCGCGGAGATTTTCTCGTCCGGAAACGCGCATGTCCGGCTTTTAAGCCGGACATGCCTCTGTGTTCCATGCCGGTATCTTCCTAATATAGCATGGAACTTTTACAATTACAACTTTTTTCGACGCTTGAAGCCGACTTGCGCCAAAATCACAGCGGCAAACATCAGCGCGCAGCCGGTGTATTCCCGCGGCGTAAGCCGGTCACCGAGAATGACCGCGCCGGAGAGCACGGAGAACACGCTCTCGAGTGAGAGCAGCAGCGTGACCACCGTGGGGTTGGAGCCCACCTGCGCCAAAATCTGGAGCGTGTAGGCAATGCCGCTGGAAAAAATGGCCACATAGAGGATCGGCAGAATGCAGTGCCACACGCCGACCCAGTCCACGGTTTCAAAAATGAGCGAGAAGATCGTGGAGATGATTGCCGCAAAGAAAAACTGGGCGCAGGAGAGCTTCACGCCGTCCACGCGCACGGCGAAGCGGTCGATGCTCAGGATCTGACCCGTGAAGCCCAGCGCGGCGAGCAGGAGGAATACGTCGTTTGCGCCGAGCGTAAATTCCCCCGTGACGCAGAGCAGATAAAGCCCGCCGACGGCGAGCACGACGCCGATCCAGACCTGCGGCGCGACCTTCTTGCGGAACAGCAGCCAGCCGAACACCGGCACGAGAACGACATAGAGCGAGGTGACAAAGCCCGCCTTGCCGACGCTGACCTCCGCGAGTGCGAACTGCTGCAAATTGCTGCCCGCCGCTAAAAACACGCCGCAGAGCGCGCCGCCGAGGGCGAGCTGCTTCCAGTCCACGCGCTGCACCGGCTTGCCCCGCCGCGCCGCCGCGCGGTCAAAAAGCAGCGAGACCGGGATCAGAAACAGCATCGCGATAAACGAGCGCAGCGCGTTGAACGCAAAGGGCGGCACATAGTCCGTGCAGACGCTCTGCGCCACGAACGCCGTGCCCCAGATCAGCGCCGCCACGAGCGGCAGAACGTTTTGCTTTACGAAATGCTTGTTCATAGTCCTTCTCCGAAAAACAAAAATAACTCTTTTATTATATCTCAGGGAAACAGAATTTTCAATCTGTCTCTTTTCGTTTCCGGGAAAATATGTTAAAATGACAAAAAACCGGCGCGCCGCGCCGGTCCTCTTGTGATCAAAAAAGGAGACCCCACCTATGGAAAAAACCGCGATCATCACGGGCGCGTCCCGCGGGATCGGGCGCGCGGCTGCGCGCCGGCTCGCGCACGAGGGCTACGCCGTCTGCATAAACTATTTGGAGCGCCGCGACTGCGCGGAGAGCCTTGCCGCGGAGCTCGCCGCCGCGGGCTGCCGCGCGATGATCTATCAGGCGGACGTTGCCGACAAAGCCGCCGTGAACGCCATGGCTGCCGCGGCGCGGGCGGAGCTCGGACCGGTCTCCCTGCTCGTCAGCAACGCCGGCGTCGCCGGGCAGATGCAGATCCAAGACGTTGCGGAAGCGGACTTCGACCGCTATTTCGCCGTGAACGTCAAGGGCGCGTATAACGCGATCCAGGCGGTGCTGCCCGACATGCTCCACGCCCACGTCGGCGCGATCGTCACCGTCAGCTCCATGTGGGGGCTGCGCGGCGCGAGCTGCGAGGCGGTCTACTCCGCGACGAAGGCGGCGCTCATCGGGCTGACGCGCTCCGTCGCGATGGAGCTTGCCCCCAGCGGTATCCGCGCCAACTGCGTCGCCCCCGGCGTTGTGAACACGGACATGGTGCAGGTGCTCGGACAGGAAACGCTCGCCGACCTCGCCCGGATGACCCCCCTCGGACGTCTCGGCACGCCGGAGGACATCGCCGCCGCCATCGCCTTCCTCGCCTCCGACGCGGCAAGCTTCATCACCGGACAGGTCCTCACCGCAGACGGGGGATTTATTCTGTAGTCAAACAAGAGGGCGCCGTCGGCGCCCTCTTGTTTGAGGGAGATTCACTCCGCTCAGCGCACGCCCCTTCGGGGCGCACGTTCGCTCCGCGCAGAGTATTTTTCGGCAGGTACCCTAAAGGACTAGCACCGCTTTGCGGTGCGTCGCACGCTCCTGCCGAAAAATGATTTGATTCTATTCGCTGCTGCGACAGCGAACTCTGCGAGGCTTCTTTTTAAAATAGAGACCGCCGTCAGGCGGTCTCTATTTTTATTCGAAGAGGAATCCGTTTTCTCTCAGCTGGGTCTTGACGCGCTCGAAGGCGTCCTCGTCGGGGCAGAGGAGGTTGTGGAGGTGGAGGCCGCCGGTGAGGGAGGAGAGGGGGGCGGAATCACCCAGACGGCGGAGGAACTCGTCCACATCGTAGCGGCTGCGGAGGTGGAGCGCGCCGACGAGCTGACCGTAGACGGGGTGCTCCACGGTGACGTCCACGACGGTGCAGCCGTTATCGACGAAAATGCGCAGCTCGTCACCGGTCTGCTCCATGGTGTGGGTGCAGGCGACGACGCGGCGCAGCATGCTCGTATCCTTCGCAAGGACATAGCCCCGCGGCGTTGCGTTGACGTCCTCGCCCGCGGCGCGCAGGAGCGCAACATCGCCGACGATGATCTGGCGCGAGACGCCGAAGCGCTCGGCGAGAACGGTGGCGCTCACGGGGCCCTCCGACATCCGCAGAAGATCCATGATCGCGTCCCGGCGCTGTTTACCCTTCATATTGTTCATAATTTACGCTCCTTTTCCGGGCTTCTGCCCTGTTCCAACAGATGATGCTTCAGCTCCCAGAGCTTCGGCGAGAGGTCCACATAGTAGTTATGGGGATTATCAAAGCGCTTCACCTCGTCCCAGAGGGTATCGAGCTGCGCCGCGGCGTAAGCGCGGATGGCGGGCAGCGCCGGGCGGTCATAGACGAGCTCGCCCGCGGCGAAGACGGGCACGAGCAGCTCGCGCGCGGTGTAATCCGTGACGGTCTGGCGCTTCCATGTCGCGTCCGGGTCGAAAAGCTCCAGCGGTCCGCCGTCCACGGTCTCGTCGCGGAGACAGATATAATCGGCGAAGCACTTCCCGTCGTGGGTATAGATGCGGTAGACCTTTTTGAAGCCGGGGTTCGTGATCTTGGCGACGTTTTCGCTGATCTTGATCTTCGGGATGATCTCACCCTGCGCGTCCTCGACCGCGGCGAGCTTGTAGACGCCGCCGAACACGCTCTCGCTCCGGGCGGTGATGAGCCGCTCGCCGACGCCGAAGGCGTCGATCTGCGCGCCCTGCCGGATGAGGTCGCCGATGAGCCGCTCGTCGAGCGAGTTGGAGCAGGTGATGGTACACCCGGTCCAGCCCGCGTCGTCCAGCATTTTACGCGCCATCTTCGTGAGATACGCCATGTCGCCGGAATCGAAGCGGATGCCGCATTTTGTGATGCCGCGGGGACGCAGCACCTCGTTGAAGGCGCGGATGGCGTTCGGAACGCCGGAGCGCAGGGAGTTGTAGGTGTCCACGAGCAGCGTGGCGCTCGTGGGATAGGTCTCGCAGTAAGCGCGGAAGGCGTCGAGCTCGGTGTCGAACATCTGGACCCACGAGTGCGCCATCGTGCCGCCGGCGGGAACGCCGTACATCTGGTCGGAGAGGGCGCAGGCGGTCCCGGCGCAGCCGCCGATGAAGGCGGCGCGCGCTCCGGTGATCGCGGCGTCCGTGCCCTGTGCGCGGCGGGAGCCGAACTCCAGCACGGTGCGCCCCTGCGCGGCGCGGCAGATGCGGCTCGCCTTCGTCGCGATGAGGCTCTGGTGGTTGAGCTCCAGCAGGATATAGGTCTCCAGCAGCTGCGCCTCGATCGCCGGGGCGCGGACGGTCAGCAGCGGCTCGCCGGGGAACACGGGCGTGCCCTCCGGCACCGCCCAGATGTCGCCCGTGAAGCGGAAATGGCGCAGATAGTCCAGAAATTCCTCCGAAAACAGCCCCTTTCCGCGCAGATACGCAAGGTCCTCCTCGGAAAAATGCAGGTCCTGCACATAGTCGATGATCTGGTCCAGTCCGGCGCAGACGGCGAAGCCGCCGCCGTCCGGCACCTTGCGGAAAAACACGTCGAAATACGTGATCCGGTCGCGCTGTCCGCTCCGGAAATAGCCGTTGCCCATGGTCAGCTCATAAAAATCGCAGAGCATGGTCAGGTTCAGCCTGTCGTTTTGCTTCATAGCCCTCCCGCGCGCTCAGACGCGCTCCAGTTTTTCGATGCCGAGGCGGATGCGCCGCAGCGTCTCGTCTTTTCCGAGGATCTGGGCGATCTCCACCGCGCCGCCGGGCGTCACCGCGACGCCGGCGACGGCGATGCGCGCCGGCCACATGATCTTGGCGTTCTTGACGCCCTCTGCCTCCGCCATCGCGGTCATGACGCCGAGGATGTGCTCGTCGTCCCAGACCTCGACGGCTTCAAACGCGGGCAGCAGCTTCTTCAGCGTTTCGAGCGAGCCGGGGATGTCCGTCTTGCTCTTTTTGTGGACGTAAAGCTCCGGGTCATAGTCCGGCAGCGTGTCGAAAAAGCCGAGCTTTTCGGGGATCTCCGTCAGGACCTCGGTGCGCTGCTGGAGCAGGGAGGCGATGCGCGCGGCGGAATACGCCGGGTTTTTCACCGCCTGCCGGATATAAGGCTCCGCCGCCGCCGCGAACTGCTCCGGCGTCATCGCGCGGATATAGGCGCTGTTGAAGTATTTCAGCTTTTCAATGTCGAAGATCGCCGGGGACTTGCTGATGCCGGCAATGTCGAAGGCGCGGATCAGCTCGTCGCGGGTGAAGATCTCCTGCTCGGCGATCTCGCCGCGCGGACTCCAGCCCAAAAGCGCGACATAGTTCACGATCGCGTCGCAGAGGAAGCCCTGCGCCAGCAGGTCCTCGTAGCTTGGATCGCCGTGGCGCTTGCTCATCTTGCTGTGCTGGTCGCGCATGACGGGCGAGCAGTGGACATAGGTCGGAATGGGCCAGCCGAAGCCCTCGTAGAGCAGGTTGTATTTCGGCGCGCTGGAGAGATACTCGCTGCCGCGGACGACGTGGGTGATACCCATCATGTGGTCGTCGATGACGTTCGCGAAGTTATAGGTCGGTAGCCCGTCGCGCTTGAGCAGGACCTGATCGTCCAGCGTCTTGTTCTCGACGGTGATGTCGCCGTAGCTCTCGTCGTGGAAGGTCGTGGTGCCCTCGTGGGGGATGCGCTGGCGGATGACGTAGGGCTCCCCGGCGGCGACGCGGCGGAGCGCGTCTTCGAGCGGCAGGTCGCGGCAGGGGTCGTCCCCGCGGTCAAATTCGCCGCTGTCGGCTTCGCTCTCCGTTTTTTCGCAGAAGCAGTAATAGGCGTGTCCGCGCTCGACGAGCCACTCGGCGTATTTCTTATAAAAATCGCGCCGCTCCGTCTGGACATAGGGCGCGACGGGACCGCCGACGTCCGGACCCTCGTCGTGGTCGAGCCCGCACTCGCGCAGGGTCTTGTAGATAACGTCCACCGCGCCCTCGACGAGACGGCCCTGATCCGTGTCCTCGATGCGGAGGATGAAGGTGCCGACGGCGTGACGCGCGATGAGCCATGTGTAAAGCGCGGTGCGCAGGTTGCCGACGTGCATATAGCCCGTGGGCGAGGGTGCAAAGCGCGTGCGCACCTTGCCATGCGGGATGCGCTGCTCCTGCGCGTTGATCCATTCCATATCTGCCATGATAGCTTGTCCTCCTGCTATGCACAAATGATGCAAATTGTTTTTATTTTAATATGGTAATCCATTCTATCCCAAATTCCCGAAAAAATCAATTATGAATTGTAAAAACCGGGAGCTTGTGCTATACTGTCAGATTAGAATACTATGCGTTTGCGCACGAAATAGAGAAAAGGAAGCGATCATTGATATGGAAACTGTCGAAAAGAAAAAGGTCATGCTCTCCGGCATCCAGCCGAGCGGGGATCTCCACCTCGGAAATTACCTCGGCGCGATCCGCAACTGGGGCGCGCGGGCGGAGGAGTTTGACTGCTATTATTTTATGGCGGATATGCACACCATCACCGTCCGCCAGAATCCGGCGGACCTCCGCCGCCGCACGCTGACCCAGCTCGCGCAGTACATCGCCTGCGGGCTCGACCCGGAGAAGAACACGCTCTTCATCCAGTCCCACGTCCACCAGCACGCGGAGCTCGGCTGGGTTTTGAACTGCTACACCATGTTCGGCGAGCTGAGCCGCATGACGCAGTTTAAGGACAAGTCCGCGAAGCACAAGGAGAACATCAACGGCGGGCTTTTCACTTACCCCGCGCTTATGGCGGCGGATATCCTGCTCTACCAGCCGGACTTTGTCCCCGTCGGCGAGGACCAGAAGCAGCACTGTGAGCTCACGCGCGACGTGGCGCAGCGCTTCAACAGCATTTACGGCGAGGTGTTCAAGATCCCGGAGCCCTATATCCCCAAGGCGGGCGCGCGCGTTATGAGCCTCAGCGCGCCGGAGAGCAAGATGAGCAAATCCGCGCCGGAGGGCTGCGTGTTCCTGATGGAAAAGCCGGAGGACATCATGCGCAAGTTCAAGCGCGCCGTCACCGACTGCGATACGGAGCGCTGCGTGCGCTATGACGCGAAGGCAAAGCCCGGCGTGGCGAACCTGATGGACATTTACGCCGCCGTCACCGGCAAAAGCTACGACGAGATCGAGCGCGAGTTCGACGGCAAGGGCTACGGTGCGTTCAAGCCCGCCGTCGGCGAGGCGGTCGTCGAGACGCTGCGCCCCATCCGCGAGGAGACCGAGCGCATCCTGAAGGACAAGGCGTATCTGGAGAGCGTTTACCGCGCGGGCGCGGAAAAGGCGAGCTATGTCGCGAACAAAACGCTGCGCAAGGTCTATAAAAAGATCGGCTTCGTGGAAAGATAAAAAGAAATAGGAGCGTTTTTTCAGATATGTTCCCTGACATGACTTTGTGGCTGCGCGTGCTGCTCGCGATCGCCGTGGCGCTCGTCGTCTCCTTCGGGATGACGCCGATCGTCAAGACCTTTGCCTCCCGCGTCGGCGCGATGGACATCCCCGATAACGCGCGCCACATCCACGCCCACCCCACGCCCCGCATGGGCGGTATCGCCATCTTCCTCGGCTTCCTCGTCTCCGTGCTGCTGTTCGTGCCGGTGACGCGCCCGGTGCGCGGCATCCTCATCGGCGCGGTGCTCATCGTGGCGACCGGCGCGGTGGACGACGTGGTGAACCTGAAATACTGGATCAAGCTGCTCGCCCAGATCGCCGCGGCGGTCGTCGCCGTCGCCCACGGCGTCGTCATCGAGGTGCTGATGAACCCCAACGTGTTCAGCGAGAATGAGAGCCTGCTCATCGGCGTGCTGAGCATTCCGGTGACGATTCTGTGGATCGTCGGCGTGACGAACGCGGTCAACCTCATCGACGGGCTGGACGGCCTTGCCTGCGGCGTTTCCGTCATCAGCTCGATGACCATGCTCGCCGTGGCGCTGCTCGTCTCCGAGCCGAGCGTGGCGGTCATTTTAGCGGCGCTCATGGGCGCGTGCATCGGCTTTATCCCCTTCAACTTCAACCCCGCGAAGATCTTTATGGGCGACACGGGCGCGCTGCTGCTCGGCTATGTGCTCGCAACGGTGTCCATCATGGGCATGTTCAAGTTCTACGCGGTGATGACCTTCCTCGTGCCGCTGCTGGCGCTCGCGCTGCCGCTGCTGGACACGCTCTTTGCCATCATCCGCCGCCTTATCCATGGTCAGAACCCCATGACACCGGACCGCAGCCATCTGCACCACCGGCTCATTGACCACGGTCTCAGCCAGAAGCAGGCGGTCGCCGTGCTCTATTCCATCTCCGCGATGCTGGGACTCACCGCCGTCGTGCTCTGCACGGGCGGCAAGCTGCGCATGCTGCTGCTCGGCGTGGACCTGCTGATCGCCATCGCCGTCGGCATTTTCGTCTACCGCACGCTGGAGCACCCGGCGCACGACATCACGGTCGAGCCGCCCCCCGGCAGCGAGGCTTACCGCCGCATGTTAGAGCAGCAGGAGGCGGAAAAGGCGGCGCAGGAGAAAAAGGAGGAGCAGGCATGAAGCCCATCCGCGTCCTCTCCGTCTTCGGCACCCGCCCGGAGGCGATCAAAATGTGCCCCCTCGCGCTGGAGCTGCAAAAGCGCGACACGTTTGAAAGCCGCGTCTGCGTCACGGCGCAGCACCGCGAGATGCTCGACAGCGTGCTCGCCGTGTTCGGCGTGAAGCCGGACTATGACCTCGACCTGATGGAGCCGGGACAGACGCCCGCCTCCGTCACTGCGAAAATTTTAGAGCGCATCGGCGCGGTGCTGCGCGAGGCGCAGCCGGACGTCGTGCTCGTCCATGGCGACACGACGACGGCGTTCTCCGCCGCGCTCGCCGCGTTTTATGAAAAGCAGCACGTGGGCCACGTCGAAGCCGGGCTCCGCACCGGCGACCGCTGGTCGCCCTATCCGGAGGAGCTCAACCGCCGCCTCATTGCGGACCTCGCCGAGCTGCACTTCGCGCCCACGGCGCGGAACCGCGAAAATCTCGCCCGCGAGGGCGTGACGGACGGCGTTTTCGTCACGGGCAACACCGTCATCGACGCGATGGCTTACACCGTGAACGACGCGCCCTTTTCCAGCGCGGCGCTGAACGAGCTCGATTTTTCCCGGAAGATCATCGCCATGACCTGCCACCGGCGCGAAAATTACGGCGCGCCGATGGAGCAGATCTTCTCCGCCGTCGCCGCGCTCGCCGCGGCGCACCCGGAGATCACGGTCGTCTACCCCGTCCACCCCAGCCCCGCCGTGCGGGGAACGGCGGAGCGGATGCTCGGCGGCGTCGCGAACATCCGGCTCATCGAGCCGCTGGACGCGGCGGATATGCACAAGCTGATGGACCGGAGCTATTTTGTCATGACCGATTCCGGCGGCTTGCAGGAGGAAGCCCCCGCACTGGGCAAGCCGGTGCTCGTCCTCCGGCGCGAGACGGAGCGTCCCGAAGCCGTCGCCGCCGGCACCGTCGCCTTGGCGGGCACGGAGCGGGAGAACATCCTGCGCCTCGCCGAAGCCCTTTTGACGGACGCGGACGCTTACGCAGCGATGGCGCACGCCGTGAACCCTTACGGCGACGGCAGCGCCTGTCGGCGCATCGCGGACGCGCTGGAATACCGCTTCGGGCTCCGGAGCGAGCCGCCCGCCGATTTTAAGCCCTAAGCCAAAAAGGAGCGTAGCCCTATGAAGAAAAAACGAGGCGCGTTTTTCACCGTGCTGCTCGTGCTGGCGCTGCTTGCCGCGGCGGGGCTCGTCTGGCTGCTCGCGCCGGGCGCGAACCCGGAAACGCCGCCGGTCGTGCTGCCCCCCGCGCCGACCGCGTCGGGCGCGCCGAGCGGCGTTGCGGACGATCCCGCCGGCGAGGAGATCGCCGTCACGCCCGCGACCGTGCAGGCGGCGATCGCGACGCTTTCGCGCCCCGGCAGCTACGCGCGCACGCTCTATACCGAGCTCTTCTGGTCCGGCGGCAGCCGCGCGGACGAGCTGGACGTCTGGGTCCGCGGCGAGAACACGCGCATCGTCATCCGCGGCGGGGACGAGGAGAAAAACATCCTCCTGCGCGCCGACGGAACTTGGCTCTGGTACACCGGAGCCGACGGCGCTTACCGCGGACCGGCGCGCACCGGCGACAGCGACGCATGGCAGACCCTGCTGCGCTATGAGGACATTTTGAGCGCCGACCCGGACGACATCACGGACGCCGGCTACACCGACTTCGGCGGCGAGCACTGCATTTACGCCCGCTGGCGCGCCGGGGAGCTCGGCTATGAGAGCCTCTGCTACGTCTCGGTGGACACCGGGCTCCTGATGGGGCTCCAGACCTATGACGGCGAGATCCTCATCTATTCCATGCACTCCTCCGAGCCGGACATCTCCACCCCGGATGACAGCCTTTTCGAGCCGCCGTCAGAGGAACAGTAAGCCCCCGATCATAAAGAGAAAATCCTCGTCCCCGCTGTCGCGATAGAGCAGATAGAGGACCGCGATGAGCAGCAGGTCCTCCGTCTCCAGCTCCATCGGGGAGAGCTTTTTCAGCAGCCTGCCGAGCTCGCCGCTCAGTCCGCTGAGCGGACCGGGCGGCCTTCTTTCTCCCGGACCGGGCAGCGGCGGCGTCGTCCGCGGCGGCGGGAGGGGGACGCCGCGCGGCTCCTCCACGCGCTGCACGCGCCCGGAGTTGCCCTGATACCGGTTATACGCCACCGTCCTTCCCCTCCTCCCGCAGCATCGCCCCGGCGAGATGCGCCGCCTGCGCAAGCCGCGCCGCCTTCGCGAGCTTCTCGCGCCGCCCGTCATGGAGATAGGGCGCGAGCGCCGCGACGAGCGCCGCCTTGCCGCCCCCGCCGCCCTTTCCACCGAGACTGCCCAGCAGCCCGCCGAGCTTTTCGCCGAGCCCGCCGCCCGCAGCCTCCGCCTCCGGCGCGCCGCCGGAGCCCATCAGCTCCGCGGCAAGACGCGAGACGCGCTCCAGCTCCGCGGGGTCATTCAGAACGGCGTTCAGCTTCTCCTCCAGCTCGCTCACGGCTTTTTCACCGCCTTCTGCACCTTTTCGGCGAGCGCCCTGCCCTCCGCCGTTGCGAGCACGCTCTGCAATGCCGCGCGCATCGCAGCCGTGTCGCCGCTTTTCACCGCGCGCTCCAGCGCCGCGGCGTCCAGCCGCTTCGCGAGCGCCTGCCCCTCGCCGCTCTCCGCCGCGGCGCGCAGCGCGCTCTGCTTTTCCAGCGCGCGCTTCATTTCCGCAAGATCCATGAAAAAATTCACCCCGCCTTCCGCTATCAATATATTCCCTACCGACAGAAAGGTTGCCAAAAATGCTGCTTGCCGTTTTTTCCGACTCCCACGGCGCGGCGGAGCGTATGATCGCCGCCGTCCGGGACGTTTCGCCGGACGCCGCCGTGTTCCTCGGCGACGTGACGCCGGACGCCGAGGCGCTCCGGCGCGCCTTTCCCGCCCTGCCGCTCACCATCGTCCGCGGCAACTGCGACGGGGACCGCGACTATCCCGACAGCGCGCTTTTTGACTTCGGCGGCGTCCGCATCTTCGCCGCCCACGGCCATCGCCACGGCGTGAAGCTGTCGCTGGACGGCTTCGCCACGAGCATGCTCTGCTCCGGCGCGGCGCTCGGTCTTTTCGGCCACACCCACATTCCCCTCCACCGCGCCCTCGGCGGCATCGAGCTTCTGAACCCCGGCGCGATCGGCGACCCCCGCCGCCCCACCTTCGCCCTCGTAGAGGTGGAAAACGGCGCGTTTTCCTGTAGGATCGTGGACTTTGAATGAGTCGTATCGACGCGGTGCATATCTATTTACAGACAAAAAGAGAGAAGCAGCCTTTCGGCTGCTTCTCTCTTTTTGTTCCCATATTCCTCCGGCTTGTCCGGCTGGACAAAACGGCATTGGGCTTTGGTCACTTCTCGGCGGAGCGGCGGGTGTGGAACTCCTCGGTCGTGCGCTGGTCGGTCTCCGCGGCGCGGGTGACGATGCGGTCGAGCATGGAGTGCAGGCTCTTGCGCTCTTCGGGGCTCAGGTCGATGAGGAGGCCCGGCAGGGCGGACTGCTCCGCGGTGATCTGGTCGGCGGCGAGCTTGCCGGCTTCGGTGAGGGTGATCTTCTGGACGCGGCGATCCCAGTCTGCCGCCTCGCGCGTGATGAGTCCTGCGCGCTCCATCTTGAGCAGCAGCTCGGCGAGCGCCTGCTTGCTGATATCAAGCTGGTTTGCGAGCTCCTTCTGGCTGGTAACGGGAGTCTCGCGCAGGATGCTGAGGATGCGGCCGCGCCCGCGATAGGGCGTAGAGCCGGTGCAGTGGAAGGCGATGCGCTGCATCATGACTTGAAGCTGTCTGAGCTGTTCGATGATCTGGTCGGCGATTTCCATAATACTGATTCCTCCGCGACAGGAAAGATTTCGTGCTGTTTTGCACAACTTTCACTCTAACACGTCCGATCCCTGTCTGTCAAGGGTTGAACGGAACAAAATTAGAAATATTTACAGAAATATCACAAATTCCTGTCGAAGAAAACAACAAAACATCGAAAACCCACTTGTGTTTTTCTTGACAATCGGGTTTGGGCGTGCTACAATACTGTTCCGAAGAAAAGTGATAGTTATTTAACAAACAACTTTCGCCTTCCCACCGCACGCTGACCGTCGGGCAACGGTCCTGTTTTTCGGGTCAGAATGTCAAAAAAATATCAATTTCGCCGATCAAAGGCGAAAATCAGGAGGAAAAGATTATGGCTTTTGTGCATTACGAGCTGCGCGGCAATACGGCGCTGCTGACGATCGACCGCCCGGAGGCGCTCAACGCGCTCAATACCGCCGTGCTCGACGAGCTGGACGCCGTTATCAGCCGCGCGGAGGCGGACGAGGCGGCGCGCGCCGTCGTCATCACGGGCGCGGGGCGCGCCTTTGTCGCGGGCGCGGACATTGCGGAGATGGCGGGCTTCTCCTCTGCGGAGGGCAGACGCTTCTCCACGCGCGGCAACGCGGTGTTCGCCCGGCTGGAGACGATGGCGAAGCCCGTCATCGCGGCGGTGAACGGCTTCGCACTCGGCGGCGGCTGCGAGCTCGCCCTCGCCTGCGACATCCGGCTCGCCGGCGAAAAGGCGAAGTTCGGCCAGCCGGAGACCGGGCTCGGCATTACGCCCGGCTTCGGCGGAACGCAGCGGCTCGCGCGCATCATCGGCGTGTCGCGCGCGATGGAGCTGCTGTTCACGGCGCGCATTATCGGCGCGGCGGAGGCGGAGCGGCTCGGACTCGTCAGCGCCGTTTACCCGCAGGAGGAGCTTTTAGACCGCGCGCTCGCGCTCGCCGAGACGATCGCCGCGAACGCGCCCATCGCCGTCGCGGAGACGAAGCGCTGCGTCCGCTTCGGGCTCCAGACCGACATGGCGACGGCAGCCGCCTTTGAAGCGGAGGCGTTCGGCGTCACCTGCGGCACGGAGGACAAGCGCGAGGGTATGAGCGCCTTCCTCGAAAAGCGCGCGGAGAAGCACTTCCGGAATCGCTGAAGCATATACTGTTCAGATTTTGATAATTTGATAAAAGGAGCGAAGCACAATGAAAAAAATTACTGTGATCGGCGGCGGAACGATGGGACTGGAGATCGCGCAGGTCTTTGCGCGCAGCGGCTGGTCCGTGACGGTGCGGGACATCAGCGACGAGATTCTGGACCGCTCCCGCGCGCGGCTGGAGCGCAGCCTCGGAAAGCTGGAGAGCAAGGGCCGCATCGACGGCGCGCAGCGCGCCCAGATCGCGGCGAACATCGCCTTCACGACGGAGCTTTCCGCCGCGGCGGACGCCGACCTTGTCGTGGAAGCGGCGGTGGAGAACGAGAAGATCAAGAAGGGCATCTTCGCCGAGTTAGACGGCATCTGCCGCCCGGAGACGATCTTCGCGAGCAACACCTCCTCCATCTCCATCACGGCGCTCGCCGCCGCGACCGGACGCGCGGACCGCTTTATCGGCATGCACTTTTTCAACCCCGCCACGGTGATGCGTCTCGTGGAGGTCATCCGCGGCGCCCACACCTCCGACGAGACCTTCGGGACCGTCTCCGCCATCGCGCGCGAGGTGGGCAAGGACCCCGTCACGGTCAACGAAGCGCCCGGCTTTGTCGTGAACCGGCTGCTCATCCCGATGATCAACGAGGCGGTCGAGCTCGTGGAGACCGGCGTCGCGAGCGTGGAGGACATCGACAAGGCGATGCAGCTCGGCGCGAACCACCCGATGGGACCCCTGACGCTGGGCGACTTTATCGGACTGGACGTCTGCCTTGCGATCATGGACGTGCTCTATGAGGAGACCCACGACAGCAAATACCGCGCGAGCCTGCTGCTGCGCAAGATGGTCGCCGGCGGGCTGCTGGGCCGCAAGACGGGCAGAGGCTTTTATGATTACAGCAAGTAAGGAGCGGAAAAGATGGATTTTCAGCTGACACGGCAGCAGGCGATGCTGCAAAAGCTATTCCGCGATTTCGCGGAAAACGAGGTGAAGCCCCTCGCCGCCGAGGTGGACGAGACCGAGCGCTTCCCCGCCGAGACGGTGCGGAAGATGGCGCAGCTCGGCATGCTGGGCATTTACTTCCCGAAGGAATACGGCGGCGCGGGCGCGGATTATCTGAGCTATGTCCTCGCCGTGGAGGAGCTCAGCCGGGTCTGCGGCACGACGGGCGTCATCCTCTCGGCGCACACGAGCCTTTGCTGCGCGCCGATCTTTGAAAACGGCACGCCGGAGCAGAAGGCGAAGTATCTCCCCCGGCTTTGCTCCGGCGAATGGCTCGGCGCCTTCGGCCTGACGGAGCCCGGCGCGGGCACGGACGCGCAGGGGCAGCAGACCACCGCCGTCCCCGACGAGAGCGGCGAGAACTGGATCTTGAACGGCTCGAAGATCTTCATCACGAATGCCGGCGCTGCGGACCTTTTCGTGGTCATCGCCGTCACCGGAATGACGACGGACCGCCGCGGACGCCCCAGCAAGGAGATCTCCGCCTTTCTGGTGGAGCGCACGGACCCCGGCTTCTCCATCGGCAAGCACGAGAAAAAGATGGGCATCCGCGGATCGAGCACCTGTGAGCTGGTGTTTGAAAACTGCGTCATTCCGAAAAACCGTCTGCTCGGTAGACAGGGCAAGGGCTTTGCCCTCGCGATGAAAACGCTTGACGGCGGGCGCATCGGCATCGCGGCGCAGGCGCTCGGCATCGGCGAGGGCGCGGTGGCGGAGGCTGTGGCTTATACGCGCGAGCGCGTGCAGTTCGGCAAGCGCATCAGCCAGTTCCAGAACACCCAGTTCCAGCTCGCCGACATGCACACGCGCATGGAGGCGGCGAAATACCTCGTTTACTCCGCCGCACTGAAAAAGCAGAGCGGCAAGCCCTACTCCGCGGACGCTGCGATGGCGAAGCTCTTCGCCGCGGAAGCGGCGAGCGACGTGACGCGCCGCGCCGTCCAGCTCTTCGGCGGCTACGGCTACACCCGCGATTACCCCGTGGAGCGCATGATGCGCGACGCGAAGATCACGGAGATCTATGAGGGCACGAGCGAGGTCCAGCGCATGGTCGTCGCCGGCGCGCTCGGCGTGAACTGAGAAGGGGGAGAGGAAAGACATGAAGATCATCGTATGCGTCAAGCAGGTGCCGGACACGACCGGCAAGGTCGCGGTCAAGCCCGACGGCACGATGGACCGCGCCGCGATGGAGGCGATCTCCAACCCGGACGATCTGAACGCGCTGGAGGCAGCCCTTCAGCTGAAAGACCGCGATCCGGATATCCATATCACCGTGCTCTCGATGGGACCGCTCCCGGCGGAGGGCATGCTGCGCGAATGTCTCGCGATGGGCGCGGACGAGGCGGTGCTCGTCAGCGGCCGCGAGTTCGGCGGCGCGGATACTTACGCCACGAGCGAGTGCCTCGCCGCCGCCATCCGGCGCATCGGCTTCGGCGCGGAGGACCTCATCCTCTGCGGCAGACAGGCGATCGACGGCGACACCGCGCAGGTCGGACCCCAGATCGCGGAAAAGCTCGGCGTGCCGCAGGCGACCTACGTGACCGCCATCGAGCGCGACGGCGGCAGCCTCACCGTCCGCCGCGCGCTGGAGGACGGCTACATGACGCTCGCGCTGCACACCCCCTGCCTGCTCACCTGCATCAAGGAGCTGAACACCCCGCGCTATATGACCGTCCGCGGCGTGGTGGAGTGCTATGACAAGCCCTTCACCGTGCTGGATTTCGCCGCGCTCAGCAGCGACGAGCGCATCCGGACGGAGACCATGGGTCTCAAGGGCTCGCCGACGCAGGTGCTGAAGTCCTTCTCGCCCCCGGCGCGCAGCGCCGGAACGGTGCTCGAAGGCAGCGGCAAGGCGGCGTGCGAAAAGCTCGTTTCCATTCTGGGCGAAGCCCACATCATCTGAAAGAGGAGGGCAAACGTCATGAAAGACTTCAACAGCAAGGACACCGCCGCCTTCCGCGGCGTCTGGGTCTTCTGCGAACAGCGCGCCGGGGCGGTCCTCGGCGTGAGCTATGAGCTTTTGAGCGAGGGATGCCGCCTCGCGGACGACCTCGGCGTGGAGCTCGCCGCCGTGCTGCTCGGCAGCGGGCTCGGCGAGGAGCAGGCGCGGCGGCTCGGCGGCTACGGTGCGGACCGCGTTTACCTCTGCGACCATCCCCTGCTCGCCGACTACACGACGGACGCTTACGCCAAGGTCGTCTGCGAGCTCGTCGAGGAGAAAAAGCCGGAGATATTGCTCATCGGCGCGACGAGCATCGGCAGAGATCTCGGTCCGCGCATGTCCGCCCGCCTCCACACCGGGCTCACCGCGGACTGCACGCATCTGGACGTGGACACGGAGAAGTATAAAGCCTTCCTCCGCGCCGCCTCCACCATCGACGTCGACAGCACGAAGATCGAGGATAGCCGCGCGCTCAAGATGACGCGCCCGGCGTTCGGCGGCCACCTGATGGCGACCATCGTCTGCCCGGACTACCGGCCCCAGATGTCCACCGTCCGCCCCGGCGTGATGGAGGTCGCGCCGTTCGACGCCGACCGCGCCGCGCGCACCGTTGTCGAGCGCGTGGAGCCCGCGCTTGGCGCGGAGGACATCCATGTGGACGTTCTGGAGATCAAGAAAGCGGCGAAGAAGCTCGTGGACCTCACGGGCGCGGAGGTCGTCGTCTCCGTCGGGCGCGGCATCAGCGCCGACCCGGCGCGCGGCATCGCCATCGCGGAGGACCTCGCCGCGGCGCTCGGCGGCGTTGTCGGCGCGTCCCGCGCCGTCGTGGACGCGGGGCTCATCGGCGCGGACCATCAGGTCGGTCAGACGGGCAAGACCGTCCGCCCGCGGCTTTATGTCGCGCTCGGCATCTCCGGCGCGATCCAGCACCTCGCCGGTATGCAGGACTCCGACTGCATCGTCGCCGTCAACAAAAACCCCGGCGCGCCCATCTTCGCCGCCGCGACTTACGGCATCGTGGGCGATCTGTTTCAGGTCGGTCCCGCGCTCGCCGAGGCGCTCCGCGCGCATAAATCCGCGGAGAAATCCGAATAAATTCCCCCGTTGCGCTTTGCGGGGACCACAGTGTATAATAATGGAGCCGGCGGACATATCCGCCGGCTCCAAATCAGTTTAAACGGGAGGGCACAGCCATGCTGACATTGCAGGGCAGGACCATGGTCATCACCGGCGGAGCCGGCAACAACGGGCTCGCCATCGTGCGGAGCGTCATCGAGCAGGGGATGAACGTCGCGTTTTTCAGCTCCAGCCTCAAAAAAGGACAGGGCGCGGTGGACGCGCTGGAGCCGGAATACCGCGCCCACGCCGTCGGACTCAGCGCCGACGAGAGCGGCTATGACGCGGCGCTCGCCGCCGTTGCGGAGCGCTTCGGCAGCGTGGACGTGCTCGTGAACGCCGCGGGACCTCACGAGAGCTTTACCCTTGAGGACACGGACGAGGCGCGCTACGACGGCAACCAGCGCTTGCTGAAGACTGCGTTTTTCACCGTGCGCCACGCGCTGCCCTACCTAGAGCGCAGCCGCGCCGCGCGCGTCATCAACCTCACGACCGCGGAGGGGCGGCAGGGCGGCTGGCGTCCGGCTGCGGCGCAGGCATGCGCCCGCGGCGGGCTCATCTCGCTGACTTACGCCCTCGCGCGCGAGCTGGGCAGCCGCGGCATTACCGCGAACTGCGTCTGCATCGCGCCCATCGAGGGCGACGTTCCGGCGCACGACAATCTCCCGGACGCAGAGCGCGCCCGCCTCACGGCGATGACGCCGCTGGGCAGGCTCGGCGAGCCGCGGGACATCGTGTCCGCCGTGGAGTTCCTCGCGAGCGAGGAATCCGCCTTCGTCACCGGCGCGGTCATCGACGTCTCCGGCGGACTCGTGATGGGCTGAGGGGAGGCAAACGGGCAATGAAACGATCGGAAGTAAACCGCGCGCTGCGCGAAATGGAGAATATGTGCCGCGAATACCGCTGCTATCTGCCGCCGTTTTGCTCTTTTACGCCGGAGCAGTGGGCGGAGCTCGGACACGAGTGGGACGAGGTGCGCGACTGCGCCCTCGGCTGGGATATCACGGACTACGGCCTCGGCGACTTTGACCGCGTGGGCTTTTCGCTCATCACCATCCGCAACGGAAACCGCGCGATGGCGGAGCGCTACCCGAAGGTCTATGCCGAAAAGCTGCTCTATCTGCGCGAGGGGCAGTATGCGCCGAACCACTTCCACTGGTTCAAGACCGAGGACATCATAAACCGCGGCGGCGGTAACGTGCTCATCCGGGTATATAACTCCCTCCCGGACGAGTCGATCGACCGCGCTTCCGACGTGACCGTCCACACGGACGGGCTGATGCGCGTGGTGCCCGCCGGAACGCAGATCCGCCTGACGCCGGGCGAGAGCATTCATATCCAGCAGCGGCTCTACCACGATTTCACCGTCGAGCCCGGCACGGGTCCGGTGCTGCTCGGCGAGGTCAGCCAGTGCAACGACGACAACCGGGATAACCGCTTCGAGCCGCCGGTCGGCCGCTTCCCCGCCATCGAGGAGGACGAGCCGCCTTACCGTCTGCTCTGCAACGAGTATCCGGCGGCGAGGTGAGCGGCACATGGAAACACTGGATGTTGTCGCCCTCGGCGAGCTTTTGATCGACTTTACATGTCTCTCCGCCGACGCGGGGGGCTATCCCACCATGGCAGCCCACCCCGGCGGCGCGCCGGCGAATTTTCTCGCCGCGCTCGCGAAATACGGCGCAAAGACCGCCCTGCTCGCCAAGGTCGGGGCGGACGCCTTCGGGCGGCGGCTCGTTGCCACGCTGCGCGGTCTCGGCGTCGAGACGCGCGGTGTCGTGACGGCGGGGGACGTGTTCACAACGCTCGCCTTCGTGACGCTCGACGAGCGCGGCGACCGCGAGTTTTCCTTCGCACGCAAGCCGGGCGCGGACACCCGGCTTCGCTTCGACGAGCTGGACTTATCGCTCATCGCCCGCGCCCGCGCGCTGCATTTCGGCTCCCTCTCGCTGACGGACGAGCCCGCGCGGGAGACGACGCGCCGCGCCGTGGAATACGCGAAGGCGCAGGGAAAACTCCTCAGCTTTGACCCGAACCTCCGCCGCCCGCTCTGGCGCAGCGAGACCGAGGCGCGCGAGCAGATGTGCTGGGGTCTTACACAGGCGGACGTTGTGAAGCTCAGCGACGAGGAGGCGGCGTTCTTGTTCGGCGACGATCCCGCCGCCTGCGCGCGGCGGCTCATCGGCGATTACGGTGTGAAGCTCGTGTTCGTGACGCTTGGGGCGGAGGGCTGCCTCGCCGCGAACGCAGCCGCGGCGCTCCGCGTCCCCGCGCCCTCGGGCATCGCCGTGCGGGACACGACCGGCGCGGGCGACATCTTCGGCGGCAGCGCGATGAGCCGCCTGCTCGCCCTCGGCAAAGCGCCGGACACCCTCAGCGCCGAAGAGCTTGCCGCCATAGCCCGCTTCGCCGCCGCCGCCGCGACGCTCTCCACCGCCCGTCCCGGCGGCATCGAAAGCGTCCCGGAGCTCGGCGAGGTGCTCTCTGTGATCTGAAAGGGGCTTTTTTATGCGGACTTTGTTTTCCCTCGTCTCCGTCACGCCGACGGGACGGGTGTTCGACCGCCCGAGCGTGCGGGCGATCATTCTCCGCGGCGGGCGCGTCGCGATGGTACACAGCCTGAAATACGACTACTACAAATTCCCCGGCGGCGGGATCGAGACGGGGGAGAGCCATCTGGACGCCCTCCTGCGCGAGACGCGGGAGGAGGCGGGGCTGCGCATCCTGACGGAGAGCGTGCGCTCTTACGGCGTCGTGCCCCGCGCCGAGCTCGAGCCGGAAAACGGCATCCACGCCGGGGAGTATGATTTTTTCACGCAGGACAATTTCTATTACCTCTGCGACGCCGCACCGGAGCGCACGGCGCAGGAGCTCGACGACTACGAGTCGGAGGAGGGCTACACGCCGGAGTGGGTCGCGCCGGAGACCGCCATTGCCGCGAACCGCCGCCCGGACCACGGTCCCATCAGCGCCGTGATGATCGAGCGCGAAGCGCGCGTGCTGGAAATGCTGCGCGCGGAGGGGTATTTCGGTTAAAATCGGACGGATTTCGGCTTTCGTGTTCTTCGTTTTGCGGGTTTTTGCTGGTATGCTAAAGTCATCAAAACGAAGGAGGAAAAATTCCTATGAACACCGATAAACTCTATATGATCACGGTGATCCAAGGCTGCATCCCGGAAGCGCCATGAAAGCGCGTCCGAGGACTGCTTCGCCGGGGGGCGAAAAAGCCTCTTGACATTTTCCGGCGGTGTGTTATACTGGCGCTGAAATGTAGGAAACTAATTAGTTTGGAGAACTGCCATGGCCATAGACGAACGCGCTTCCAAATATATCAGCATTCTTGCAAACCGCATGCGCCGCGAGATCGACGCACTGTCCTTCCGGGGACAGTACAGCGGAGCGGAGGGCAAGGCGCTGCATTTTATCCTCGCGCATGACGACAGCGAGGTGTTTCAAAAGGATCTGGAGGATGAATTTGGCTTGCGCCCGCCGTCCGCCAGCGCCCTTGTGAAAAAGCTGGAGCAGGACGGGCTGATCAACCGTGTCCCCGTGTCCTATGACGGACGGCTGAAGCAGATCGTCCCCAGCGAAAAGGCGCGGCAGTACCGGGAAAAGGTCCTGCGCGATGTGCAGGATCTGGAGGACCGGCTGCTGCGGGATATCCCGGAGCAGGATCAGGCGCGGTGGCTGGAGATCACCAAAAAAATGATCGAAAACCTTTAGCCTTGTGCGGGAGGTTTTCCTTTTTGCGCATAAAGTTAGTTTTCTAATTAGTTACAATAACGGAGGCTCCTATGGAAACGCTTGAGCAAAAATATGAACACGAAAAAATCGGAAAGCTGCTGCTGATGTTCTCCGTCCCCAGCGTGATCTCGCTGGTGCTGAACGCGCTTTACAATATGGTGGACCAGATCTTCATCGGCAACGGCGTCGGCTACCTCGGCAACGGCGCGACGAACGTGATCTTTCCGCTGACCCAGTTCGCCATTGCGATCGGTCTGCTGATCGGCGACGGCACAGCCAGCTATATGAACCTGCGGCTCGGTGAGGGAAGGCGCGAGGAAGCGGAAAAGGGTATGGCAGCCGGTCTTACCGCGCTGGCGGTGTCCGGCGTCACGCTGAGCATTCTGCTGACCGTTTTCTTAAAGCCGCTCTGCCGCCTGTTCGGTGCGACGGACGAGATCATGCCCTATGCGCTGGACTACGGGTATATCATCGTCGCGGGAACGGTCTTCAACATTTTCCCCTGCGGCGCGATGAACATCGTCCGCGGAAACGGCGGACCGAAAACCGCGATGCTCAGCATGCTCACGGGCTTTACGGTCAACATGATCGGCGACCCGCTGACCATTTACGTCTTTCATTGGGGCGTGAAGGGCGCCGCCATCGCCACGGTATTGGGGCAGGCTGCCAGCGCCGCCGTCTGCATCGTGTATCTCGCCCGCAGAAAGGGCGTGGTGCGGCTCACGAAGCGCTCATTTTCCGGCTGCCTCCGCTTTGTTCCGAAAACGGCGCGGCTCGGTCTTTCCAGCTTCGTGACCCAGCTTGCGATCGTGGCGGTGCTCTTTTTCCAGAACAACCTTCTCGTCAAATATGGGGCGCTCAGCAAGTACGGCGCGGAGATCCCGCTGACGGCGCTGGGCGTCACCATGAAGGTGTTTACCCTGCTGCAAAACGCCATCACGGGTCTCTGCTCCGGCGCGCAGCCGATCATCAGCTACAACTGCGGGCGCGGACTCCGCAGCCGGGTCCGCCGCGTCCTGAAGCTGCTGCTCTGCTTCTCCGCGGCGCTCATGGGGCTCGCCACGGTCTGGTTCCAGCTCGCGCCGATGAGCATCGTCCGCATCTTCGGCTCCGCGGACCCGCTCTATAATGAGTTTTCGGTGAAATGCCTGCGGATCTACCTGATGCTCATTTTCCTCGACAGCTTTCAGATGGTGGGAAGCTCCTTCCTGCAATCCATCGGAAAGCCCCTTCCCGCGACGGCGCTGGTCCTGTTCCGCCAGATCCTCGTTCAGGTCCCCGCAATGCTGATCCTCGGCGCGCTGTTCGGCGTTGACGGTCTGCTTTACGCCGGGGCGCTGTCCAGCCTGCTGGTCGGCGTCCTCTCGATCGTGTTCCTCGCGCGCGAATGGAAGGCGCTGGCGGAAACGCGATAAAAAAAGACCGCCCCATCCGGGCGGTCTTTTTCGCTTATAAAATCCCCTCCAGCAGAAGCTTGATGCCGATGCCGATCAGGACTGCTCCGCCGAGGATGCCGGCTTTTTTGCCGGAGAAGCCGGGAATCTTGCTGCCCAAGAGGGCGCCGAGGAAGCTGATGACGAAGGTCGTGCAGCCGATGAGGGCGCAGCTGGGGATGAGGCGGATATCCTCCATAAACGCGAAGGAGACGCCGACGGCGAGCGCGTCGATGCTGGTGGCGATCGCCATGACCAGCAGGCGGCTGTGGCTCAGGCGCGTCATGCCGCCGGAATCCTCGTCCTCGTCGTCCTTCGCGGGGCGGAGGGAGTCGAAGAGCATCTTGCCGCCGATGAAGGCGAGCAGGAAAAAGCTGATATAAGGTCCAAAGGCGCTGATATAGCTGCTGACCGTGCTGCCCAGCAGACAGCCGATGAGCGGCATGATAAACTGGAACCCGCCGAAATAAAGCCCCATCCAGAGCGCATGGCGCAGGGAGAAATCCTTCAGCGTCATCCCGTTCGTGATGGAGATCGCGAGCGCATCCATTGACAAACTGACGCCGATCAGTAAAATAGAGAGCATAAGTTATTACCTCGGAAGTGAGATTTTTTTATGGACCACGAGATCTATATGCGAAAAGCGCTGGACTTAGCCGCGGAAGCGGCGGGGGAGGGCGAGGTGCCGGTCGGCTGCGTGATCGCGGACGCGGCGGGGAACATCCTCGCCGTCGGGCGAAACCGGCGGGAGGAAACGCGCTCCGTTCTGGGCCACGCGGAGCTGGAGGCGCTGGACAAGGCCTGCCGCGCGCGGGGCGACTGGCGGCTCGACGACTGCACGCTGTTCGTGAATTTAGAGCCCTGCCCTATGTGCGCCGGGGCGATGATCAACGCCCGCCTCGGCACGCTGGTCTACGGCGCGCGCGAGCCGCTTTTCGGCTCCGCCGCGAGCGTCCTGAACCTCTTCGCCGAGCGATACCCCGCCCGCACCGCCATCTACGCCGGTGTGCTGAAAGAGGAGAGCGAATGGCTCCTGCGGGAGTTCTTCGAAAAGCGCCGGGGGTGAATACCAGCCGCGAAGCGGCTTCCTCTTTAAAGGCTCCCCTGTGCAAGGGGAGCTGGCGCGCGAAGCGCGACTGAGGGGTTGTAAGCTTACGAAACATCCAAGCTTGGCGTTTCCGGAAGCTTACAACCCTCCAGTCAGACTTCGGCTGACAGCCTCCCTTGCACAGGGAGACCTTTAAATCCCTTGCACAGGGAGACCTTTAAAGAGGTACCGCTTCGCGGCGACGGATTCTAACAGTTAGTCCTCGTCGTCGATCTTGAGTACCGCCAAAAACGCCTCGGTCGGCATCTGGACGGTGCCGAGGCTGCGCATGCGCTTTTTGCCTTCCTTCTGCTTTTCGAGCAGCTTCTTCTTTCGCGTGATGTCGCCGCCGTAGCACTTGGCGAGGACGTCCTTGCGGAGGGCCTTGACGGTCTCGCGGGCGATGATCTTGCCGCCGATCGCCGCCTGAATGGGGATCTCGAAGAGCTGGCGGGGGATGTTGTCCTTGAGCTTTTCGCAGATCTTGCGCGCACGCTGATACGCCTTGTCCTTGTGGGCGATGAAGCTCAGCGCGTCCACCTGCTCGCCGTTGAGCAGCAGGTCGACCTTCACGAGCTCGCTCTCGCGGTACTCAAGGAACTCATAGTCGAGCGAGGCGTAGCCCTTGGTGCGCGCCTTCAGCGTGTCGAAAAAGTCGTAGACGATCTCGTTGAGCGGCAGGTTATAGTGCAGCTCGACGAGGTTTTTGTCCAGATACTGCATGTCCTTGAACTCGCCGCGGCGGTCCTGACAGATCGGCATGATGGAGCCGATATAGTCCGGCGGGGAGATGATGCTCGCCTTGACGAAGGGCTCGCTCGCGGCGGCGATGACGGTCGGGTCCGGGTAATTATGCGGGTTATCGACGCGCAGGATGGACCCGTCATTTTTCGTGATCTCATAAATAACGCTCGGCAGCGTCGTGATGAGGTCGAGGTTGAACTCGCGCTCCAAGCGCTCCTGAATGATCTCCATGTGCAGCATGCCGAGGAAGCCGCAGCGGAAGCCGAAGCCGAGGGCGACGCTGGTCTCCGGCTCGAAAACGAGCGAGGCGTCGTTCAGCTGGAGCTTCTCCAGCGCGTCGCGCAGGTCACCGAAGCGGCTGCCGTCCTCCGTATAAATGCCGCAGTAGACCATCGGGCGCACGGGGCGGTAGCCCGGCAGCGCCTCCGATGCGGGGTTTTCCGCGTCCGTAACGGTGTCGCCCACGCGGGTGTCCTTCACGTTTTTGATCGACGCCGTGAAGCAGCCGACCTCGCCGGCGCGGAGGCAGCGCGTGTTCTCGACGCCCCGCGGACGCAGATAGCCGCATTCGAGCACCTTATACGTCCCGCCGGACGCCATCAGGCGAACCTCCTGCCCGACGGAGATCGTGCCCTCCATCACGCGGACGTAGACGACGACGCCGAGATAGGCGTCGTACTGGCTGTCGAAAATGAGCGCGCGGAGCGGCGCGTCCGCGTCACCCTTCGGCGCGGGGACGTTCGCCACGATATCTTCGAGCACCTGCTCGACGTTGAGCCCCATCTTGGCGCTGATCTCCGGGGCGTCCTCGCTCGGCAGACCGATGATGTCCTCGATTTCCTGCTTCACGCGCGCGGGGTCCGCCGCGGGCAGGTCTATCTTGTTGATGACGGGAAGAATCTCCAGATCGTGCTCCATCGCGAGATACGTGTTCGCGAGCGTCTGCGCCTCGACGCCCTGCGCCGCGTCCACGACGAGCACCGCACCCTCGCAGGCGGCGAGCGAGCGCGAGACCTCGTAGTTGAAGTCCACATGCCCCGGCGTGTCGATGAGGTTCAAGGCATAGACCTCCCCGTCCGCGGCGGTATAGTCCAAGCGGACGGCGCGCGCCTTGATCGTGATGCCGCGCTCGCGCTCAAGCTCCATATTGTCGAGGATCTGGTCCTCCATCTCCCGCGCGGGGACGGCTTTGCAGAGCTCGATGAGGCGGTCGGAAAGGGTGCTCTTTCCGTGATCGATGTGGGCGATGATGGAAAAATTGCGGATATGGTCCTGTGCGGTCATGCTTTGGTCTCCTCCAGTGCGGTTTTGACGCGCTCGCTCAGCTCGGCGAGCCCGGCGGCGAGCGTTTCGAGCGTCGCGCGGTCGACGCTGCGGCCGGCGGCGTCCGACAGTCCGAGCAGATAGTCGGCGGAAACGCCGAAATAGCGGCTCGCGCGGCAGACAAAGCTGAGCCCCGGCTCGCGCGTGCCGTTTTCATAGTGGCTCAGCAGCGCCTGACTGATATGCAGCGCCGAGGCAACGGTCCGCTGGCTCAGCCCCCGCGCATGCCGGAGCTCCGACATCGTCTGGGAAAAGGTGCGTACCATGGTCTTCTCTCCTTGTTAGAGTCTGGTAACAATTTAGATAACAGGTAGTATTATACAAGCGCGCCGCGCGTTTGTAAACACTTTTTTCCATCGAATCGCACCCGTTTCGCTTGACTTTTTTTCCGAACGTGATAGAGTATTTTAGGTTAGAGATTTTTTCAGGCAGAAAACACCGATTATACATAAGGAGGAACATCCAAAATGTTTGAAAAGCTGATCGAAAAACTGCATGAGACCCGCCGCACCATCGTGTTCACCGAGGGCACGGACTACCGCATCCAGAACGCCGCGAACCATCTGCTGGCGGAGGACCTGATGGACGTCGTGCTCGTCGGCAAGCCGGACGCCGTGCTCGCCGCCGCGAAGAAGGACGGCTACGATCTCTCCCGCGCGACGATCGTCGACCCGGAGACCTATGAGGGCATGGACGAGATGGTCGAGAAGATGGTCGAGCTGCGCAAGGGCAAGATGAGCCCGGAGGACTGCCGCGCGAACCTGCTGAAGGGCAACTACTTCGGCACGATGCTCGTCAAGATGGGCAAGGCGGACTGTCTGCTCGGCGGCGCGACTTACTCCACGGCGGACACCGTCCGCCCCGCGCTCCAGCTCGTCAAGACCAAGCCGGGCGCCCACCTCGTGTCCTCCTGCTTCATCATGAACCGTGACTTCGGCGAGGAGCGCCTGCGCACCATCTGCATGGGCGACTGCGCCATCAACATCGACTATCAGGACGACGTGGATAAGGACGGCAACGTCAAGTTCACCGCCGCGCAGAAGCTCGCGGAGGTCGCCGTCGAGTCCGCCAAGACCGCGAAGGTCTTCGGCATCGACCCGAAGGTCGCGTTCCTCAGCTTCTCCACCCGCGGCTCCGGCAAGGGCGGCACCGTTGCCCTGAGCGCGGAGGCGACCAAGGTCGCGAAGGAGCTCGCGCCGGACCTCGCCATCGACGGCGAGATGCAGTTCGATGCCGCCGTCGCGCCGGAGGTCGGTCAGCTGAAGTTCCCCGGCTCCCCCGTCGCAGGTCAGGCGAACACCTTCATCTTCCCGCTCATCGAGGCGGGCAACATCGGCTACAAGATCGCCCAGCGTCTCGGCGGCTACGACGCCTACGGTCCCATCCTTCAGGGTCTGAACGCCCCGATCAACGACCTCTCCCGCGGCTGCAACGCCGAGGAGGTCTACTCCATGGCGATCATCACGGCGGCGCTGGCGTAAGTCGGCGAACCCGAAAAAACTTTCCGCTCCCGCGCGAAAAAATTTTTCCGCGCGGGAGATTTTTTCGGCGGGGAAAACGGCAAAATTTTCCGCCCGCGCCCCAAGATGTTCCGCGCTGCCCCGATGCGCGGCGCAAGATGGGGCGATTTGGGCGCTCTCACGCCGCCGAGATTGACATAACGCCGGAAATGTGTTACAATTCGGTTACAATTTGCGTGTATAACCGTAACAAGAAATTCCGAAGGGAGGACATCGGCAATGGCAAAAGCAGAGCTGACCTACAAGGGACACCCCCTGCGCCGCAAGGACAATCTCGTCTATTACGGCAGCATGGCGGACAAATATATCATCATGCTCCAGATCCTCGACACGAAAAAGGTGAAGGATCTCGACGTCGCCACCAAGGTCTCCGTCCAGCTCCAGCTGACGGACCCGGACGTCCGCAGCCGCGACCGCGTCGTGAAGAAGACGGAAAAGGACGGCTTTTACGCCGCGATGGACGTCGCCGCGGTCTGGCTCGACCGCGCGCTGGCGCAGCGCTGAGCATTGTAAACTCTGCCCCGGCGGGGCAAAAAATCGGGGAATCACAGTATGAAAAGCAAATTCTTAAAAACCGCGGCGGGCGCGCTGCTCGCACTGGCGCTGCTCGCGACGAGCGCGAGCGCTGCCACCATCGGCGGCGCGACCGTCAAGACCACGGACACGGGGCTCAACCTCCGCGCCTCCGCCACGACCGCGAGCGGCTGTCTCGGCGTGATCCCGAACGGCGGCTTCCTGCTCGTGGAGGAGAAGCTCGACGGCTGGTATAAGGTCGTCTATAACGGCGTGGAGGGCTATGTCTCCGCCGATTACGCCGCCTTTTCCGAGACGCTGGACGGCACATTTTCTTACGCCGCCGCGACGGACGGCACGGACGTCAACCTCCGCGCCGCGGCGGGCACCGGCAGCGGCATCGTGAAATGCCTGCCCCTCGCGGGCACGGGGCTCACCGTCACCGGCGTCAGCGGAAGCTGGCTGAAGGTGCTCGATGCCGCCGGGACCGCGGGCTATATCCGCAGCGACCTCGTGACTTACGCCTCCGACACAGCGACGCTCCCCTCCGCGGGCAGCGCCCTCGTCGAAACGGCGAAGCAGTATCTCGGCTATCGCTACGTCTGGGGCGGTATGAGCCCGTCCACGGGCTTCGACTGCTCCGGCTTCGTGAACTATGTCTACGGGCTCTACGGCTACTCGATGGAGCGCGTGGCGCAGAATATTTACTCCACGAACGGCACCGCCGTCGCGCGCGACTATCTCCAGCCCGGCGACCTGCTCTTCTTCGGCGGCAGCGCATGGAGCATCGGGCATGTCGGCATGTACATCGGCAACAATCAGTTCATCCACGCCGCCGGCGCCGCCTACGGCGTCATCATCTCCGACCTCGACGGGTATTATGCCCGGAGCTACGTCGGCGCAAAGAGAATACTGGCGTAAAAAAGTCCGCGGGAGCCGCTGCTCCCGCGGCTTTTTTTGCCCCTTGCCGCGGGCAGGGGATGAAGTGCCCAAAAAGTTTGGATTTTTCCATAATTTCACTTGATTTCGCGTCGGCATGGGTATATAATGCAGAACGTATGGAACGTTTGGAACGACATACGAGACGTTTGGAATATCAGGACAAAACCATGATCGACATCATTCTGCTTGAGCCGGAGATCCCGATGAACACCGGCAACATCGCGCGCACCTGCGCGTGTACGGGCGCGCGGCTGCACCTCATCCGTCCGCTCGGCTTCGACATCAGCGACCGCGCCGTCCGCCGCGCGGGGCTGGACTACTGGCAGTATCTGGACCTTAGCGTCTACGACAGCTGGGACGAGTTCGTCGGGAAAAACGGCGACGAGAACCTCTGGCTCGCGACGACGAAGGCGCCGCGCTGCTACGCGGAGGCGGACATGCGCGGCGACGTGAAGCTCCTGCTCGGCAAGGAAACGGCGGGGCTTCCCGAATCCCTGCGCGAGCGCTACCGCGAGAGGTGCATCCGCATCCCGATGGCGGGACCGGTGCGCAGCTTGAACCTCGCGAACAGCGCGGCGATCTTATGCTACGAGGCGCTGCGGCAGCAGGGCTTCCCCAATCTGAAAACGACCGGCAGTATGCTGGAGGAGGAGAGAGTATGAACTACAACAAGAAAACCGTAAAAGACATCGACGTCCGCGGGAAGAAGGTCCTGCTGCGCTGCGACTTCAACGTTCCGCAGGACAAGGAGACCCGCGCCATCACGGACGACAAGCGCATCCGCGCCGCGCTGCCCACCGTCCGGTACCTGCTGGAGCAGGGCGCGGCGGTCATCGCCTGCTCCCATCTCGGCAAGCCGAAGGGCGAGGTAAAGCCGGAGCTGACGCTCGCGCCCGTCGCGGAGCGGCTCTCCGAGCTGCTGGAAAAGCCCGTCATCTTCGCCGCGGACACCGTCGGTCCGGACGCACAGGCGAAGGCGGCTGCCCTCGCCGGCGGCGAGATCATGCTGCTGGAAAACCTGCGCTTTGACCCGCGGGAGGAGAAAAACGACCCGGCGTTCGCCAAGGCGCTCGCCGATCTCGCCGGAGCGGACGGCATTTTCGTCTCGGACGCCTTCGGCACGGTCCACCGCGCCCACGCCTCCACCGTCGGCGTCGCGGCATATCTGCCCGCCGTCAGCGGCCTGCTCATCGAGAAGGAGCTGGAGATCATGGGCGGCGCGCTGGAAAACCCGAAGCGCCCCCTAGTCGCCATCCTCGGCGGCGCGAAGGTCAGCGACAAGATCGGCGTCATCAATAACCTGCTGAACATTGCCGACACCATCATCATCGGCGGCGGCATGGCGTACACCTTCATCAAGGCGCAGGGCCACTCCGTGGGAAAGAGCCTGCTGGAGGAGGACCGCGTCGAATACGCGAAGGAAATGATCGAAAAGGCGAAGGAAAAGGGCGTGGAGCTGCTCCTGCCCGTGGACACCGCCATCAACGACAAATTCGAGGACACGGGCGCGGTGCTGACCGTGAGCGTCGAGCGCATCCCGGACGACTGCATGGGGCTC
This sequence comes from Ruminococcus bicirculans (ex Wegman et al. 2014), assembly GCA_963649145.1. Lineage (GTDB taxonomy): Bacteria > Bacillota > Clostridia > Oscillospirales > Oscillospiraceae > SVKR01. Next base: position 2,931 of record CAVJGI010000005.1, on the reverse strand, counting down.
GACATCGGCTCCCAGACCGTCCAGCTCTTCTACCGCGCCATCCGCGACGCGGGGACCATCATCTGGAACGGTCCCATGGGCGTTTTTGAGTTCCACGGCTTCGCCTCCGGCACCCGCGCCATCGCCCGCGCCATCGCCGAGAGCGGCGCGGTCACGATCGTCGGCGGTGGTGACAGCGCCGCGGCGGTCGAAAAGTTCGGCTTTGCCGACAAGATGACCCACATCTCCACCGGCGGCGGCGCCTCGCTGGAGTTTCTGGAGGGCAAGGAGCTGCCGGGCGTGGCGTGTCTTATGTCGAAGTGAAACCGCTTCGCTGGGTTTCACTTCGAGAAGGATTCACTCCGCTCAGCGCACGCCCCTTCGGGGCGCACGTTCCCTCCGCGCAGAGTATTTTTCGGCACGCACGTGCCGCGCCGAAAAATAATTGAAATTTGTTTGTCGCTGCGGCGACAAATTCTGCGAAGCTGAATTACCAGCTTCGCATCAGAGAGGAAGAGACGATCATGAACCGTAAATACCGCAAGACCATCATTGCCGGAAACTGGAAAATGAACAAGACGCCGACGGAGACGGCGGCTTATGCGGCGGAGCTGCGGACGCTGCTGCCGAAGCAGCGAGGCTGCGACGTTGTGCTCTGCATCCCGGCGCTCTGCATCCCGGCGGCGCAGCGCGCGCTGAAGGGCACCCGCGTCCATGTCGGCGCGGAGACCGTGCATTACGCACCCTCCGGCGCTTACACCGGCGAGCTCAGCTGCGCGATGCTGACGGATGCCGGCGTGCGCTACGTCATCGTGGGCCACAGCGAGCGCCGCCAGTATTATAACGAGACGGACGTCGCCATCAACCGCAAGGTCCACGCCGCGCTCGATAACGATCTCGTGCCCATCGTCTGCGTCGGCGAAACGCTGGAGCAGCGCGAGCTCGGCGTCACGATGGAGCTGCTGGACTTTCAGGTGCGCACCGCCCTCGCGGGCGTCGATCCGCTGGACGTGAAGCATGTCGTCATTGCCTATGAGCCAATCTGGGCGATCGGCACGGGCAAGACCGCCACGGCGGAGCAGGCGCAGGAGGTCTGCGAGCATATCCGCGCGCTGCTGCGCAAGACCTATGACGCGCGCGTCGCCCGCGGCGTCTCCATCCTCTACGGCGGCAGCATGAACGCCAAAAACGCCGCGGAGCTGCTCGCCATGCCGGATATCGACGGCGGACTCATCGGCGGCGCGAGCCTGAAGCCCGCGGATTTCGCTACGATCATCGCGAGTTGCGGCGAGGGCGGGGAAGCATGAAAAAAACGCCCACCGTCCTTCTGATCATGGACGGCTTCGGTCTCGCCGCACCGGGACCGTATAACGCCGTTTCCGAGGCGGCGACCCCGCGGCTGGACGCGCTCTGGAGCGCGTGGCCCCATACCGAGCTCGCCGCCTCCGGGCTGGACGTCGGACTTCCGGCGGGACAGATCGGCAACAGCGAGGTCGGCCACACGAACATCGGCGCGGGCCGCGTCGTGTTTCAGGACCTGCCGCGCATCACGAACGCCGTCGCGGACGGCAGCTTTTTCCAAAACGAAGCCTACCTCGCCGCGGCGCACCGCGCGCGGGAGCGCGGCGCGGCGCTGCATATCCTCGGTCTGCTCTCAAACGGCGGCGTCCACAGCCACATCGACCACATTTTTGCGCTGCTGGAGCTCGCAAAGCGCGAAGGGCTCAGCCGCGTTTATGTCCACGCATTCTTGGACGGGCGCGACGTCGCGCCCACGAGCGGGCTCGGCTTTGTCCGCGCGCTGGAGGAAAAGTGCGCCGCGCTCGGCGTCGGCGCTCTTGCCACCGTGCAGGGCAGGTTTTACGCCATGGACCGCGACAAGCGCTGGGACCGCGTGCAGCGCGCCTATAACGCGCTCGTGCGCGGCGAGGGTACGCAGAATCCGGACGGCGCGGCGGCGGTGGAGCAAAGCTACGCCGCGGGCGTCACGGACGAATTTGTCGAGCCCGTCGTCTGCGACCGCAGCGGGCTCATCGCGCCGGGCGACAGCGTCATTTTCGCGAATTTCCGCCCCGACCGCGCGCGGGAGATCACTTGGGCGCTCACCGGTCATCTGCCTGCGGACGCGGAGATGGACACGCAGCCGCTGGACCTTGCCTACGTCTGCACGACGCAGTATGACGAGGCGCTGCCCCTGCCCATCGCCTTCCCGCCGGAGCCGATCGAGAACACGCTCGGCGGCTTCGTGAGCGAGCTTGGGCTCCGCCAGCTCCGCATCGCGGAGACGGAGAAATATGCCCACGTGACCTTTTTCTTCAACGGCGGCGTCGAAAAGGTCTTCCCCGGCGAGGACCGCGTGCTGGTCCCCTCGCCGCGCGAATTTCCGACCTACGACCTCGTGCCGGAGATGAGTGCCCGCGCCGTCACGGACGAGTGCGTGAAGCGCATCCTGAGCGGGGAGTATGACATGGTGATCTGCAACCTCGCAAACTGCGACATGGTGGGTCATACGGGCGTGATGGAGGCGGCGGTCAAGGCGGTCGAGACCGTGGACGAGTGTGTCGGACGCATCGCGGACGCCGTGAGCGCGATGGGCGGCGTGACGCTCATCACCGCCGACCACGGCAACGCCGACTGCATGCGCAGCCCGGACGGAACGGTCAACACCGCCCACACGACAAACCCCGTGCCCTTCATCGCCGTCGGCACAAACGTAACCCTCCGCCCCGGCCGCCTCGCGGACATCGCGCCGACTATGCTGGAGCTGATGGGGTATGAGAAACCGGCTGAGATGACGGGGACAAGTCTCATCAAAAAATAACGCCGCGAAGCGGCACCCTTTTGAAGCCGGCAGAAAGTCAACCAAGTGCAACCCCCGCAAGTTCGGCTGGGGAGAGCCAGTCGAAGATTTTTCTCGGCCTCTGGTTGATGAGGTCCACGACCTCCTGAAGG
>CAVJGI010000004.1:0-47809 GCA_963649145.1 Ruminococcus bicirculans (ex Wegman et al. 2014) | reverse complement strand
TCACTCATTATACATCTTTTATCCAACCTTTCCTTCGTTGGGTATTATACAAGGAGGAAAAGCAATGTCTGATCTGAATGAAAAATACGATGAGATCGTAAATACCACGGTCTGGTCACCCGGCCCCGGCTGTCACGGCGGCTGCGGCGCAAAGATCTACGTCAAGGACGGCAAGGTCGTCAAGGTGGAGGGCGACACCTGCCATCCGTGGAACCAGGGGCGCAGCTGCTCGCGTCTGCTCGCCATGACGCAGTATCTTTACCACAAGGACCGCTTCCTTTACCCGATGAAGCGCGTCGGCGAGCGCGGCAGCGGCGAGTTCGAGCACATCACATGGGACGAGGCGTTCGACATCATCGAGAAGAAGTTCAAGCAGCTCAAGCGCGATTTCGGACCGGAGTCCGTCATCTTCGTGCAGGGCACCGGGCGCGATATCGGCGGCCCGATCTCTTACCTCTGCTATGCTTACGGCAGCCCGAACTGGTGCCAGCTCGGTCTCGCGGGTCAGTCCTGCTATACACCGCGCCTCGGAGCTATGAGCATGGTCCATGGCGACCCCTGCGTCGCCGACTGTTCCCAGTTTTTTGAAAAGCGCTACGACGATCCGCGCTGGGAGGTGCCGAAGTATATCGTCATCTGGGGCCAGAACCCCGGCGTCGGCTGCCCGGACGGTTTTATGGGTACATGGGTCGTTGACTGCATGAAGCGCGGCAGCAAGATCATCTGCATCGACCCGCGCTGGACCTACTTCGCCTCCCACGCCGAGCATTTTCTCCAGATCCGCCCCGGTACGGACGCGGCGCTGGCGCTCGGCATGATCAACCTTATCATCGAAAACGACTGGTATGACCACGAGTTCGTGGAAAAGTGGTGCTACGGCTTCGACAAGCTCGCCGAGCGCGCGAAGGAGTATCCGCTCGATAAGGTGAGTAAGATCACGTGGATCCCGGAGAACGTCATCTACGAGGCAACGAAGGCTTACGCCACGAACAGCCCCTCCGCCATCCAGTGGGGAGTGCCCATCGACATGTGCCCGGAGGGCACCACGGTCGCGCAGGCGATCGCCGACCTCTGGTGCATCACCGGCAACCTCGACGTCTCCGGCGGCAACGTCATCGCCCGCCCCGCCTTCGGTCTGACGCAGTATCCTTACGACACGCACCAGATGAAGGACATGTACGGCGAGGGGATCATGGAAATGATCAACAAAAAGCGCTGCGGCGCGGACCGCTACCCCTACCTCGCGAACTTCCGCGGCTGGGCGCAGCCGGACGTCGCCGTGGAGCAGATGATCTCCGGCGAGCCCTATCCCATCAAGGCGGCGTGGATCCAGACCGCGAACCTCATCGGCGGTCAGAGCGCGAACATGAACAAGCACTACAAGGCGCTGATGAACATGGAGTTCAACGTTGTCGTCGACTCCCTGCCGAACCCGACGACGATGGCGGTCGCGGACATCATCCTGCCCGTCGCCACCTTCGCGGAGAAGGAGAGCTGGCGCGCATGGTATGTGCCGCTCCAGATCATCCAGCCCGCCGTCCGCATCGGCGAGTGCCGCTCCGACTGGGAGATCAATCTGGAGCTCGCCGGGCGCTTCAACCCGGAGCTCGCGAAGAAGTATCCGAACTTCCAAGCCTACGCCAACGAGCGCATGAAGCCCTGCGGCATGACATACGAAAAGCTCTCGAAGGAGCATGGCGGCTGGGTCTATCCGGACCCGGAGGATATGTCCGACTGCTCCGTGCCTTACCGCCGCTATGAGCGCGGCGTGCTGCGTCCGGACGGCAAGCCCGGCTTCCGCACCCCGACCGGCAAGGTGGAGCTCTATGCGACCCAGCACGAAAAATTCGGGCTCGACCCGCTGCCGTTTTACGTCGAGCCGCCCGAAAGCGAGGTCCGCACGCCGGAGCTGGGTCAGAAATACCCGCTCGTGCTCGTCTCCGGACGGCGCAGCCCGGTGTATTTCCACTCCGAGCACCGCAACATCCCGTGGCTGCGCGCCTGCGACCCGTTCCCCGTCGTGGAGGTCCATCCCTCCGTGCTGAAAAAGCTCGGCATTGACGACGGCGAGTGGATCTGGGTGGAAAACGACCGCGGCCGCATCCGCCGCAAGGTCAAGTCCAACCCCTCCATGCACCCCAAGACGGTCAGCGCGCCCCACGGCTGGTGGATCCCGGAGGCGGAGGGCAAGGGACCGAGCTACTTCAAGGCTTGGGAAAACCAGATCAACCTCATCATCCCGAACGACACGCAGGCATCCAGCGGCTACGGCGGCGGCGCATATAAGACCACGCTCTGCCGTCTGCGCAAGATCGAGCCCGGCGAGGGACCGATGACGCCGCCTGCCTACGCGGACAACGCCGATTTTCAGGAGGGCTATAAATAATGAGCAAATACGGACTGCTTTTTGACGCCCAGTACTGCGTGGGCTGCTTCGCCTGCACCGTCGCGTGCAAGCAGGAGAACCATTTCGACGCGGACACGTGGGGCATTAAGGTGAACGAGATGATCTACACCGAGCCGAACGGCAAGGTGATGGTCGAGTTCGCACCCTATCCCACCGATCTCTGCACCCTCTGCGCCGGGCGCATCGCCTCCGGCGAGGACACCGTGCCGAGCTGCGTTCACCACTGCATGACGAACTGCATCCGCTTCGGCGAGCTCGGCGAGCTCGTCAAGGAGATGGAAACGATGCCCCGCGCCATCCTTTACGCCGGGAAATAAACGATTTTCTCATTTTTTCTCCCCTCTCTTCAACGCGGAATCCCCCCAAAAAGGAACCGGGCAGAGCCTTTTGGCTCTGCCCGGTTTCTAATCTTTTTCAAGTCAGCAGCATGCGGTCGTTGTCGAGATTCTTGCCGGAGTTCTTTTTGAACTGGGCGAGGAGGTCGGCGACGGTGAGGCCGCGGCGCTTTTCTCCGGCTGCGTCGAAGATGATCGTGCCGGCGTCCATCATGATGGTGCGGGTGCCGAGCTCCAGCGCCGACTGCATGTTGTGTGTGATCATCAGGCAGGTGAGGCGGTTTTCCGCGACGATCTGCTTTGTGAGCGAGAGCACCTTTTCCGCCGTGCCGGGGTCCAGCGCCGCGGTGTGCTCGTCGAGCAGCAGCAGCTTCGGCGGGCGGAAGGTCGCCATCATCAGCGTCAGCGCCTGACGCTGGCCGCCGGAGAGCAGGCCGACAGGCTGCTTCATCCGGTCCTCCAGACCCATATCGAGCAGCGCGAGCCGGTCGCGGAAGGCGGCGCGGTCCGCGGCGGAGACGCGGCTGAGCCAGCCGCCGTGCCCCGCGGCGAGGGCGAGGTTTTCCTCGATGCTCATCCCCGGCGCGCTGCCGCGCATCGGGTCCTGAAAAAGCCGCCCGATCATCTTGGCGCGGCGGTGGGAGGGGAGGAGCGTGATGTCCTGCCCGTCCAGCTCGATCGTGCCGGAATCGGTCAGAAAGTCACCGCAGATGGCGTTGAAAAGCGTGCTCTTGCCCGCGCCGTTTGCGCCGATGATGGCGATGAAGTCGCCGTCCGGGACGGAGAGGGTCAGATCATTCAGCGCACGCTTGGCGTCGCCGGTGCCGGAGTAAAAGGTCTTGGAAATATGCCGCAGCTCAAGCATTCTCTCCGCCCTCCTTTCCGTTCCGGGCTTCCATCCGGCGGCGCAGCAGCGGGAGCTGTCCCTTCAGATAGGGTCCGGAGATCGCGATGATGACGATGACGGAGCTCACGAGCTTCAGCATGCTCGCGGGCATATCGAAGCGCAGCGCCACGGTGTAGACCAAGCGGAAGATGATCGCGCCGAGCACCGCGCCGACGGCGCGCAGCGTTACGCTGCGCTTGCCGGGGAAGATCGCGCCGATGAGCAGCGAGGCGAGCGCGATCGTGACCATGCCGGTGCCGATGTCGATGTTGACGGATTTCTGGCTCTGGGCGAGCAGGCAGCCGGAGAGCGCCGTGAATGCGTTCGCGATGCAGAGCCCGACCGTCGTCGTGAACACGGGGTTGATGGACGACGAGCGCACCATGTCCGGGTTGTTGCCCGTGGCGCGGATGGCGAGGCCGAGCCGCGTCCGCAGGAAAAACGAGAGAAACAGCACGACGAGCACCACCGCCGCGAGCGCGACGAGCAGCTTATACTGCCCGGCGAGGGCGCTGCCCTTGAGCAGCGCCTGCACCTTGGTGAACACGGTCTCGGTCTTATTCATGTTGAGCAGGGAGGAGCCGCCCATGACGGCGATATTGATGGAGTAAAGCCCGGTGTTGACGATGATGCCGGCGAGCAGGCTGTTGATGCCCATGCGCGTCTGCAAGAACGAGACGACGAAGCCGGAGACGATGCCCGCGCCCATCGCGGCGAGGATGGCGAGGTAAGGGTGGCCGGAGATCGCCACCACCGCGCCGACCGCCGCGCCGAGCGTAAAGCAGCCGTCCGTGGAGAGGTCGCAGACGTTGAGCATGGAATAGCTGAGATAAAGCGCCAGCACCGTCAGCGCACTGATGAGCCCCAGCTCCAGCGCCGTCTGAACAAGGCCGAGTATCGCGGAAGCGGACATAGGGGATGTCCTCCTGTCTTAAGTATAATAAGTATCGCGCGGTCGAATTACTCGAAGCTCTCTGCCGTCTGGATCGGCTGCACCTTGGTGCAGAACGGGGCGAAGGTTTTTGCAACCGTGTCGTAGTCGAGACCGAGGGCGGCGCAGGTCTCAGTGTTGACGGTGGCGGTGCCGTTATCGAAGGTCTTGACGGCGAGGGAAGCGGGGGCTTTGCCGTCGAGCAGGATCTCGGCGACCATGTCTGCGGTCTGGGCGCCGAGGTTCGCGTAATCGACGCCGTAGCCGAGGAACGCGCCGTTGAGCGCAAAGGAGTCTGCGCCGGTGTAGTGCGGAACGCCCGCCTCGGCGAGCAGCTCATAGATGGAGAGCTCCGCGGTCATGACGGTGTTGTCCGTCGGGGTGAAAACGGCGTCCACGCCGTCGGCGGCGGCAGCCTGCGCCGCGAGGATGATCTCGTCCACGGTCGTGCCGGTGTATTCCTTGTAGGCGACGCCCTTGTCGTCCAGATACGCCTTCGCCGCCGCGATCGGGGTGGTGGAGGAGTCCTGACCGACGTTATAGAGCAGACCGATCATATCGGCGTCCGGGTCCTGCGCGAAGATGAGGTTCATGACGCTCGCGGTGTCCAGATAGTCGGAGGTGCCGGTGATGTTCGCGCCGGGAGCTTCGAGGCTCTCGACGAGCCCGGCGGAGAGAGGATCGGAGACGGCGGAGAACACGACGGGGGTCTCCGTGCCCTCGGTCGCGGTCTGCATCGCGATGGCGACCGGGGTCGCGACGCCGATCATCAGGTCAACGTCGTCCGCCTGAAAGTTCGCGACGATCTGGCTCAGAACGTTTGCATCCGCGTTGCAGTTGTCGTAGAGGATCTCGAAGCTGACGCCCTTGTCCTCGCCGATCTCGCCGAGGCGGGTGCGGATGTTGTCCACGATCTGGTTGAGCGAGGCGTCGTCAACATAGTTGCAGAGCCCGATCTTGTAGGTCTTGGTGTCGTCGGCCTTCGGCGTGTCGCTCGTCTTGGGGGCGGAGGCGCCGCCGCAGGCGGCGAGGGCGAGGAGGGAAACGGCGGCAAGCGCGCCGGCGAAGAGCTTTTTCAGAGACTTTTTCATGGTGACAAATTTCCTTTCTTTTTATGTCATTGAGTTGTTGTTTGAATTTGGTGTGTGACGGTTGGAATAGGGACGCCATCGCCGCCATCGTCTGGTGTAAAGCTTCATAGCCATTATGTCCTTTCTTTCGGGGAAAAACAAAAGATCCCGTCCGCAGCGAAAAGATGCTCGTCTTTTCGCTGGGACAGGATCTTGGTAAAACAAATCATCCTGCGGTGCCACCCGGCTTGGCGCGTTTCCCGCGCGCCCACTTTGCGCATACTCATCGATATGCCGGCGTTTGCTCACGGAGCGCCTTCTCCGTCTCACATACTCGGAGGCTTTTCGCAAAGCATCCTTTCCGCTCGCCCTCGGATGTCCATTCGGCGCCGCATTTCCTGCCGCGATCTCACCCTCCGCGGCTCTCTTTGAGGAAAAAACTCGGTGCTTACTCACTCACCCTCAACGGTTTACTGCATTAAACCACGCTTTTCGCGCTTTGTCAAGTCAAATTTTCGCGCTCTTACGGCGGGAATTTTTGGCGAAATTCTCTATTTCCGCCTCCGCAGCGTCGTGGGCGCGGCGCTCCTCTGCGTCCGGCAGGGGATCGAGCGAGACGCCCTCACCGTAGCGCCGGCGCAGCGCGGCGAGCAGCAGCGCATCGCAGAGGTCCGGGTTTTTCGGCAGGACGGGACCGTGGCTGTAGGTGCCGAACACATTGCGCCAGCGGACGCCCTCGGTGCCGTCGCAGCCGTTGTTGCCGCCGCCATGCACCACGGTGCCGAGCGGGGCGACGCCCTCGCCCAGATAGGTGCGGCCGCTGTGGTTTTCAAAGCCGACGACGGTCCCGCCGCCGCTCTCCGGCGGGCAGCGGAAGACAAAATTGCCGATGATGCGCTCCTTTGCGCCGACGGTATAGAGGTCCACCGCGCCGGTATAGTCGAGCTGGTGACCGTCCCAGGTGCGGTAATAGCTCCCCAGCATCTGGTAGCCGCCGCAGACGGCGAGGATCGCCTTGCCGTCCGCCGCCGCCTCGCGCAGCTCGCGCGCCTTGCCCCCGGCGAGGTCGCGCAGGAGCACCTCCTGCTCGAAATCCTGCCCGCCGCCGAGGAAAAAGAGGTCGAAATCCGCAAAGCGCGCCGTTTCGCCCGCGGGCAGCGGCGTGACCGTGCAGTCAATGCCGCGCCACGCGCAGCGCCGCTGAAGGCAGAGAATGTTGCCCCGGTCGCCGTAAAGGTTCAGCGCTTCGGGGTATAAATGACAGATCTTCAGTTCCATCGCAGCCTCACTCCCAGAATTCGCCCTTGCCCGCCGCTTTCGCAAGATGGGGGCGCAGCGCCATCATCGCCGTGTAGGTCGGAACGACCACCGCAGGCGTGTCCCCGGCGGCGAGGAGCGCCGTCAGCGCCGCGCCGCCGCGCTCGATCTTGGCACCGGAGACGTCCACCCCCGCGTATTTCAGCCGCAGCAACAGCTCCTCCGCGCGCGTGCCGGAGAGGATGAGCTCCGCAATGCGGTCTTGGGACCCCGCGAGGGACTCAAAGTCCACGTCCCAGATCCAAGAGATGTCCGTCCCGTCCGCAGCGCGGTCACTCAGCGCAAGGCAGAGACGGAAGGGCTCCGCGCGCGTGCCGAGATAGCGCAGGACCTGATTGAAGCCCGCGGGGTTTTTCACGAGGATCATCTGCACCCCGCCGCCGAGGGCGAAGCGCTCCAGACGCCCGAAGCCGCAGGACGCACCCTCCAGCGCCGCTTTGACCGCCGCGGGCGCAAAGCCCAGCGCGCTGAGCGCCGCGGCGGAGGCTGCGGCATTATAGATATTGTAAGCCGCGGGGAGCGGGAAGCGCGCGGAAATTTCCGCGTCCCCGATGTGCAGCGTCAGATCGCTGCCCTCCGCGTCCGGCGACGCCGCCGTAACCGCGACGTCCGGCTCCGGGCGGCGGTAGCCGCAGTGCGGGCAGCGGTAAGCGCCGAGGTGGGCGTAGGTCCGGCGGTCATATTCATACGGGGTGCGGCAGCGGATGCAGAAGCGCGCGTCGGAGAGCTCGTCCGCCGTCTCCGCGCCGGGCAGCGCCGCGTCCACGCCGTAAAAGCGCGTCTCGTTCGGCAGCGCGTCCGCGAGCGAGGCGAGCAGGGAATCGTCCGCGTTCAGACAGAGCACGGCGTCCGGCGCCTGCGACGCCGCAAAGCGCAGGTTCTCCAGCGTGTGCGTCACCTCGCCGTAGCGGTCGAGCTGGTCGCGGAAAACGTTGGTGTAGAGAATGACGCGCGGCTGCAAAAGGCGGAAAACGGTCTTCGCCGCTGCCTCGTCGCACTCGATGACCGCCTTGCGGTATTTCGGCTTTCCGGAGAGATGCGCCGCCGCAGCGAACTCCGCCGTGATCCCGGCGAGCAGATTCGCCCCGGAGCGGTTCGCGAGGCAGGGTGTCCCCGCGTCGGCATACGCCTGCGCCAGCACGCGGCAGCAGGTCGTTTTTCCGTTCGTGCCGCTGACGGCGGCAATGTCTACGCCGCGGGCGAGCTTTCCGAGCAGCTCCGGCGCGATCTTCACGGCGAGCTCACCGGGAAAATTCGTCCCGCCGCGGCCCAGCAGCCGCAGCGCGCGCCGCGCCGCCTTCGCCAGCCAGAGTGCCAGCTTTTCGCGCGGCGTCAGTCCCGCGCTCATTTTCCGGCCCCCGCGCGCCGCGCCATCGCCGCGGCGACGAAGCCCTTGAAGAGCGGGTGCGGGCGGTTCGGGCGGGATTTGAACTCCGGATGGTACTGCACGCCGACATAAAACGGGCGGTCCGTGAGCTCCACGGTCTCGACAAGACGCCCGTCCGGGCTGAGACCGCTCAGCGTCAGTCCCGCTGCGGTCAGCGCCGCGCGGTAGTCATTATTGAATTCATAGCGGTGGCGGTGGCGCTCGGAGATGTGCTGCGCGCCGTAGCAGCGCTCCATCGTCGTCCCCGGCGCGATGTCGCAGGGGTAAGCGCCGAGGCGGAGCGTGCCGCCCTTGTCGATCTCGTCGCTCTGGCCGGGCATAAAGTCGATGACCTTGTGGGCGCAGAGCTCGTCAAATTCGCCGGAATTGGCATCCGCGATCCCGGCGGCGTGGCGCGCAAACTCGATGACCGCGACCTGCATGCCGAGGCAGATGCCGAAGTAGGGCACGCCGCTTGTCCGCGCGTAATGCGCGGCGGCGACCATGCCCTCGATGCCGCGGCTGCCGAAGCCGCCGGGGACCAAAATGCCGTCCACCCCGGCGAACACCGACGCGGCGTTTTCCGCCGTGACGGTCTCGGAGTCGATCCAGCGGATGTCGACGCTCGCGCCGTCCGCGGACCCCGCGTGGCGCAGGGCTTCGGCGACGGAGAGATAGGCGTCATGGAGCTGGGTATATTTGCCGACGATGGCGATGCAGACCTCGCCCTCCGGATTGCGGATGCGCTCGACCATTGCGGTCCACTCCGCCATATCCGGCGCGGGGACATCCAGCCCCAGCTCGCGGCAGACGACGCCGGAGAAGTTCGATTCCTCCAGCATCAGCGGCGCGGCGTAAAGGCAGTCGATGGTGCGGTTTTCGATCACGCAGTCGGGCTTCACGTTGCAGAACAGCGCGATCTTCTGGAAAATGCCGGCGTCCGTGATCGGCTCGTCGCTGCGCAGGATGATGATGTCCGGCGTGACGCCGAGGCCCTGAAGCTCCTTGACGGAGTGCTGGGTCGGCTTGCTCTTATGTTCGTTGCTGCCGCGCAGATAGGGCACAAGCGTAACGTGGATGAAAAGGCTGTTTTCCCGCCCGACCTCCAGCGAGATCTGGCGCACCGCCTCGATGAAGGGCTGGCTCTCGATGTCGCCGATGGTGCCGCCGATCTCCGTGATGACGACATCCGCGTCCGTCTGGCGGCCGACGCGGTAGACGAACTCCTTGATCTCGTTCGTGATGTGGGGGATGACCTGCACCGTGGAGCCGAGATACTCGCCGCGCCGCTCCTTGTTCAGCACGTTCCAGTAAACCTTGCCCGTGGTGAGGTTGGAGTATTTGTTCAGATCCTCGTCGATGAAGCGCTCGTAGTGGCCGAGGTCGAGGTCGGTCTCCGCGCCGTCCTCCGTGACGTAGACCTCGCCGTGCTGATAGGGGCTCATGGTGCCGGGGTCGACATTGATGTAAGGGTCGAGCTTCTGCGCCGCGACGCGCAGACCGCGCATTTTGAGCAGCCGTCCGAGGGACGCCGCCGTGATGCCCTTGCCCAGACCGGACACAACGCCGCCGGTCACAAAAATATACTTCGTCATTTTCATCCATCCTCCAACAAAAAAAGAGACGCTCATCCAAGGGGGCTTGCAGCTCCCGGATGAACGCCTTTGTTCAACTTGGCTATCTTACTCCGGAAGGGTGCGCTTGTCAACAGTTTTTTCGCGATCAGGAATAAGTTTTTATGATATTCTCCGCCGCCTCGCGCCGGGTCTGGCGCAGGTCCATGGACTGCTTTTCGATATAGCGGTGGGCGTCGGCTTCCGTCATGCCGAGGCATTCGATGAGCAGCCACTTCGCGCGGTTCACAAGGCGGATCTCGCGGATTTTTTCGTCCACGGTCGCCTGCTTTTCCTCCATGCGGCGCAGCCGCTCGCGCGCGGCGCAGAGCATGCGCAGCGTCTGCGTGACCGTCTGGGTGCTCGTCGGCTTGGAGAGCACCATCACGCCGGAGTCCGTCACCCGCGCGCACACGTCGTCATAGAGCTCCGCGCGCACGAAAAGCAGCACGCCCGCCCCGCCGCGGGCGCAGACGTCCTCGGCGAAATGGGAGCCGAACTCGTCCGGCAGCGGCGCGTTGACGAGCACGAGGTCAAACTGCACCCCGTTCATCGCGCGGCGCGCTTCGCCCGCTGACCCCGCCACCGTCACGGGGTGATAGTCCGTCGGAGGCAGCAGCGCCAGCGTCGTCTGATTGAATTTTTCCGCGGCGGAAACCAGCAGCACGCTGTAAGTGCGCTCCCGGAACACCATTCTGCCCCCTCCTCCCATGCTTTAGTCGCGGTGCGTTACAGGCAATAAGCGTCTACGATCTCGGCAGGCAGCGCGGCGCGGACAAATTCGCTTGCCGCGGCGAGGGCCTTCGCCTCGGCGAGCGAGGCGGGCAGGGTCTCGAACTGCGCCGTCACCTCCGGCGGGGCGGAGAAGAGGTTCAGATCCGCCGCGGGCGGCAGCGTGAGCGCGCGCTCCACGCCGTCCATCCCCGCGCGGATGAGCAGCGCGAAGGCGAGATAGGGATTGCAGAGCGGGTCCGGCGAGCGCAGCTCCGCGCGCGGCGCGTCCGCCGGGGCTGCGGGGATGCGGATGAGCTGGGAGCGGTTCTCGCTCGACCACGAGACATAGCGCGGCGCCTTGCGGCTGCCGAGCCGGGCATAGGACTCCTCGGCGGTGTTGAAAAACACCGTCATCTCCCGGATGTGCGCTAAAATGCCGGCGATGACGCGGTCCGTCACGTCCGCACCGTCGTCGCTGCGGACGGAGAGGTTGACGTGCATGCCGCTGCCGGGCTCGCCGGGGAGGGGCTTCGGCGAAAAGTCCGCCGCGAGCCCGCTGCGCGCGGCGATGGTGCGCACGACGGAGCGGAAGGTGATCGCGTCGTCCGCCGCGGCGAGGGGCTCGGCGTAGCGGAAGTCGATCTCGTTCTGGCCGGGGCCCTCCTCGTGGTGGCTCGACTCCGGCTGGAAGCCCATCTGACTGAGCGTCAGGCAGATCTCGCGCCGGATGTTCTCGCCCCGGTCGCCGGGGGCGATGTCCATATAGCCCGCGCGGTCGATCGGCTCGCGCGTCGCGTCGCCGTGCTCGTCCGTGCGGAAGAGATAAAACTCCATCTCCGCGCCGAAGGCAAAGCGGAGCCCCGCGGCGGCGGCGTCCTCCACGGCGCGCTGCAAAACGGCGCGGGAGTCGCTCTCCAGCACCCTGCCGTCCGGGTGGGCGACCGTGCAGAACATGCGCACGACGCTGCCGTTTTCCGAGCGCCACGGCAGACCTGTCAGCGTCGCCGGGTCGGGGTGGAGCAGCAGGTCCGAGCGCACCGCGCCGCCGAAGCCGGCGATGGCGGAGGCGTCGATCGCAATACCGTGGCGGAACGCGCGGGGCAGCTCCGTCGGCAATATCGCGACGTTTTTCTGCCGCCCGAACACGTCGCAGAAAGCGAGGCGGATGAATTTTACATCCTCCTCCGCGACATATTGCAGGACCTCATCCTTCGTGTATTTCATTCCCGCGCACCCTCCCGGATACAAATTTTCATGTCCCAAATGATACCTTTTTCCCACCGCCGCTGTCAATCGAAAATCTGCACAAAATTTGCAAAAAGGGGCTTGACAAGCGCGGAAAGGGGGTGTATATTGGCTCGCATATTGAGACAACGGCGTCTCGGTAGGGCTTTTCGCCCCTCCGCACCGGGGTCTCTTTTTTGTTTTAAAAATTTTTTTGAAAGGGTGTTTTGTTCTATGTCTGCCGTACCTGAAATGTTTGGAAGTCTGGTTTTTGACGAGCGCGTGATGAAAGCGAGGCTGCCGGGGAATATTTACCGTTCCCTCAAGCAGACCATCCGACAGGGCAAGGATCTGGACCTCACCGTCGCGAACGCCGTGGCGGGCGCGATGCGCGACTGGGCGGTGGAGCATGGCGCGACCCACTTCACCCACTGGTTCCAGCCGCTGACCGGCATCACCGCGGAGAAGCACGACAGCTTTATCACCCCCGCGCCGGACGGCGGGGTCATCATGGAGTTTTCCGGCAAGGAGCTTATCAAGGGCGAGCCGGACGCCTCCAGCTTCCCCTCCGGCGGTCTGCGCGCAACGTTTGAAGCGCGCGGCTACACGGCGTGGGACCCGACGAGCTTCGCCTTCATCAAGGGCAAGACCCTCTGCATCCCGACGGCGTTCTGCTCCTACAGCGGCGAGGCGCTGGACAAGAAGACCCCGCTGCTGCGCTCCATGGAGGCGCTGAACCGTCAGGCGCTGCGCGTGCTGAAGCTCTTCGGCAACGGCGACGTCGCCCGCGTGACCACTTCCGTCGGTCCGGAGCAGGAGTATTTCCTTGTCGACCGCGCGCTATATGAAAAGCGGCTCGACCTTATGACCACGGGGCGCACGCTCTTCGGCGCAAAGCCGCCGAAGGGACAGGAGCTCGACGACCACTATTTCGGCGTCATCAAGCCGCGCGTGCAGGCGTTTATGGACGACCTGAACGAGGAGCTCTGGAAGCTCGGCATCCTCGCAAAGACCGAGCACAACGAGGTCGCCCCGGCGCAGCATGAGCTCGCGCCCATCTATACCACGACGAACATCGCCACCGACCACAACCAGCTCACGATGGAGATCATGCAGCGCGTTGCGGCGAAGCACGGGCTCGTCTGCCTGCTGCACGAAAAGCCCTTCGCCGGCGTCAACGGCTCCGGCAAGCACAACAACTGGTCCATGGCGACGGACACGGGCGTGAACCTCCTGACCCCCGGCGACACGCCGCATGAAAACGCCCAGTTCCTGCTGTTCCTCTGCGCCGTCATCGCCGCCGTGGACGATTATCAGGACCTGCTCCGTCTCTCCGTCGCGACCGCGGGCAACGACCACCGTCTCGGCGCGAACGAGGCGCCTCCCGCCGTCGTCAGCATCTTCCTCGGCGACGAACTGACCGCCGTGCTGGAGGCCATCGAGCGCGACGCGCCTTACTCCGCCGCGGAGAGGACCGTCATGAAGCTCGGCGTCCACACGCTCCCGCGCTTCACGCGCGACACGACGGACCGCAACCGCACGAGCCCCTTCGCCTTCACGGGCAACAAGTTCGAGTTCCGTATGCTCGGCTCCTCGAACTCCATCGCCTGCGCGAATATTATGCTCAACTCCGCCGTGGCGGACACGCTGCGGAAATTCGCTGACACGCTCGAAGGCGCGGCGGACTTCCAGACCGCGCTCCACGAGCTCATCCGCGGCATCATCAAGGCGCATAAGCGCATCATCTTCAACGGTAACGGCTACGACGAGACTTGGATCCGCGAGGCGACGGAGGAGCGCGGGCTGCTCAACCTGCGCACCACGCCGGACGCCGTGGCGACGCTGCTGGACAAGAAAAACGTCGATATGCTCACCGGGCTCGGCGTCTACTCCCTCGCGGAGCTGCGCTCCCGCTATGAGATCACGCTGGAAAATTACTGCAAGACCGTCGTCATCGAGGCGAACACCATGACCGACATGGCCCGCCGCCAGATCCTGCCCGCGATGGAGACCTTCACCGCCCGCACCGCGGAGGCTGCGGCGAAGAAGAAGGCGCTCGTTCCGGAGCTCGGCTGCGGCTATGAAAAGCGCCTCGTCGAGCGCATGAGCGCGCTGACGGACGCCGTTTCCGAGCGCACGGAGAAGCTGGAGCGGACGCTCATCGGGCTCCACAGCGCCGAGGACGCGGCGGAGGAGGCTGCCGCCATCCGCGACTGCGTGCTGCCGGAGATGACCGAGTTGCGCGCCGTCTGCGACGAAGCCGAGACCGTCACCGCCCGCGACTGCTGGCCGTTCCCGACTTACGCGGAGCTGCTTCGATCGGAGGGTTGATTTATGACTTACAGTGCTGTCAACACGATCTGGGTGCTGCTTGGCGCGGCGCTGGTGTTTTTTATGCAGGCGGGCTTTTCCATGTGCGAGGCGGGCTTTACCCGCGCGAAGAACACGGGCAATATCCTGATGAAAAACCTGATGGACTTCTGCATCGGGACGCCCTGCTTCTGGCTGTTCGGCTTCGGCGTGATGTTCGGGACCGGAACGGCGCTTTTCGGGAAGATCGACCCGCTCATCATGGGTGATTACAGCGCCATTTTGCCGGAGGGCGTGCCGCTCTGGGCTTACGCCATTTTCCAGACCGTCTTCTGCGCCACGAGCGCGACGATCGTCTCCGGTGCGATGGCGGAGCGGACAAAATTCTCCGCTTACTGCATCTATTCCGCGGTCATCTCGCTTTTCATTTACCCCATCTCCGGCCACTGGATCTGGGGCGGCGGCTGGCTCGCACAGCTCGGCTTCCATGACTTTGCCGGCTCCACCTGCGTCCACATGGTCGGCGGCATCTGCGCCCTCATCGGCGCGGCGATGCTGGGGCCGCGCATCGGCAAGTATGACAAAAACGGAAAGCCCCGCGCCATTTTGGGTCACAATCTGACCGCTGCGGCGCTCGGCGTGTTCATCCTCTGGTTCTGCTGGTTCGGCTTCAACGGCGCGTCCACCGTCAGCATGGACTCCGACGCCGACCTCATCAGCGCGGGACTCGTGTTTTTCAACACGAACCTCGCCGCCGCCGTCGCCTGCGTCACGACGCTGATCTTCACGTGGGTGCGCTACAAAAAGCCGGACGTCTCCATGACCTATAACGCCGCGCTCGCGGGGCTCGTCGGCATCACCGCCGGCTGTGACGCGGTCTCGCCGCTCGGCGCGGCGATCATGGGCGTCGTGTTCGGCATCGCCGTCGTGCTCTCGGTCGAGTTTTTCGACAAGGTCGCCCGCGTGGACGACCCCGTGGGCGCGGTCAGCGTCCACTGCGTCTGCGGCGCGCTCGGCACGATCCTGACAGGGCTCTTCGCCACCGGCGTCAGCACCGAAAAGGGACTTTTCTACGGCGGCGGGGCGCATTTCCTCGGCGTGCAGGCGCTCGGCGTCGTCTCCGTCGCGGCTTATACCGCCGTGCTCATCACCATCACCTTCTGGGTCCTGAAGCACACCGTCGGTCTGCGCGTCAGCGCGGAGGACGAGATCATGGGGCTCGACATCTCCGAGCACGGGCTCCCGACGGCTTACGGCGGCATCGCCATGCTGCCGGAGGAGCTGCTCGACAGCGCGCCGACCGCCCCGGTGGAGGCGGCCGACGCCCCCGCAGTTCCGCGCCCGGCGCACCCGGAGGGCACGCCGAAGTTCACGAAGGTGGAGATCGTCTGCCGCGAGGAAAAGCTCTATCCGCTGAAAGCGGCGATGAGCGCCCTCGGCATCACGGGCATGACCGTCTCCCACGTGATGGGCTACGGCGCCCAGAAGGGCAAGAGCGAGCTCTACCGCGGCGTCGAGGTGGAGACGAACCTGCTGCCGAAGGTGCAGGTGGACATCGTGGTCAGCAAGGTCCCGGTCCGCAGCGTCATCGAAGCGGCGAAACGCGTCCTCTACACCGGACACATCGGCGACGGCAAGATCTTCGTCTACGACGTCGAGAACGTCGTCAAGGTCCGCACCGGCGAGGAGGGCTACGACGCATTGCAGGACGTGGAATAACTTCGAAAAAATGTAAGCATTTTTTCGAGACTATTTATCAGCAAGGTGGCAAAGCGCCGCGTCGCGGCGCTTTGCCTTGGATTTTTCTCAGGGAAAGGAGACGGTATGTGTTCTATCATGGGCTGCTGCGGCGTCGGGACGGCGCGGGAGCTGTTTTTAGAGGGCTTTGAAAAGACCCTCACGCGCGGACCGGATGCGAGCCGCGTCATTGACACCGGGCGGGGACTTCTGGCGTTCCACCGGCTCGCCATTATGGACCTCAGCGAGAGCGGCATGCAGCCGTTCGAGCGCGAGGGGAGCTATGTGGTCTGCAACGGCGAAATTTACGGCTTCGCCGCGCTGCGCGCGGAGCTTGAGGCGAAGGGCTATGTGTTCGAAAGCGAGTCCGACTGCGAGATCCTGCTGCCGCTCTGGTTCGAGTATGGCACGGAGATGTTCCGGATGCTCGACGCGGAGTTTGCATGCGTGCTCTATGACGCGCGGACGGGAGAGTTTATTGCGGCGCGGGACCCCATCGGCATCCGCCCGCTTTTTTACGGTGTCAGCCCCGCGGGGGATATGCTTTTCGCGAGTGAGGCGAAAAATCTCGTCGGGCTTTGTGAAAAAGTGTGCCCCTTCCCGCCGGGGCATTACTGGAAAAACGGCGAATTTGTTTGCTATCGGGATATTGCAAAGGTCGAAAAGTTCTGCTATGATACCATAGATGAAGTGTGCGCCGGGATCCGGGAGCGGCTCGTCGCCGGGGTGGAGAAGCGCCTCGTGGCGGACGCCAAGGTCGGCTTTCTGCTCTCCGGCGGGCTGGACAGCTCGCTCGTCTGCGCCATCGCCGCGCGGCGGAGCGAAAAGCCCATCCGCACCTTCGCCATCGGCATGGACACCGACGCCATTGACCTCAAATACGCCCGCCGCGCCGCGGAATACCTCGGCAGCGAGCACACGGAGGTCATCATCTCGCGCGAGGATGTCCTCGCCGCACTGGAGCCGGTCGTCGCCGCGCTCGGAACGTGGGACATCACGACGATCCGCGCCTCCGTCGGCATGTATCTCGTCTGCCGCGCCATCCACGAGCGCACCGACATCCGCGTGCTGCTCACGGGCGAAATTTCAGACGAGCTCTTCGGCTATAAATACACGGACTTCGCCCCCTCCGCCGCGGAGTTCCAGCGCGAGAGCGAAAAGCGCGTGCGCGAATTATATATGTACGACGTGCTGCGCGCCGACCGCTGCATCGCGGTCAATTCGCTGGAAGCGCGCGTGCCCTTCGGGGACCTTGATTTCGTGAGCTATGTCCTCGCGATCGACCCGGAGAAGAAGCTGAACCGTTACGGCAAGGGCAAATATCTGCTCCGCCGCGCCTTCGCGGAGGGCGGCTGGCTGCCGGACGAAATTCTCTGGCGCGAAAAGGCGGCGTTTTCCGACGCGGTGGGCCACTCGATGGTGGACGATCTGAAGGCGTTCGCCGCCGGAAAATACACCGATGCGGAATTTGATGCAAAGCGGGCGCAATATACTTATGCCGCGCCCTTCACGAAGGAGTCGCTGCTCTACCGGGAAAAGTTTGAAAAATACTACCCCGGTCAGGCGGAGATGATCGCGGGCTACTGGATGCCGAACCCGGCATGGCCCGGCTGCGCCGTGGACGATCCGTCCGCGCGCGTCCTCGCGAACTATGGCGACAGCGGAAAATAAACCGAAAAATCTGCAATCTGAACTTCATAACATGGAGGAGAAATAAAAAATGTCGAATTGTGCGATCGTAGGCATCAACTGGGGCGACGAGGGCAAGGGCCGCATGGTGGACCTGCTCACGGATCACTTCGACGTGGTCGTCCGCTATCAGGGCGGCGGCAACGCCGGCCACACCGTCGTGAACGAATACGGAAAGTTCGCGCTGCACCTGCTGCCCTCCGGCATCTTCCGTCCGGGCGTCGTGAACATCCTCGGCAACGGCGTCGCGCTTGATCTGGAAAACCTCTGGAACGAGATGCAGACCGTTACCGGAAAGGGCGTTCCCATCACGCCGGAGAACCTGCGCATCAGCGAGCGTGCCTCGCTGCTGCTGCCGTGGCACCGTGAGCTCGACACACTGGAGGAAGCCCGCCTGAAGGACAGGAAATACGGCTCCACCAAGCAGGGCATCGCGCCGTTTTACTCCGACAAGTATCAGAAAAAGACCATTCTCGCCGGCGAGCTTTTCTACCCTGAGCGCCTGAAGGAGCACTTAGCGGAGCTGCTGGAGTGGAAAAACCTCATCCTCACCCGCGTTTACGGCGCGGAGCCGTTCACGATGGACCAGATCCTCGGCTGGGTGACGGAATACGGCGAAAAGCTGAAGCCCTATATCCAGAACACCGCCGCCTTTCTGCGCGAGGCGCAGAGCAAGGGCAAGCGCATCCTCTTTGAAGCCCAGCTCGGCGCGCTGCGCGACCTCGACTGCGGCATTTACCCCTACACGACCTCCTCGAACTCCGTCGCCGCCTTCGCGCCTGTCGGCTCCGGGCTCACGACCGCGAAGATCGATCAGGTCGTCGGCGTCGTGAAGGCTTACTCCACCTGCGTGGGCGAGGGACCCTTCGTCTGCGAGTGGACCGGCGACGAGGCGCAGACCCTGCGCGACGCGGGCGACGAATACGGCGCCAAGACCGGCAGACCCCGCCGCGTCGGTCCCATCGACCTCGTGGCGACGCGCTATGGCGTCATCATGCAGGGCGCGACGGACATCGCCCTCACGAAGCTGGACGTTCTGAGCTATATGAAAAAGATCCCCGTCTGTGCCCACTATCTCGTGAACGGCGAGCAGACGGACGAATTCCCGTTCCCGGACGCGCTGGACGCGGCGAAGCCCGTGGTCGAGTATATGGACGGCTGGGAGTGCGACATTTCCGCGGTGCGGACTTGGGCGGAGCTCCCGGAGAACGCCAAGCGCTATATTGAGCGCATCGAGTCCGCCGTCGGCTGCCATATCACCTATGTCTCCGTCGGACCGGAGCGCGACGCTTATATCAAGAGAGGTTAACTGCTTATGTGTGGAATCGTTGGTTTTACCGGCCGTCAGGCCGCCGCGCCGCTGCTGCTCGAAGGACTGAAGCGACAGGAATACCGGGGCTATGACTCCGCGGGCATCGCGGTCATCGGTCCGGAGGGCATTACGCTGGAAAAGACCAGCGGCCGCATCGCAAATCTCGTCGAGCGCACGGACGGCGGGCGCAGCATGCCCGGCTCTGCCGGCATCGGACATACCCGCTGGGCGACCCATGGCGCGCCCACGGGCGAGAACGCCCACCCCCACCTCAGCAATGACGGGCGCTTCGCCGTTGTGCATAACGGCATCATCGAAAATTTTGCGACGCTGCGCGAGGAGCTGGTAACCAAGGGCTACCGCTTCCTCAGCGAGACGGATACGGAGGTCGTGGTGCATCTCATCGAGATGTACTACCATGACCTCGGCGACCTCAAAACAGCCGTGCTGCGCACCGCAGCACGGCTGGAAGGCTCTTATGCGCTCGGCATTCTCTGCGCCGATAAGCCGGAGACGCTCTTCGCCGTGCGCGAGCACAGCCCGCTCATTCTGGGCGTCGGCGCGGGGGAAATGTTCTTCGCCTCGGACGTTACGGCGCTCGTGTCCCACACGAAAAACGCCGTTTATCTGGACGACGGCGAGGTCGCGGAGCTGACGCCGGACTCCTTCCGCGTCTATGACTGCACGGGCCGCGAGGTGCATAAGACCGTCAGCCGCATCACATGGGATATCGAAGCCGCCGAGAAGGGCGGCTATGAGCATTTCATGCTCAAGGAGATCATGGAGCAGCCCCGCGCCGTCAAAGCGGCGCTCGCGCCGCGCATCCGCGACGGCGAGATCGTGCTGGACGACTTCGCCATGAGCGCCGAGGAGCTGCGCGATATCCGCAAGATCGTCATCACCGCCTGCGGCTCGGCTTACTATGCCGGCTGCTCCGGAAAATACGCCATCGAAGCGCTCTGCCGCATCCCCGTGCAGGTGGAGCTCGCGAGCGAGCTGCGCTATTCCGACCCGCTCATCGACGAGCATACCCTGCTCATCGTGCTCTCCCAATCCGGCGAGACGGCGGACACCATCGCCGCGATGCGCGAGTGCGCCGCCCGCGGCGCGCGGACGCTCGCGATCGTGAATGTCGTCGGCAGCACCATCGCGCGGCAGGCGGACAACGTGCTCTACACATGGGCAGGTCCGGAGATCGCTGTCGCGACGACGAAGGGCTACACGACCCAGCTCGCCGTGCTGGACCTCTTCGCGCTCTACGCCGGGCGCAGACTCGGCTACGTGGACGATGCGCGCTGCGCCGCGCTGCTCGCGGACCTCACGTCCCTCCCGAAGAAGCTTCAGGAGGCGATCGATTTGAACCACGCCCTGCCGGAGACGGCGAAGGCGCTCGCCGGAGCGGGCTCCATCTTCTTTCTCGGCAGAAACACCGACTGGGCGGTCGCGCTCGAGGGCGCGCTCAAGATGAAGGAGATCTCCTATATCCACGCGGAGGCTTACGCCGCGGGCGAGCTCAAGCACGGCACCATCGCCCTCATCGACGAGGGAACGCCTGTCGTCGCTCTCTGCTGCAACGAGCAGCTTCTGGACAAAACGCTCAGCAACGTCATCGAGGTCAAGGCGCGCGGCGCGCGCGTGCTCGCCGTGGCGTTCCAAGGCGACCGCCGCGTCGTCGCGCAGGCGGACGACACCATCTTCATCCCGCGCGTGAGCACCATCTTCTCCGCGGCGCTCGCCGTCGTGCCGATGCAGCTGCTCGCTTATTACACCGCGAAGGAAAACGGCTGCGACATCGACAAGCCGAAAAACCTCGCAAAATCCGTCACGGTCGAGTGAGGGGCGGAAAGAAAAATGGCAAACGCTAACGATACTTATCAGTCCCCGCTCGCGAGCCGCTATGCCTCAGACTATATGCTCCGCCTCTTTTCCCAGCGGACGCGCATCGAGACGTGGCGCCGCCTCTGGACCGCGCTGGCGCGCGCGGAGAGCGCGCTCGGCCTTCCGATCACGCCGGAGCAGGTCGCGGAGCTCGAAGCGCATATCACCGACATCGACTTTGAAGCCGCCGCCGCGCGCGAGCGCGAGGTGCGCCACGACGTGATGGCGCATGTCTACGCCTACGGGCTCGCCGCCCCCGGCGCGGCGGGGATCATCCATCTCGGCGCGACGAGCTGCTACGTGACCGACAACGCGGACCTCATCCTCTACCGCGAGGGGCTGCGTTATCTCCGCGGGGAGCTGCTGAAGGCGCTCGCCGCGCTCGCGGACTTCGCCGAACGCTGGAAATCGACGCCGACGCTCGGCTACACGCATTATCAGCCCGCCCAGCCCGTCACGGTCGGCAAGCGCGCGACGCTCTGGATGCAGGACCTGCGCAGCGACTTGGAGGAGCTCGACTTCGTGCTGGACACCCTCCGCTTCCTCGGCTGCCGCGGCACGACTGGCACGGAGGCGAGCTTCCTCGACCTCTTCGCCGGGGACAGCGCGAAGATCGACGAGATGAACCGCCGCATCGCCGCGGAGTTCGGCTTCGCCCGCTGCTATGACGTCTGCGGCCAGACCTATCCGCGCAAGACGGACAGCCGCATTTTAAGCTGCCTTTCCGCCATTGCGCAGAGCGCTTACCGCTTCGCGTCCGACATCCGCCTGCTCCAGCATGACCGCCAGATCGACGAGCCCTTTGAGGAGCACCAGATCGGCTCGTCCGCCATGGCGTATAAGCGCAACCCCATGCGCTGCGAGCGCATCTGCTCGCTTTCGCGCTATCTGATGGCGGATGCCCAGAATGCCGCGATGACCGCGTCGAGCCAGTGGCTCGAACGCACGCTGGACGATTCGGCGAACCGCCGCATCGCGCTGCCGGAGGCGTTCCTCTGCGCGGACGCGGTGCTCCGGCTGGTCCAGAACGTCGCCGGAGGGCTGCGCGTCAACGAGCGCGTCATCGCGCGCGCCGTGGAGGATTATCTGCCCTTCCTCGCCACCGAAAACATCATGATGGAGGGCGTAAAGCGCGGGGGAGACCGACAGAAGCTCCATGAGATCATCCGCCGCTGCTCCATGGAGGCGACCGCCCGGATGAAGCAGGGCGAGCGCTGCGACCTCGTCGAGCGCCTCGCCGCGGAGCCGGAGCTTGGGCTCACGGAGGCGGAGCTCCGCGAAACGCTGCGCCCGGAAAACTATACCGGTCGCTGCGCCGAACAGGTGGACGCCTTCCTGACCACCCTGCGCCCGCTGCTCGCGGACGTGGAGCGCGCGGAGACCGAGATCACCGTCTGAACTTTTTTTCACCGAGAGGGAGAACGATATACTATGGAAAAAATTCTTGTGCTGGACTTCGGCGGGCAGTATAACCAGCTCATCGCCCGCCGCGTCCGCGAGCAGCACGTCTTCGCGGAGGTCCGCGGCTACGACAAGATCACGCTGGATGAAATTCGCGCCGAGGGCTACGCCGGCATTATCTTTACCGGCGGTCCCAACAGCGTCTATGACGAGACCTCGCCCCATTTTGACCCCGCCATTCTGGACCTCGGCGTGCCGGTGCTCGGCATCTGCTACGGCCACCAGCTGATGGCGTGGATGGCGGGCGGCGAGATCTGCTCCGCCGGGAGCATCAGCGAATACGGCAAGGTCACGCTGGAAAAGACCGCGGACAGCCCGCTTCTGCGCGACATTCCGGCGGAGAGCGTCTGCTGGATGAGCCACACGGACTATGTGCGCACGGTCCCGGCAGGCTTCGCCGTCATCGCAAAGACCGCGAGCTGCCCCTGCGCCGCAATGGAAAACGCCGCGCGCCGGCTCTACGGCGTGCAGTTCCACCCTGAAGTGACCCACACGGAGTTCGGCGGACGGCTGCTGCATAACTTTTTGTTCGAGATCTGCCGCTGCAAGGGCGGTTGGACCATGGAGAGCTACTGCAAGACCGCGGTCGCCGCGCTGCGCGAGCAGATCGGGGACGGCAAGGTCCTCCTTGCGCTGAGCGGCGGCGTGGACTCCTCCGTCTGCGCCGCGCTGCTTGCCGAGGCGGTCGGCAGCCAGCTCACCTGCGTGTTCGTCGACCACGGCCTGATGCGCAAAAACGAGGGCGACGAGGTCGAGGCGGCGTTCTCCCGCTGGAATATCCGCTTCATCCGCGTGAACGCGGCGGAGCGCTTTCTTGGAAAGCTCGCCGGCGTCACCGAGCCGGAGCGCAAGCGCAAGATCATCGGCGAGGAGTTCATCCGCGTGTTTGAGGCGGAGAGCAAAAAGCTCGGTAAGGTCGATTATCTCGCGCAGGGCACCATTTACCCGGACGTCATCGAGTCCGGCCTCGGCGCGAGCGCCGTCATCAAGAGCCACCACAATGTCGGCGGTCTGCCGGACTATGTGGACTTCAAGGAGATCGTGGAGCCGCTGCGTCTGCTCTTCAAGGACGAGGTGCGTCAGCTCGGCCGCGAGCTGGGTCTGCCGGACTATCTCGTGATGCGCCAGCCCTTCCCCGGTCCCGGTCTCGCCATCCGCATTCTGGGCGAGATCACGACCGAAAAGCTGGACATCCTGCGCGAGACGGACGCCATTTTCCGCGAGGAGATGGCGAAGGGCGGACAGGACCGCGTCGCGAGCCAGTATTTCGCCGTGCTCACGAACGGCAGAAGCGTCGGCGTCATGGGCGACGCGCGCACCTACGGCTACACCGTCGCGCTCCGCGCCGTCACAACGGACGATTTCATGACCGCTGACTGGGCGAGACTGCCCTACGAGGTCTTGGAGCGCGCCAGCTCCCGCATCACAAACGAAGTCCGCGCCGTCAGCCGCGTCGTCTACGACATCACAAGCAAGCCCCCCGCCACCGTGGAGTGGGAGTGACCCGCCTATGCTGTGCGTGATCGCGAAGCTGGATGCCGGGGCGACGGAGCGGCTGCTGGGGCTTCAGGGCGCCGCGGCTGCCTTCGGGCTGCGTCCCGCGCCGGTGTATGGACACATCACACTCGCGGCTTACACGCCGGAGGACGATGCGGGATTTGCCGCGGGGTGCAGGGCGCTGCTGGAAGGCGTAAACCGCTTTTCCGTCCGCGTTGAAAAAGTCGAGGTTTTGCAGGCGACATCCATCATCGCGGCGCTGCCGGAGAAAAGCGGGACGCTGCTGAGCCTGCACGACGAGATCGCGGCGCGGTACGGCGCGTTTCTGGACCCATGGACGCGCGGCGGCGACTGGCTCCCGCATATCACGCTGCTCTATCATCCGCAGACGGAGCTGCCGCGGGTCTGCCGTGCGATGCGGGAGATGTTTTCTCCGTTCACGGCGGAAGTCACGGGCATCGAGTTTTCAAAGGTCACGGAAACGGGCTACGAGATCATCGACAAAATCGCGCTGTAACGGAGGAGGAGCCACCGATGGAGCGCCTCCTGGAGGATAGCCGCATCCGGCAATTTGCCGCGCTCTTTGAAATTCTCTACGCCTGCGGCGTGATCGGACTGTGAAAAAATGCCGTTCGCCCCGGCTGCGCATAGCGCAGCCGGGGCGGTTTTTTAAAAATGCTTGACACCAAATGCGATACCACATATAATAAACACAAAGGGGGCGTAAGGGTGTCAAAATGGGAAAAACTACTGGAAAAGATCTGCGCGTTGTCCAAGGAACTGCGTTTTGAGGAGCTGCGGCGCGTTTTGGAGTTTTATGGCTACACGATGACCGCGCCGCGCGGCGGGAGCAGCCACTATACGTTTCGGAAGCCCGGCTGCCGCCCGATCACGGTGCCGAAGCACGAACCGATCAAGAAAATTTATGTGGAAATGGTCCGCGAGGTTGTGGAAAGCGAGGGAAATGAAGAATGAAAACCTTGAATGAATATCTGCAAATGCCCTACCGACTTGAGATCGTGGAGGACCGGGAGGAGGGCGGCTTCGTCGCGGCTTACCCGGAGCTTCCCGGCTGCATCACCACCGGGGAAACGCTGGAGCGCGCGGTTGCCAATGCGCTTGACGCGAAGCGCGCGTGGCTGGAAGCGGCGATCGAGGACGGCGTCCCCATTCGCGAGCCGGACGATCTGGAGCACTATTCCGGTCAGTTCAAGCTGCGCCTCCCGCGGAGCCTCCACCGCTCCCTGACGGAGCACGCGCGCCGCGAGGGTGTCAGTATGAACCAGTACTGCGTCTACCTGCTCTCCAAAAACGACGCCGCTGCCGCCGGCTGAGGAGGACCCACCTATGACAAAACAGGATATTCTGACCCGCCTTGCTTCGCTGGGGCTGGACGCGGGGGAGTGTTGGGTCGTTGCGGGGGCGGCGATGGTGCTTTACGGGCTGCGGGAGCGGACGCATGACATCGACCTCGGCTGCACGCCGGTGCTCGCGGACCGGCTGGAGCGGCAGTATGCGCCGGAGCGGTTTCCGGACGGGACGCGCGCGTTTCATATCGGGGACGATGTGGAGATCTTTGAAAATTACCGCATCGGGCCCGTGACGGCGGTCTGCGGCGTGCCCGCCGTGACATTGGACGGGCTCTGCGCGATGAAGCGTGCGCTCGGACGCGAAAAGGATCTGCGCGACGTGGCGCTCATCGAGGCGGCGCTGCCGCCGCTGGCGCTGCGTCCTGCGGGAGCCGGAGACCCGGCGCGCGAATGGGTGCTTTTCCGCGACACGCCGCCGGAAAACCGCTGGGAAAATCGCTGGTTCGGCTGCGATTACGAGACTTACCGCGCGGAGGCACTGCCGCAGATGCAGCGCGCCGCGGAGGGGATCGGGCTTGCGCCGGGTCGCGTGGCGGACACGAAATATCTGCTCTGGGACCGCGGCGAGGCGGTCGCGGTGTTCAATGTACGCCACTATCTGACGCCCGCACTCGCCGCCGGTGCCGGACACATCGGCTACGCCGTCCGCCCGGACCGCCGCGGCAGGGGCTACGCGAGCCGCGGTCTCGCGCTCGCGGCGGACGCCCTGCGCAGTCTGCCGGATTTTGTCGAGGACGAAATTTACCTCTCCTGCCTCAGAACGAACGAGCCCTCCCTCCGCGCCATGCTCCGCTGCGGGGGAACGATCCATCATTCGGACGAGACGGAGCATTACGTCAGGATACCGAGATGAAAAAATAAACCGGGTCCGCACCAGAACGGTGCGGACCCGGTTCGTTCTTTTAAGTTAGCTCTTTTATCATCAAAAACTCGCTGCACCGCCTGCCGTCGGGCTGGTGAATGGCGTTCGGGTGCTCGCTCACGATGCGGAAGCCGCATTTTTCGTAGAGCGCGCGTGCGCGGTCGTTGCCCTCGATGAACTCCAGCTCCAGCTGCTCCGCACCGCGGGCACGGGCGGCGGATTCCATCTCGGCGAAAAGCCGCGTGCCGATGCCGAGACCCCAAAATTTGCGGTAAAGTCCGATGCCGATGTGCCCGCGGTGGCTGGTTTTCCGGCGGACGCCGAAGCCGATGCAGCAGTTGCCCGCGATCTCGCCGCAAACCTCGCAGAGGATCATCAGCGTGTCCGGGTCGGCGAGGACCTTTTCCAGATAAGCCGCCTCCTGCTCCTCACTCTCGACGCATTCCTCCGGCGTGCGCAGCAGAAAGTCCGTCTCCCCGGAGCAGGTGCGCAGATAGCGATTCATCTCCGCCGCGTCCTCCCGCCGCGGCGCACGCAGCACCGCCGTCCGCCCGTCGCGCAGAAGAAAGCTTTTCGGTTCAAAGTCCATAAGATACACCCCTTTTTTCTCATAAAAAGCTCATTATACACCGGTCGGAGAGAAATGTCCATAGCATCACGCGATAGAAGGGGGGGACCTTTTGCTGCCTTTGAAAATTTTTTCGCGGACCCTCTTGACTTTTGGAGAATGACAGGAGTATAATGCGAAATGACAATGATGTTTGTCATTCGGACAAATAAATCTGTCGACCGGAGGTGCTGTATGATACTGCGGAATCGCGTGAAGGTGTTCAGGGCTGTTCTGAACGTCAATCAACAGGAAATGGGGAGCTTATGCGGTGTGTCGCGGCAGACGATCAGCCTGATCGAGCGCGGCGATTACTCGCCGTCCGTTACGCTTGCGCTGACGATCGCGAAGGTCTGCGGCGTTTCGGTCGAGGAAATTTTCTATTTACAGGAGGAAGCGGAAGATGAAGAACAATGAGATCAGGCAGGCAAATCGGCGGGCGCTGCCGAAGTTTTTGCTGTTTGCCGCCGCGTGCGCGGTCATCGGCGGCGTGATCGGTTATTATTCCGGTTACGGTTGGTCGAGGGGCGGGATGGGGCGGCTGGTCGGCGCCTTGCAGGAAGCGGGGGCGTTTTTCGGAACGCACATTGCCCCGTGGCTGCTGCTTGCGGCGGCGGTCATCGTGCCGGTGGTCTGCATCCCGCTCTATCGGAGCGCAAAGAAGCTCGCCGCGGCGTGGGACGGCGAGGACGAGGACAGCTCGGACGCGATCGACAGAAAGCTGTCCGCCGCGATCTGGGTCACGAGCGCCGCGCTGATCCTCTCTTATTTCTTGATCGCGGCGACTTACTCGAAGGGCTTTGCGGCATTTGACAGCGGGGAAGGGGGCAGGCTGCTTTCCGTCGGTATCGTCGCCTTCCTCGTCATTCTGGCGGAGGCGATCGTTTTCCAGCAGAAGTGCGTGGACACCGCCAAGCTGACAAATCCCGAAAAGAAAGCGTCCGTCTATGATATGCACTTTCGCAAAAAGTGGCTGGACGACTGCGACGAAGCCGAGAAGAACGTGGTGGGCAAGTGCGCGTTCAGGGCTTATTCCGCGACGAATGCGGTCTGCACTGGCTTGTCCGTCGCGCTTGCGGTCTGCGCGCTGGAGTTTGATATCGGGTTCCTGCCGTCGCTCGCGGTCTGCTTTGTCTGGATCGTCAACCTGTCGGCGTACTGCAAGGAAGCGATGCGCTGCTCCAAAGCCGGGAACAGGATTCAATAAAGCAGCAATATCCGAAAATATTGAATATTTATACACTCTCCGCGCCGTCCTCCGCCTCCTCCGCGAGGCCCCGGGCGAGTTGGGCGGCGGCGGAGTCCATGGCTTCGTCGAGACCGGTGAGGGCGGCGAAGGGGGCGAACTGGATGGCGCGCTCGGCGTTCGGGACGGGGCGGTGTCGCTCCGAGCGCGGGCGGGGATGGTGGAGTATCGCGGCGTAATCCCACGCTTTGGCTTTCATGCCTTGTGCCCTCCGATCTGACCATGGCGCTCGCGGCCCGTTGCGCCCTCGTCGAAATTTGTGCCGTGGAGTATCGCGTTTTTCCCGTAGCGCTGCCGGATGGCGGAGACCGCCTGCTGGCGGCGCTTTTCGCGCGCGAGCGCGTCGGCGTCCGACTCCGCGTCGGAGAAAAGATCGAGCTGGACCGGGGCGGGGGAGTCGCTCTCCGGGGCGGTGCGGGTCAGGCTGAGCGTGATGCGCCGCAGAAGCAGCGCGGGGTCCATGATGCGGTCGAACACCGCGAGCGCGGCGGCGGTGATGCGCCGCGCGGAGGCGGAGCGCTCCGGCAGATTCTCGCTGCCGTGGACGCCCTTCGGCACGGCGCGACCGTAGCGGTCGCGGACGATCTCGCCGGCGTAAGTCCTGCCGCCGAGCAGGTTTTCCACGTCGTAGCCGAGGTCGAGCACGACCTGATCGGTCGTGAGGCCCTTTTCGAGCAGCTCCTGCGCCAGCTCCTCCGCCATCTCGCGCAGCACGACGCGGGCGCGGCGGACGTCATAGGGCTCCTGAAGCACCTGCCCGGAGCTGAGGCTCGTGGACACGGGGCGGTAAGCCTTGATGTCCGCAATGGTGCAGGGCTCCACGCCCCATGCGTGGTCGATGAGCAGCCCGGCGTTCACGCCGAAGGCGCGGTAAAAGATCTCCTCGTCGAACTCTGAGCGGCGGGCGACGTCGCCCATCGTGAACAGTCCCCAGCTCTCCAGCTTGCGCGCCGTGGCGGGACCGACGCGCCAGAAATCCGTCAGCGGTCGGTGGTCCCAGAGCTCGCGGCGGTAGCGCAGCTCGTCGAGCTCCGCGATGCGCACGCCGTCGCGGTCCGGCGGGCAGCGCTTTGCCATAATGTCCATCGCGACCTTGGCGAGATAGAGATTCGTGCCGATCCCCGCCGTTGCGGTGACGCCCGTTTCGCGCAGAACGTCGCCGATCATGCGCCGCGCGAGCTCGTGCGGCGTCACCTGTCCGCCGCGGAGATAGTGCGTCACGTCGATGAACACCTCGTCGATGGAATAGATGTGGATGTCCTCCGGCGCGACATAGCCGAGGTAGATCTGGTAAACGCGGGTGCTGACCTCCATATAGCGCGCCATGCGCGGCGGCGCGACGAGGTAGCCGAGGGCGAGCGAGGGGTCGGCGCGGACGTCCGAGTCCATGTAGCTCTCGCGGACAAGGCGACCGCCCGGCGCGGCGGCGCGGCGGCGGGCGTTGACCTCCGCGACGCGCTGGACGACCTCGAAAAGCCGGGCTCTGCCGGGGATGCCGTAAGCTTTCAGCGAGGGCGTCACGGCGAGGCAGATGGTCTTCTCCGTGCGCCGCTCGTCCGCCACGACGAGGTTCGCCGCGAGCGGATCGAGTCCGCGGTCCACGCACTCCACGGATGCGAAAAACGATTTCAGATCAATGGCGAGATACCGCCGCTCCATGGCGGGCGCGCCCCCTTTCCTCAAAGACTCTTGATGACGAATTTCGCCACGCCCTGCACGGCGCAGCGGGCTGTCCGGACCTCGCGGTCCGGATATTTTTCGCGGTTTTCGTAGCGCAGAACGGTCTCGCCCGTGGTCTCGTCGCGGCCGGCGAGACGCTTGAGCGTGTTCTCGCCCTGCCCGGTCAGGGCGGCGACGATGTCGCCGGGGCGGGCGGTCTGCTGGCGGCGGAGGACGACGAGGTCGCCGTCGGCAATGCCGGCGTCCGCCATCGAGTCGCCCGCGGCGCGGAGCAGAAAGAGCTCATCCCCGCCGAAAACGGCGGCGGGCAGCTGGACGTATTCCTCCACATTTTCGCGCTCCTCCTCCGGCGTTCCGCAGGGGATCGCGCCGACGAGCGGCACGGAGACGAGCCCGGCGCGGCACTTGCGCGTCGCGTCCGTGGCGATCTCGCCGCCGCCGTAGTCTATCATGCCGAGGCGGTCCATCTCGCGCAGGTAATTATAAACCGTCGTCCGCCCAATGCCGAGCGCGGCGGCGAGCTCGCCGGTCGAGGGGCTGCGCCCCTCCGCGCGGTAAAACCGCTCCGCCTCGTTCCGGATGCGCTCCATGAGCGCGGGGTCCTTGTGCCGCATCGTCCGCTCCTCCGTTCTATCGTGAACAAGCCGTTCCTGATAGGCTTATTATACATGCTTTCACCAAAAAAGCAAGAGGGAAATTTACACATTTGCCCGTTGTCATTTTTTGTTACTTGCATTATAATGTTATGTAAGATAATCCATCGCCCAAGCAGGGTGAGCGGCGGAACATTTCAGGTCCGAAATCCATACATTTCGGGCAGGTCGTGTGCCGCGCGCTCAGATTTGTGCTATGGTTATGGCGTTAGATTTTGCACAGCAAGGAGGAACATGCTGACATGGACAAGATGAAGCGTTCCCTGAGCAAGCTTTTGAGCCTTGCTCTCGCGTTCCTGATGCTTTTTGAAGCGTCCGGCAACGCCTTCGCCTATATGGTGGAGGGTTCGAAAACGGCTTCGCAGTCGGAGGAGGAGATCACCCTCACCGACGGCGACGGCAACGTCACCACGCCGGACGAGAGCTGGGAGGAGACCTTCCCATACGGCGCGTTTGCCTTTGAAAAGTCCGGTCTCGCCGTGAAAGAGGGCGAGAACGGAATTATCAAGGTCTACCGTCTCGGCGGCACCGCCGGGCGCGCCACGGCTTACATTAAATATCAGCCCTCCGTGACGCAGGACGAGAACGGCGACGCGATCTACGACTTCGCCATCAGCGCCGCGGACGCGGTCGTGAGCGTGGAGGAGCCGCAGCCGGCGGCAAAGTATCAGCCCGTCGGCAAGGAGCCCGATCCGCAGGAGACCGACGCCGCCGTTACCGCCAGTGAGGGCGAGGACGGCTGGACGCTCTCCGTGGACGTGGAAAACGCGGAGAGCTACGCATGGCAGGTCAGCGAAAACGGCGGCGTCTGGAACGATCTGGACGGCGCGGATTCCGCGTCTCTGCCCGCGGACGCCGAGGCGCTGGACGAGCGCTTCGATTACCGCTGTGTTTACGTCGCGGACGGTGTGCGCTACTGCACGGACTCCCTGCGCGGCACGGAATATGTCCGCGCGGCGGAGGAGGAGCTTGAGCCGATGCCGGAGGACATCGACTTAAACGCCGAGCCGGTCTACACCCCGCTGGCGCTCGACGCCGAGGGCGAGGACCCCTACAGCGCGTGGCTCTTTGAGCTCGTGTTCGCGGACGGCGAGTGGGTCAAGGAGCTCCACGTCGATGCGCTCACCGACGAACTCGCCGAGGCTGCGGAGGCGGCGACCTTCACCATCGTCGGCTGCGACGGCGGCGAGGTGCTCGATTCCGCGTCCACGCTGCTGCTGCGCATCGAGGACACGAACGATCCCGAACCGAGCACGCTGGGCTTCACCGCGGAGCTTGTCGAGGCGGATAAGGCGGAGGGCTATGCCACGGTGATGCTCCGCCGCGTCGGCGGCACGAGCCGCCCCGTGACCGTCAAATACGCGACCGCGGACGACACCGCCGTCGCCGGGACGGACTACGCCTATACCGAGGGCACGCTGCTCTTTTACGGCGGCATCGACGAGCTGCCCGTGCGCGTGGAGCTCATCGACGACGGCGAAGCGAGCGAGGATGCGCTCCGCTTCTATATTGAGCTCAGCGAGCTTCAGGGCGACGACGGCTGCGAGCTGGACATCTCCCGCGCCGCCGTGGAGCTCACGAACTCCGGCACCGGCACGGGAGAGAACACCGCGTCCCGCCTCTATGACCCGGATGCCGTGGACCTCTCCGGCTCCGTGAACGAGAGCGCCAGCGCAGCGTCCTCCGCCGACTCCGGCGAGACGGTCGTCAGCGGCGAGACGCAGGAGATCGAGGAATATGAGCCCGTCTACTCCGAGCTGCGCTTTGAAGACCCCGACGGGATGACCACGCAGGTCTACGCCGGCAACGTCGCGACCATTCTGTTCAAGAACCCGGCGAACAACGCTTGGGGAAATAATATCGACCTCGCATCGAACAAGAGCTGGTGGAGCGTCGGCAACTGGCGGGAGACCAGCCTGCTTGGGCAGGGCGAGACGACCGGAAAGCTCGGCAGCGGCAGCAAATACACGGTCCCGTTCGGCATCGCGCTCGCGAGCAAGGACTCCACCGACGCCACCTTCAATGCGTGGGAGAACGCCGCCGTCGGCGCCGGCGCGAACGGCGCTTACGCCGGCCAGATGTTCAACCAGTTCCAGTCCTCGGTCCGCGCGGATACGGCGCACGACACCGCTTATCTGCATGGCGGTCACTATGACTATTCCTATACCAAGCCCAACCTCCAGATCATTCAGGGCGGCACGCTTCTGAAAACGCCGCAGAACTCCGCGCGCTCCGGTAAGGGCCCGCTGGATAAAAACTGGAAGATCCGCTCCACCGACGACTGGAGCAACTATTCCAACCCCTTCACCTCGTTCCACACCGGCTCCTTCGCGCTCAACGCCACGAACGTGACGGTCAAGATCGAGATGCACTATGCCTTCGACAACGGCCACACCGAGCATGAAAACGACGACCTCAACGACCAGACCATGCTCGCGGTCAACAACCTCATCCTGACGCGCCGCACCTTCGCGGACAGCGCTTTCAAGGTGGAGTTCACCACCCCGAACGACGAAAACACCGCGCCGAACGGCGGCACGGTCCTCAGCGACTACGCCAGCTTCGTTCCGCTGGTGGAGCTGGTGACCGGCGGCGTGCAGGGCAGCAACACCCTCTACGTCGGCTCCACGGTCCGCCTCACGGCGGGCAGCGCTCCCGCGGGCTACTATCTCTCCGACGTCGTCGTGTACCGGAGCACGGACAACGGTGCAAGCTGGACGAAGTTCGACAAGTTTATCAAGAGCGTCGACGCGAGCAAGCGGGAGGCGACTCTCCGGCTCGTCGGCGGGACGGACAGCCTGACGGCGGACGATCTCACGGCGCAGTATAAGTTCCGCGTCGTCTATGCCCGCACGTCCACGGTCGAGGTCGACCTGACCCCCTCGCTCCCGCGCAACAGCTCCGGCGCGGTGCTGAACGACGTCAACGCCGTCCTGACCGGCTACGGCGAGGACAGCGACCACGGCTTCATCACCGGCGCGAGCGCCAACATTACTTACGGCTACAGCACCTTCAGCACGGAGGATTACACCACCGTGCTTCAGGAGACCACGCTGAGCAAGTCCGGCCTGAGCGACAGCGGCTCGACGCTCTCCTTCAGCGCGACGAACATCCAGTGGGTCAACTTCGGGCTTTCCATCAAGGACCTGTTGCTCGTGAACGGACGCGCTTACCCCGGCGACGCGACCATCTATCTGCGCGAAAGCGATCTTTCGGGCAAGATGACCGTTTACTATTACCATGAAAACTACCAGAACGCGCTGAACGCCATGAAGACCAGCATCTCGTGGATCGGCGTTTACTGGGACGCCAACGGCAACGGACAGATCGACGGCTACTTCAACGAAGCCGGAAACTTCATCCTCGACGCCGCCGCGGGCGATGAGTTTTACGGCTATATCGACGCGGGCGAGTATAACGAGACCATCTTCGCGCCGCAGTGGAGCGACAAGGCGGGCAAATACTGCCAGTTTTTCCTGAAGGTCTGCTACACGATGATCCCTCGCTGCCTCTCCGTCCCGCAGGGCGCGAGCAAGGATGAGCGCGCGCAGGTCATGCCCGCGTTCATCACCGCGCTGAACGCGGATTCCCCGGCTTACTCGAAGTCCACGGTCGAGCAGCGCCAGTACCGCTACCTCATCAGCGGTATGACGCGCTATGCGGCGAACGGCGATTACGATTACTCCGCCGACGACCACCCGATGTATATGGAGGAGGCGGCGAAGAAGTCCACCGTGGATATCCCCCTCGGCGGCGACACCGCTCCGGCGCAGCTGAACGCGGCTGGAACGGCTTATGAGTGGACGCCCGCCTTCAAGGGCGCGCTGCTCTACGAGTACGCCGCGCCGACGCCCATCACCATCGAAAACTCCGTTGCGGGCGTGACGGAGATCACGTCCGGCTACAAGCTGGAAAACGGCGAGCTCGGCTATGAAACCAAAGCCGACCGCGACAAGGTGAACGCCTATCTCGGCTCCTTCACCGGCAGCACCACCTTCGCCCTCGTGACGCAGGAGCAGGGCCGCGTGCTCGGCGAGGACACCGAGGCCACCCAGCTCACGACCGACGTCATTCAGAAAAACGTCAACCCCGGCGCTTACGGCGACTATTACGTGAAGCCCGACAGCGTCACCCTCGGCGGCGTTTCCACCACGCCGGACGCCTCCTATCTGAAGGAAGTCAAGAACCCGAAGGACAGTGAAGGCGGCAAGACGGACATCAACATGGACCAGTCCGGCAGCGAGATGAGCGAGTTCAACGTCGACCTCGGCATCGACCTCGGCGGCACGGAGATCGCCCTGACGGACGCCGTCACCATCATCCTTGACGGCAATCAGGTCGGCTTCGCCATCGGCGTGCCCCTCGGCGAAGTGGACAAGGACGAGGGCAAGAAGGGCATCGGCGACGCCAACAAGGAGTCTTGGACCCAGTTCAAGGACTTCTTCGACAGCAGCAACTTCGGCGGCGACGACGATTACCGCAAGGCGAGCGATTCCTACAAGTCCGCCAAGTCCGGCGGCTACAAGCCGGACGGCTCCGACTTCAGCTCCAAGAGCATGGGCGTGGAGTTCTCGATGTCCATCGCGTTTATGTTCGAGTATAACCCGCTGGACAACGGCTTCTATTTCGAGGGCATGACCATCTCCTGCTCCGCGGAGTTCTCCATCCGCGTGCAGGCGCGTCTGACCGTCTGCCCGATCGTCTACTTCTACATGGAGTTCACCGCCGGCATCGAGGCGACGACCGGTCTCGGCGTCATCCGCGAGGCGGTGGAGGAGAAGACCGCCGTTCTCGACGCCAAGGGCAGCGACGACGAGGGCAAGCGCATCAAGCTCACCTATATCCACGCCCCCGGCACGAGCACTGCCGTCATCAACAAGGCGGCGTTTGACGCCCTGACGGACGGAAAGAACGACTATCAGCGCATCGAGGGCAGCGACGCCTATTTCTGGAACGC
Organism: Ruminococcus bicirculans (ex Wegman et al. 2014); assembly: GCA_963649145.1. GTDB lineage: Bacteria > Bacillota > Clostridia > Oscillospirales > Oscillospiraceae > SVKR01. The sequence goes on along the minus strand of CAVJGI010000004.1, from coordinate 12,687 downwards.
CAAGCGCTTCAAGACCGAAGTCGAAGCCAAGGCGGAGTTCCTCGACAGCCGCGATTATCTGCTGAGCGAGCTGCAATACGGTCTGCTGAGCGAGAGCGAGCAGGCGGCTTACACGGTCGACGGACCGAGCGGATACTATTACAAGAATACTTACAGTTCCTACGACGAAGCCAAAGCCGCCTTCGACGCGGCGACGGGCTGGACCTTTACGACGACGTTGAAGGCGTTCAACCTCCGCTTCAACGGCAAGGTCTCCGTCGAGGTCCTGAACGCCGACGGCACCGCCGCGGGCGGCGATTACATCACCGGCTTCCTGACCTCCGACGGCCAGAGCGACACGCAGGTCGTGCTGCGCAAGCAGGACGGCATGGAGCTCGGCAAGACCGTCACGGTCCGGCTGCGCCCGATGGAGTATGACGAGGCGGTCGTCGGCGACGAGTCCACGATCAGCTATGTCGCACGCATCGAGAACATCCGCAACGAGGTCTACTGGAAGGGCATCGAGATCACCCCGTCCCTCGGCCTTGAGGTCGGCGCGGGCATCGGCATGGAGCTGCTGAAGCTTGAGCTCTACGCCAAGGTCGGTCTGGAGGCCACCTTCCTGCTCGGCGTCTATAACGAGGATTACGACGGCACCAACAACAAGTATGAGCCCGCGAGCGTGGAGAGCTTTGAGTTCTCCATCGGTCTCGGCGTGCGCGTCGTGCTGCTGGTGTTCACTTTCGAGCTGGACGTCGCGACCTATGTCGTCGAGTATGACGGCAGCAAGGCGCCCGGCGACAGATGGGACCACGGCTGGCACTTCCTGAACGACTGGGTCGGCCAGTCGAGCGAGCCGGGCTATCTCGGCGTCACCATCACGCCGCCGACGGCGTATAGCACCCAGAAGCTCTACACCCCGGAGGACAACACCCCGGCGGAAATGAGCACGCAGGCGATCGCCCCGACGGACGAGCGCGTCCCGTTCCAGCTTTCCAGCGAGGGCGGCTCCGATGTCAACGCCTTCGCCCTCGGCGAGGGTCTGCTGAGCGGCACGGACTATAAGGTCGTCCGCGCCGGCGGCCGCAGCTTCATCGTCTACACCGTCTCCCGCAGCTCCGGTGCGGCGGAGGACCTGCCCATGCTCGTCATGAGCGAGGTCGCATACAACGGCACGGCTTACGGCCTTGTGAACCCCGCGGACAGCACGAGCAAGACACCCTACATCGCCCTCAACGACGACGGCACCGGCGATCTTGACTTCGACGTCTGGACCGAAGAAAACGGCGACGCCAGCACCGTCCACGCCGCGTGGGTGAGCTATGTCAGCAAGACGGACGAAAAGACCAAGGAAGACGAGCCGACGGTTGCCGCCTATCCGGGCATGACCGCGGACAACTTTGGCGAGATTGAAGAACCCGCCAAGCCCACGGTCGAGCTCTACGAGCTTGAAGACGGCACGAAAATGACCGTAAACAACTACAACACCATCGCCGTGCCCACCGCGCCGGACGAGGTCAAGGCACCGGTCGAGAGCGAGTATTACACCGCCGACGGCGAGCCGATCAGCGCAGACGACTACAATGCGCTTGAGGATGAAGCCGAGAAGTTGCTCTATGCCGAGACCGAGGACGGCGAGTATCAGAAGTACACGCTGGGCACGGACTATACCAGCTATACCGAAGCTAAGGCTGCTTACGACAAAGCCGTCGCGGACAAGGCTGCGTATGGCCCCGCGAAGGCGGCTTATGACGAGGCAAAGGCAAGCTACGATGCGTGGTACGCTCACTTCGCCAAGCTTGACAGCTACAATAAGTGGAAAGATTATTACACCGCCCTCTCCAGCTACAACGCTTGGGCGCAGCAGCGGCTCGCGAACGCTGCGAAGAACACCGAGGTGAAGACCGCGGAGTGGTCCTTCGAGACCGAGACGCAGACGAAGAAGGTCGACGTCAAGGATGATAAGACGGGCGAGAGCAGCACCGAAACCAAGGAGGAGATCGTCTACAAAAACGACAAGGCGTTCTCCGAGCCGACCGTCAGCGTCGCAAAGCAGGATAAGCACCTCTTCGTCCCGACGATCGTCGGCAGCGACGCGCTGTTCTATGCCTCCGCCGCCGCGGAGGACGACGGCACGGAGTACGGGTACTATAAGCAGTACCTGACCGACACGGGTGCGGACGCCAACTACCGCGACTTCCTGCTCCAGACCAAGAAGTCCACGCTGGATGTCTACGGCACCAAGACCGCGCTGACCGCGAAGATCAAGGTCGGCGATGAGTGGAAGACCGCGACAAACACCCTTGCCGCGGGCAACACCGTCAGCAATATCGAGGTGCAGAAGATCGGCGAAGTCTACTACGTCGTCTACACCACGAGCACGGATGTTTACGAAAAGGACGGCAGCGGCAAATACACCGAGCACTTCACGCAGGAGCGTCTCTGCGTCAACCGCGTGACGGTCGACGACAGCGGCGAGATCCAGTGGAGCGGCAACTATGTCCTCCGCATCATCCGCAGCTATGACCAGAACACGGCGCTCGACGGCATCTACACCGCAGCCGGCGCGCGCACCGAGACCTTTGAGAGCCCCTATTTCTCCAACCTCAGCTTCCTCTCCGGCGAGATCGACGCGAGCATCCTCAAGGGCGAAGCGGAGACCTTCAAGACCTTCTCCGGCGAAAATCAGCACGACTTCCTGCTCTTCGAGATGAACGGCACGACCTATGTCATTCTGGATACCGATCTGGAGAGCATCACCGACCCGGAGAAGAAGACAGGCACGATCTACCCGTTCTTCACCGGCTCGAACGGTCAGGTCTCCGGCAAGCTGGAGGTCAGCATCGGCGCGGACGAGAACGGCCACCTCTACGCCGTCTATACCAGCGCCGTCTCCGGCACGACGAACAACGCCATTTACCTCGCCTCCTACGACCCCGCCGCGGGCTGGAGCGACGGCGTGATCCTCGCCATGAACGGCATGGACGTCTATGAGCAGAGCAGCAGAAACGGTTGGAGCGAGGAGCTCACGCAGGCTGCCTACTGGGGCGTCTCCGGCAAAAACGGCGGCATCCTGACCTCCACGAGCGCCGAGGGTCTCTTCGGCGAGAGCGGCACGGACATCTATAACACGCTCGCCGACCTCGATACCAAGCTCGGCAACGGCACGTCCGTCACGCTCGGCGGGCTTCAGACCTCCTTCGGCACGAGCGCGGACGATCTCCTGATCCTCACCCGCGGCGTCACCACGCCGCTTCAGGCGGGCTATTCCAGCTCCACAAAAAAGTGGAACGTCACGCCCACCTATACCGCCAACGGCACGATGAACACCACGGCGGGCATTTACGCCATCCGCTACGGTCACAGCGAAAAGGCGCTCGGCGAGGGCTCCATCTCCTTCGTCCGCGCCGACTTCAGCGCCGGCACGAAGCTCCAGATCGAAGCCAGCGCCGTCAACGTTGGCGACACGGCGTTCTACTATGACAGCGCCAAGGGTCCCGTCACCGTCACGCTGACGGCGGGCGGCCAGACGCTGCTGAAGAGCGAGATCAAGGAAAACATCAAGCCGGGCCAGACCGTCGCCCTCTCCGGCACCGCTCCGGCGCTGGAGAAGGACCTTGAAGACGGCACGGCGTTCACCCTCACCGTCGCGGAGGCGGACGGCGCGTCCAAGGAGCTTGTGCTCTTCACCGTGTCGAAGAAGCCCGACCTCGGCGTCGAGCAGCTCACGCTGACGAACCCGACCGTCTCTGCCGACGGCAGCACCACGAGCTATGAGTTCTCCTTCATCGCGGCAAACCGCGGCAGTGCGGACGCCGAGGGCGTCTTCGCCCAGATCTCTTACGCCGACGGCGAGGACTCCAACGGAAACCGCAGCTATACCGCGCTCGACCTGAGCGCCTCGAAGCTGACGGTCGACCCGGAGAAGAACCTGAGCGAGTTTGCAACGCAGGCGGCGAGCAGCGACGACGAGCTGCGCCTCGGCATCCTCCGGCTCTACGGCACGGACAACAGCGACCGCATCCAGACCGGCAACGGCCGACTTGTCCACGGCACGCTCACCGTGCCCAGCAAGGCTTACGCCGCGGGCGAGGCCAAGGGGCTTGAGCTGCGCGTCGAGCTGTTCAGCGACCGCGACAACGCCAATGTGACGACCTATGTCACCCAGTCGGCGCACAACGAGTATTACACGGCGAACAACACCGCCGCGGCGTCCACCGGTGCCGTGACGCAGTTCACCGCCGCGTCCCGCATCGTCATCCCGCTCGGCACCACGACGCTCATCCCGCTCTCCGCGGTCAGCTCCCGCGGCACCAAGCCGAGCATCACGGTCGAGGAGACCCGCGACGCCAACGACGCCGACGGTCAGAACATCGGCATCCTGAACTTCAAGCAGAGCTCCGCCTCCGGCGGCAAGGTCAGCGGCGTCGTCTCCATCACGCCGTCCAGCACCGGCACGGGCATCATCAACGTCTATGACACGGCGACCAACTCCCTCGTCGCCATCGCCTTCGAGGTCACGGATTCCGAAGACGGCATCGACATCTATAAGGACAACGAGTCCTTCGAGTTCTACAACAAGGACGACAGCAAGGTCGACCCGGCGGACACCGCCGCGACCGGCGAATGGACCTTCAGCGACGCGGCAACGTGGGGCGTGAAGGACGAGGAAAACCCGGAGAACAGCACCGAGGAAGCCCCGCTGCGCAATAACCTCTCTTACGGCAAGTCCGGCGCTTACTTCCGCTTCTCCTCCGTCGCCGAGAGCATCGACCTCTACTTCAGCGGCACGATCACGGTCAGCACCACCCACCCGAACGTCGCCGACGCGACCTATACCGGCACGGGCGGCAACCAGAGCGTGCGGATCGGGCTCGGCGAAAACGAGCACCTCGACGCCCAGACCGTCACCATCCGCGTCACCGGCGCGGAGGCCGCGGCGTTCGACCGCCTCGTGGAGCACTATCCGGGCAACGTTGTCCCGCTTCCGAGCTTCGACCGTGAAGCCCCGAATCTCTACTGGTCGCGCTCGTTCCCGGCAACGGCGTCGATCGCGTCGGGCAGCGGCACGGCGGTCGCGTTGAAGCTCTACGGTCTCGATGACGGCGGCGTCAGCTACATCGAGATCAACGGCGCGCGCTACACCGCGAACGACGCCTCCGTCGCCCAGCTCGACCCGGACGGCAGACTCCTCTGCTACACCTTCGATGACATCACCGCGAACGGCACTTACAACGTCGCCGTGGCGGACACCTCCGGCAACATCACCCGCGAGACGCTCATCATCGACTGGTTCAACAACAATGCCAGCGGCGATCCGGGGACCGTGACTGCCCCGGCGCTCACCGCAGGGTTCTATGTGGGCGACGACAAGCTCAGCGACACCATCGTCGGCTCCGCGCAGATCGACAATCTGAAGCTCAACGTTACCCCGACAGACGCCGAAGTCTACTTCCTCGATGAGGAAAAGGGAGAGTTCGTGCCCGTCGACCTGAACGAGGGCAGCTGCTCGGTCGGTAAGAACGGCATCTACTGGGTCCGTGTGATCCGCAATACCAAAAACAACAACGAGGACGGCGAGGACGGCAACGAGATCTTTTCCAGCATCTTCCTCTGCATGAGACAGATCGACGAGGAGATCCCGGTCGCCTCCCTTGCGCTGACCACCGGCGGTCTGGCATGGAGCGCCGCCAAGAGCGGTCTCTCCGCCGCCGTGATCAAGGATGTTACCATCAATGGCTATCGGGTGAACGGTACCGACAAGGGACTCAAGCTCTCCGGCATCTTCGAGACGACCTACAGCGGTCCTTATGCGATCGTCGCGACGGACACCGCCGGAAACACCAACGGCGAGACGGACATCACCCTCACCCTGCCGGTCTCCATCGCGAATATCCGCGAGCTCACTGTTTACGGCGCGTGGAACGCCGACAAGAATAACGGCAAGGTGTTCCTCAACCTCACCGGCGTCACCGGCGGTACTTGGGACAGCACCCTGTCCAAGACCGATGAAGGCGTCTACAAAGCCAAGTACGAGGCGGCGCTCGTCTCCGCGGACACGGCGCTCGACGCGATCACCGACTGGACCCCGCTCGACGAAAACGGCAATATGACCCACACCTTTGAGAACCTCGAACTCGGCAGCTATAAGCTCGTCGTCCGCGACGCGGGCAAGACCGATACGGGCCGCTATGCCGTGAAGACGATCGAGGTCACTTGGGAGGCGATCGAGGCGGAGCTCGCCGCCGCGCTTGCGTCCTACGCCAGCGCCGAGGACGGCGTCATCGGCGTGACGGTCACGAACGGCCGCGCGGACTACTATGAGTTCGCGGTCCTGCCCGCCCCGGCGGATTGGGACGGCAAGGATGTCAGCATCGCCTACTTCCTGAGCGCCGCCACCGAGGAGAACCCGCTCGTCTGGCTCCCGGCGGATAACGTCAGCGTTTCCTCTTACGTCCGCACGCTCGACGGTCTCGCGCCCGCGAGCTACCTCGTCGCCGTCCGCGGACTCTACGGCGCGACGGAGGAAGACATCGCGGCGCTGAAGAGTCTCGGCAGAGACCTTAGCGAAGCGCAGAAGGCGCTCAAACTCGCGACCGCGCCCGACGCGGAGCAGCGCGCGAAGCTGGAGAAGGCTGTCGAGGAGGCGCAGGCGGCTTACGACGCCAAGGCCAAGGAGCTCACCGCCAAGAGCGAGGCGCTCTACGGCACCGACACCACCGCCGAATACTGGCAGCGCGCGCTCGTCCAGAGCATCTCCCTCGGCTTCTACGACACCAGCAGCGTCAAGAGCGCAGGCACGAACGAAAACGGCTCCACGATCATTGAGCTCAAGCCCGGCAAGAAGCTTACCTCGACGGACAGCTCCAAGATCTATAAGGAAAACCGCGAGAACTCCGTCCTGCTCCGCCGCGGCTCCGAGAACGTCTATCTCCCGGCGGGCACCCTGACGCCCGGCTTCGACGTGAACCGCATCCTGATCGACTCCTCCGCCGCTGCCGACGGCATGGTCGTGCAGTACACGGACACGGATGGCAATGTGAGCTTCGTGCCGTTCTGCCTCGTCTCCGCCGACCGCGTGAGCTACTTCGTGCTCGGTCCCGGCGACTATGAGCTCGTTCCCGCGAGCTGCGAGTTTACCGACATCGCCGGTCTCTGGGGCGAGGACTCCATCCGCTTCGCCGCCCACTGCGGTCTGCTGAGCGGCGTCGGCAATGACCTCTTTGCCCCGCGGGGCACCATGACGCGCGCCATGTTCGTCACCGTGCTCTGGCGCATCGCCGGCTGCCCAGCGGCGGAGAGCGAGAGCGCCTTCACCGACCTCACCGCCGACTGGTACCGCGCCAGCGTCGCATGGGGTGCGGAGACCGTCGTCGTCAAGGGGCTCAGCGACACGGAGTTCGGTCCGAACTACCCCGTCACGCGCGAGCAGATGTGCGTGCTGCTCTGCCGCTTCGCCGAGTATCTCGGTCTGAACATCGGCAGCGCAGGCTCCGCCGCCTTCTCCGACGCGGGCGACATCAGCGCATGGGCGATGGACGCCATCGGCGTCTGCGCCGGAAACGGTCTCATCCTCGGTGTGGGCGATAACCGCTTCGCCCCGGAGGACACCGCCAAGCGCATGGAAGTCAGCGCCCTCTTCACCCGATTCATCACCCAGATGGTCGAGAAGTACGCGCCGGCAGCCGAATAACACAAAAACCACAGCGGGAGCCTTCCGGCTCCCGCTGAGCGTGTCAAAAAAGTCTTATCAGCGCGGCGAAGCCGCACAATTTAAAGGCCTCCCTGTGCAAGGGAGGCTGTCAGCCGAAGGCTGACTGGAGGGTTGTAAGCTTCCGAAATTGCCAAGCTTGGCGTTTTTGGAAGCTTGGCAACAACCCCTCAGCCGCGCTTCGCGCGCCAGCTCCCCTTGCACAGGGGAGCCTTTAAAATCGCAGCTCGCAGGAGTTCTTTGACAGGCTGAGTGGGAGCCTTCCGGCTCCCGCTGCTTGGACTGTCTCAGGCAAAAAATCCCAAAGAAAGAGAACGCACACCATATGAAACCACCGAAAAAACTGCTTGCGCTGCTGCTGGCGCTTTTGCTGCTGCCGCTGCCGGTCCTGGCGGCGGAGGCGGAGCCGGACTGCCCGGAGTTTGACGGCTGGCTCGTCTCTATGCCGGACGCGGCGGCGGAGGACTACCCGGCGCTGCACCGCGTGACGGAGGGGCTCTACCTTGCCCCGGACTTCGCTGCGGCGCGCGCTGCGCTCCCGGACGCGGAGGGCTTGGAGCCGAACTACGCCATGACCGTGCAGGACTATGCCCCCACCCACTGGGCGCAGCAGACGATCGACGCCGCGGCTCTCTGGGACCATACGGACTCCTCCGGCGCGCCGGACCTCCGCGGCGGCGGCGTTACCGTTGCGGTCATCGACTCCGGCGTCATGGCGGAGCACCCGGACCTCGCGGAGGCGACCGTTCTCGACACCGTGATCCTCTCCGGCGGGACCGCCGCCGTGGACAGCTGGCACGGCACCTTCGTCGCGGGGCTCATCGCCGCCGCGGTCGGCAACGGCATCGGCACGGACGGCGTCGCGCCGGAGGTCACGATATTGCCCATCTGCGTCACCCAGCGGGACAACACCTCCGTTGCCCGCGTCGTGGAGGCGATCTATTACGCCATCGACGCCGGGGCGGACGTCATCAACCTCTCCATCGCCGGTTCGAGCTACACCGAGGCGCTCGAAAGCGCCTGCGCCGCCGCGGAGGACGCCGGGGTCATCCTCGTCACCGCCGCCGGGAACTACACGACCGGTGCGGCGAAGAGCGAGTATAACTACAAATATCCCGCCGCCTTCGCTTCGACCGTCAGCGTCAGCGGCTGCATGCCGGACGGGGACGGCGCGGTGTTTGACCCCAGCTACTCTTACTTCAACGATGCCGTCACCGTCTGCGCGCCGGGTACGGGCGTCACTTCGCTCTTTCTCGACGGCTCCACCGCAACGCGCAGCGGCACGAGCTTTTCCGCCCCGCTCGTCGCCGGGCTCGCCGCCGCCGCGAAACAGCGCAGCCGCAGCATCGGCACGGCGGAATTCGTCGCGCTGCTGGAGGCAAGCTCCACGGACCTTGGCGAGCCGGGCTGCGACGTCTATTACGGCTATGGGCTCGTGAACGCCGCCGCCTTCGCCGAGACGCTGGACCTGCTCTATCCCGCAGAGGACCCGGACCTGGAGCCCGAACCGGAGCCCGAACCGGACCCCGACCCGGAACCGGAACCTGAACCCGACCCGGAGCCCAAGCCCGCGCCGGAGCCCGCGGAGGACCTCCCGGCGCTGACGGCGGCGGAGATGCGCAGCGCGCTGGACACCGGCGTGCTCCCCGCGCTTGCGGCGGGGGACGTGACCGTCACGCTCCGCCGCGCCGCGGCGGAGGCGCTGCTCGCCGCCGGTGCGGAAACGCTTGAAGTGCGCGCCGCGCGCACGGAGACGGGCGTCAGCCTGACGTTTTACGCCGACGGCGCGGAAACGGAGCTGACCGGCGGCGTCGCCGTCGCGATGCCCGCACCGGAGGATGAGGTGCTGCTGCCCTGTCTTGACGGTGCACCGCTGGCGTTTTCCACCGCTGCGGATGGCACGCTCCGCTTCCTCGCCCCCGGCGGCGGGGACTTCACGCTCGAAGCGCGCACCGCCGCCTTCGCGGACACGGCGGGCCACTGGGCGGAGAGCTCCGTCGCACGCCTCGCCGCCCGTGGCGTGCTCCTCGGCGACGGGGAGCGCTTCCGCCCGGACGACACCGTGACGCGCGCCCAGCTCGCGGCGATCCTCGTCCGGCTCTGGGAGAGCGCCTTCGGCGCGCTGCCGGAGGGGGAGACGGCGTTTTCCGACTGCGCGGAGGACGCTTGGTACGGCCACGCCGTGCGCGCCCTCGCCGCCGCCGGTGTCGTGAGCGGTTTCCCGGACGGCGCGTTCCGCCCGGACGATCCCGTGACACGCAGCCAGATGGCGGTGATGCTCGCCCGCTTCGCCGCGCTGCTGGAGCTCCGGAGCGCCGACGCCGCGGAGCCCTTCGCGGACGCCGCCGCGATCCCCGGCTGGGCAGCCGAAGCCGCCGACACCTGCCGCCGCCTCGCCCTCCTGACCGGCGACGAGCAGGGCAATTTCAAAGCCGAAGCCCCCGCCACCCGCGCCCAATGCGCCGCCATAGCCGAACGCCTGATCGCAGGGGTGCTGGGGTGAGGAGGCAAAAGGACTGTTTCAAACAATCGCTAATAAAAAAAGCCGTAAGAATCCGATGGAGATATCGGATTCTTACGGCTTTCTAACTTTTTTAAAGATGTTTTCTTCTGCGTTTTGAAGCAGTACTTCGATCTGTGCCCAGCGTAGGTTCCGCGTGGATTGTATCGCATGCCCCAAAACCAAAATTCCCCCAAATGGGGCTTTGCCTCGGCGCGTTCCGTGCGGATTGCATCGTATTTGCTGTAGCGCTGTAGCATTGCCGCCGTGTTGCCTCGGCGCGTTCCGTGCGGATTGCATCGGCAAAAATGTACAAGACATGACGTGCAATTTCGTGGAATGTGCCGTGAGTCGGTAGATAGCTTTTCACGGCATTGCATAAACATGCCGTGCGCTGACTATTTTCCCGTGCTCTTCTGCTGCCAAGGCAATCTATATCGCCATTGTCGGCAGCCTCGGACGGACAATCGACCGGGTCTTCTGGTGCGAACTGCACCGCTTTTTATGTGTGCTTGGGGTTCGCGTTAGCGGATACTCTGGTGAATTCCCATACTGGATGGCGTTTTTGAAATCGAGGACAAGTACTGAATCGTCTGCTGATGATGCTGTAAAAATTGGGGATAGTCTTGCTGAAGAGAGGGGAGATCAAAACCTCCCGTCAAGGGGTCATAGTGCTGCAATAAAAATGCGGAGTACAAATCCCGTTGGATTCGCTGACCATCCGGCATGTCGTTCCAACGTTGAGACAGTGACTTCTTGGTATATTCGCCGGATTGATGGTTGTACTGGCTGGCTCGGACGGAGGTGGGCACATCTGCGACACCGGGGAGTCCGAGGGAGGCACATTTTTGCCGTAAAATTCCGATCAATGTGGCAGGAGCTTTGTTCGCTATAGATTTTCCGAAACGTTTCTTTCGCTTGAATTTTCCGGTTTTTTCAGAAATTGCCGTTTCCTTTGCTCTGTGTGCAAAGGAGGACCAGTCCATCTTTTCTACATAAAAGCGATCGCCCAAAGAAAGCAGATGATTTGCCAATTGCGTGTGCTGACGTTTTCGCGTTTCTGCCTGACGGTATTGAAGATATCGCAGCTGATTTTGCACCTTCTGGTAACGCTTGGACTTGTTGCGGGTCAGCTTGACACCTCGTTTGATCGTGCCGTCCTCTGCATAATTATCCGGATTCGTTGCGCGTCTGCTCCGGTCCAGCTTCCTTTGCAGGCGGCGCTTTTCCTGTTCAATATTCTGCACCTGATCGGCAAGCTCCACGAGACCGGTCTCGTCGGCGGCGGAATAAGCGAGCGTTTGCGGACCGATATCAAGTCCAACGGCGCCGCTGCCTACGGGATGCAGCGCTTCTCCGGTCGCGGAGTCGATCTTCACGACAGGCTTTCCCTCCAGAGAAAGTTGGGCGTACCAGCGGTCTCTTTGCTTTCCGGGCTTCCGAATTAGGCGTACGTACTTTACCCGGTAAGACAGCATTTCGCTTTCGTATGGATTGCCCGGAGAGAGCTTTAGCGGCAGCTTCAGCCCTTTCCATTCGATATATGTTCCGCGGAACATGATCTCAACGCCGCCGCTCTTTCCAGTCACGGAGTAGCCGCGCAGGGAGGAGAGATCACCGCGTTGCTTGTAGTGGACTTTCTTGGCTTTTTTATCGAACAGCAGCTTTTCAAAAGCTGCCCAGACCTGCGGCGCGATCCCGTGGACGGCAACATTGGAGCCGATATTTTCACTGAAATGCTTATAGTAGTTTTTTATATCTGACTTGAAGTCATATTCTGTGAAGCCGGAAGCTTTTTGGAGAGCATGCAGTGACTTGCGCAGCTGCTGTTCGTTTGCTTCATCCTTTTGGTCGCTTCGTTTCAATGCTTGGAACTGCTCTTGAATCTCACGGTATGGAGCGGAACGTTTCAACTGTTCATACTTTTTCAGCTCCGCATGAACCAACGTGTTGTAAATCTGGCGCGCAAGCTCAAAGCGCTTGGCGAGGCGGTCTTCCTGCCATTTTTCAAGCTTCAGCGGCAATGTAAGACAGCAAGTGTCTGTGCTGCATTTTTTCACAGGAATCCCTCCTTCCAATTTCATTATATATCTTGTGACGCGAAATTGCAAGGACGTTTTGACGCGCATATTTCCCCCAAAAATGCGGATAATAGCAGTATCAATCGACAAAAAGGGAGCGTTTTGAATATGAAAGCAACAGGAATCGTGCGGCGGATCGACTCTCGCGTTATAATAGTGGCAAAGGTCAGAAGCCTTGAAAACACGGGGTTTTCGCTGATTTTTGTCCAATTTCATCAATACCCCAAGATGTGATGAGGCTGCCATCACAACGGCTTTTAAGCTAAGAAAGGAGGAGCAGCAATACAACAAAATACACGCATAAAGGCGTTCATTGACTTCTGAGAAATCAATGGACGCCTTTTGTCATTTTTGAGGACTTGGAGGTTACAATGAAAGATACAATTAAAGAAATTCCCTTGGATGAACTTCATCCG
>CAVJGI010000003.1:0-58043 GCA_963649145.1 Ruminococcus bicirculans (ex Wegman et al. 2014) | reverse complement strand
ATCCGGAAAACGTCAATTTTATGAAAATAAGCAACAGAAAAATTATCTTTCCGGCATTTATTTTACTTTCAAAAGGCTTTCATAAGCGAAAAACGGCTCCGGGAGACCGCGTTTTGGGTCTCCCGGAGCTGTTATTTATGCATCAAAGATAGAGAAGCGCGCGCCGTCCGCCTCGACGTAGCCGAGGGCGCCGGGCAGCTCGCCGGGCAGGACGACGGCGGCGCCGTTTGCCTTGCAGACCGCGCGGAGCGACGGGTCCGTCAGCACCGCGGCGCAGCGCCCGCGAAGGCGGCGACGGAGCAGCCGGTGAAGCTCCGCCCGCCGCGCTCGAAGGTCATCGTCGCCCAGACGGGTAGGCGCGTGTTCTCCCTCACGGCGAGCAGCGCCGCCTTCAGCTCCAGCAGATCGCTCATCGTCTCCGCGACGGCGAGGTCCGCGCCCGCGCGCTCCCCGGCGGCGGCGACGGCACGGAAGGCGGCGTAAGCCTCCTCAAAGCCGACGCTGCCGAGCGGGGCGAGCAGCGCGCCGAGCGGACCGAGGTCGACCGCGACGCGCACCACCTCCCCCGCGCCCGCTCTCGCGGCGCGGACGCCGGCAGTGACGAGGCCCCCGATGTCCTCCCCGCGCAGACATTTTGCCGCGGCGCCGAAGGTGTTTGCATAGACCACACGGCTGCCCGCGGCGGCATAATCCCGGTGGACGGCGGCGACCGCCTCCGGGTTTTCTTGATTCCAGCGCTCCGGGCTCTCCCCCACGGGCAGTCCGCGCGCGAGCAGCATGGTGCCGAAGCCGCCGTCCAAAATCAGAAATTTTTCTCCGTTCATTCGCCCTTCTCCTTTCCGAGCCGGAGCTCGACTGTCAGCGTCTTCGCCGCGGCGAGCCCGGTATCCTTCAGCGTGACGACCATGCCGCCGGGAAAGCAGATCACAGGAACGGACATAGTTTCACCCCCAGAATGATCGCCGCGAGCGCGGCGCAGAAGCCGGCGAGCAGCGCCCAGTCGCTCCGGCGCATGCGCAGGCGGCGCATGCTCGTGCGCTTCGGGCGCGAGCGGAACGCGCGGGTCTCCATCGCGACGGACATCTGCTCGCTGCGGCGGATCGCTCCCGCCACGACCGGCACCGCGACGCGCAGGTAAACGCCGAGGCGGTTACGCAGGCTCGTGCCCTGCACGCGCGTACCGCGCATCTGCACGGCGTACATCACGTCGCGCGACTCCTCGCGCAGCAGCGGCAGAAAATGGAGCCCCGCGAGGACCATAAAGCAGATTTCATAAGGCAGCCCCAGCTGGAGCAGCGCGAGCAGATAGTCCCGCCGCTCGCCCGTCAGGATGATAAGCGCGCTGAGCAGCACGATGAGCAGCCGCAGCGCCACCGCCGCGGCTGCGGAGACGCCTCCGACCGTCACGAGCGTAAAAGAGCCGAGGCGCAGCAGCGGTTCGCCGCTGCGGTTGAAGATACATTGCAGCAAAAAGAGCATCGCGAGCATGCCAAGCGCGCCGCGCACGCGCCAGAGCGCCGCACCGAGATGCACCCCGCCGAGCAGCAGTATCGCCGCCGTGAACGCCAGCAGCAGCGCGAGCAGCGCCAAGTTCATCGACGCGACCGACGCCGTGGAGAGCGCGAGCAGCATCGCGAGCTTCACCCGCGGATCGAGCGTTTCCAGCTTCATCCCAGCACCTGCTCTCTGTCGGCGTATTTTTCGATGAACGCCCGCTCGTGGCTGATGAAGATGACGCCGCTGCCCGCGGCGGCGACGTCCGTCAGGAGCCCGCCGAGCTCCTCCCGCGCGCGCATGTCGAGACTCGCGGTCGGCTCGTCGAGCAGGACATAGCGCGTCCCCATCGCGAGCACGGCGGCGAGCAGCACGCGCTGCTTTTCGCCCTGACTGAGCGTTCCGGGGAACGCGCCCTCCAGATGCTCCAGCCGGAAAAACGCGAGATAGCGCGCCGTGCGCGCCGCGATCTCCTCCTCCGGCAGGGCGAGATTGCGCAGGCCGTATTCGATCTCCTCGCGCACCGTGGCGCAGAAAAGCTGGCGCGACGGGTCCTGAAACACGCAGCCGATGATGCGCCCGATGCCCCAGAGCTCCAGCGACGCCGCGTCGGTGCCATCGAGCAATATCCGTCCCGCCGTGGGGCGCAGGATGCCGGTCAGAAGGCGCACGAGCGTTGTTTTTCCGCAGCCGTTCGGACCCGTGACGGCGACGCGCTCGCCGGGGGCAAAGGTGCAGGAGAGGTCCGTCAGAATGTCCCGCCGCGTCTTGGGATAGCGGAACGAGACGCGCTCAAGGCTGATCATAAAGCCGACCCTCCCGCAGATAGAGAATGCGCCGGGCGTAGTCCGCCATCGCGAGATCGTGCTCCACGGCGATGACGGTGCAGCCGCCTTGCAGCAGCTCCGTCACCGCGGCGCGGACCAAGTCCCGGCTCGGCGCGTCCAGCCCGGTCATGGGCTCGTCCAGAATCAGAATTTTCGGTCCCATGATGAGCGCCGCGGCGATGCTGACGAGCTTTTTCTGCCCGCCGGAGAGCGTCATGGGGTCGCGCAGGGCAAGCTCCGCGATCGAAAAGCGCGCGAGCATCGCGTCCACCCGCGCGCGGATCTCCGCCGGGGGGACGCAGAGATTTTCGAGCCCGAAGGCGAGCTCGTCCTCCACCGTGGAGCAGACGAGCATATCGTCCGGGTTCTGGAACACCATGCCGATGTGCTGGGCGCTCTCGCTGAGCGGCGCGGCGGAGACCGCGCAGCCGTCCGCCGTGACGCTGCCGGAGAACACGCCCTCGACGCTCTGCGGGATGACGCCGCAGAGACAGCGGCAGAGCGTGCTCTTGCCGCAGCCGCTCCAGCCGGCAAGCACGAGCGCCTCGCCCGCTGACGCCGCGAACGAAACGCCGTTTAGGATCTGCCGCTCCCCGTCATAGGAGAAGCTCAGGTCCTCGTCCGTCAAAATGCTCATTTTACCTCGATCTCGCTGACATATTTGGCGCAGCGGTTGCCGAATTCGTCCTCCGTGACGACGATGCGCAGCGGGCCGCTGCCGCCGCTCTCGCGGTCGCCGAGGGGCTCGCCGTTTTTGGAATAGGCGAGGAAAATATTGTCGCTCTCCGCGACCTCGTCCGCCGGGTAAGCGGCGACGAAGCCGTCCTCGGAACGAACGACGACCTGCGTCAGCGCCCCGACGTCCACGCCCGCGTCCGCGAGCAGCGTGCGCAGCGCGACGCCGCGGAATAAGCCCTCGTCGTTTGCGAAGCTGGAGGAGACGATCTCCTTTTCCACCTCCACGGCGGGGAAGGTCTTCAGCTCCGCGGTCGTATAGGTCCGCAGGGCCTCGTCCCCGCGGCGGACGGCGACGGAGCCGCTCTCCGGCAGCTCGCCGGGGCGGTTCAGAATCGCGAGCACCGCGATCGCCGCGGCGAGCACGGCGAGCACCAGCACCGCGAGCAGGATATTTCTCTTTTTCTTGTCCATTCTTCTGAGCCTCCCCGTTTTTTATCGGTCCAGATAACCCCAGAGCGCCGTTGCCGCCTCCGCGCGGGTTGCGGGCTCGCCGGGGCAGAGCGCGCCATCCGTGCGTGCGGCGAGCAGCCCGCCGCCGACGCACCAGTTCAGTGCCGGGACCGCGTAATCGGAAATCTTCTCCGCATCCGGGAAGGCGCGGAGGTTGTCCTCCGCCGTCACGGTATCCAGCCCCTGCCGCACGGCATAGCGGTACATTATCGCGGCGAGCTGCTCGCGCGTGACCGCGCCGTTCGGGTCGAAGCACCCGTTCGGATAGCCGAGGATGACGCCCGCCTCCGCCGCCCAGTCGACCGCGTCGGCGTACCACGCGATGCCGGAAACGTCGGCAAAGCCCGCTGCCTTGCCCGCGGCGGGGCTGCCGGACGCGCGGTGGAGCAGCGCCGTCAGCTGGGCGCGCGTCAGCGTGCCGTCCGGCATAAAGCTGCCGTCGCCGTCGCCGTAGAGCAGTCCGGCGTCCGCAAGCCCCTTCGCCGCGGCGTAATAGGGCTCCGTGCCGTCGAGGTCGGCAAAGGCAAAGTCCTCCTCCGTGCCGAGGACGATCTCGTCGACGGACTTGACCCACATGGAGATCGTGTTTTCCACCACGAGGCGCAGCGGTCCATAGCCGTTCGCGCCGTTATAGTCCTCGCCCTCGGTGCCGGGCACGAGCGGCGCGCCGTCCACTGCCCACGCGAGCAGGATGTCGCGCGTCTCGCCCGGCTGATACATACTCGCGATACCGTCAGCGAGCTGGCTGAGGTCGACCTGCTTGGCATAACCGTCCGGACTCTTGACGGTGACGCGCGTCGGCGCGCTGAGTCCCTCGGCGAGATACTGCTGCACGAGATAGCGCAGCGTCACGCCCTCGTAGGCGTTGCGCCCGGCGGAGGCGGCGAAAAACTGCCGCACCGTGCCCTCCGTCATCGCCTCAAGCTCCGCGAGGGAGAGGCTGACCGCCTCCTTCGCCTCGCTGCCGTGAATTTTCAGACGGAATTCGCTCTGCGCGCCCTGATGGGTCCAGTCGCCGGTCTGATCCGGCTCGCGCTCGGCGGGGGCGACGGCGTCCGTCTCGCGGGTGTAGACATAGCCGTCCGCGTCGCCGACGACGACGGCGGAGAGCCACTTGGCGCACATCGGCGCGTTGAACTCATAGGCGTCCGACTGCCCCAGCATCAATCGCAGCGGGCCGCCGACATTGTCCGCGGATTCGACATAGCCCTCCGCGGCGGTGAATTTTTTATAGACGCTCTCGCGCCCCGTCGGTCCGACGAGCATCTCGCCATCCGAGGAAAACGCCACGAGCGCGGGCAGACCGCTCTCCTCCAGTGCGCCGCCCTTTTCCGTGTAGCGCCCGCGCTTATCGCTGCGCAGCTCGCCGAGCGTCAGCGCGATGGTGTAGCCGTCCTTCGCGATGAGCTTCACGGGCGTGGCGTCCGGCAGATCGGGGTCCATCCCCTCGTGCAGCAGCAGCTCGACGAGCTTCACGCCGCGGAAGCGGTGGGTGGAAAACACGCTGCCGCTCGTCATCATGCTGTAGTCGTTTTCATAGCCGAGCTCCGTGTCCGCGAGCGCCTCGACGACGGCGACCGTGAGCGTGCGCACGCCGTCGAAGCCGCTACCGGCGAGGGTCAGCGTGTCGGTCAGATATTTTCCCTCCGTGTGTCCCGCAGCCGCGGCATAGCCGCCGCAGGCGAGCAGGAGCGAGAGCGCGAGGAGCAGGGAAAGCAGTCTTTTCATCGTTTTGAGAAAACCTCCTTTATCGGGTCAGAAACGGGGTGAAAATGTCGCTGGGGGCAAAGTCGCCGTGGGTGCCGCGGCGGTCGGCGTAGGCGGCGTCGCCGGTGCCGTCCTGTTCATGCTGACCGTGGTCGGCGGCGATGATCACCGCGCCGTCCCATGCGCCGAGCAGCGCGCCGCACCATGCGTCCGCCCGCGTCAGCGCCGCCTTTGCCGCGTCGGACCACGGGCCGTTTTCGTGGGATGCGTCGTCCACGCTGTGGAAATGGACAAAGAGCAGGTCGGCGTCCAGATGCGCCATGGCGGTCTCGAAAATTTCGTCGTCGCCGGTGCCGTCGCCGTTTAGGTCCGGGCAGAGCTCCGTTTCCGCGCCGGGCAGCACCAAGATCTGGCTGTCGCCTTCGGCGGCGAACGCCGTCAATCCGCGCGCCGCGGCGTCGGAGAAGATCGTGTCGCAGGCAAGCGCGTGGATACCGCGGCGGTCCACGCCGTTTTCCGCGGGCGGCAGACCGCTGACCATCGCGGCATAGTTTACGGGCGTGATGGTCGGGTAAACGCTCGCGCATTTTTCCAGCGTCAGCGCCGCGAGATTCGGCACCTCGCCGGCGGCTGCGGCGTCGCGGAAGCGCTCGTAGCCGAGGCCGTCGATATAAATGAGCAGCACGCGCTCCCCGGCGTCCATAACGCTTCTCGCCGGCGGGTCGGAGATGACGCCGGTCAGCGCTTCCGTGACGGCGTAGTCCTCCGCGTAAAAAACGTCTCCCGCCGCGGTATAGACGAGCGAGCGCCCCGGAAGGTCCGTGCCCTTCGGGACCTCCGTCTGCGTCACGGCGTCGTTTTCGACCACCGGGAAGGAGAAGGTCTCTGTCCTGCCGCAGCCGACGAGCAGCAGCGCGGCGAGCAGGGCGAGGGCGAGGTATTTTTTCATTTTGCCCTCCGTTTCCCCACACCGAAGCGGCGCAGCGCGCTCAGCAGCAGCCAGCTCAGCACACCGCCGAGCCCGCCGGAAAACGCTGCGACGCAGAGGCTCAGCAGCAGCGGGATGAGCGGCAGGGAGAAAAAGATGATGTTGACGCAGACCGTTCCCGCGAGATTCGCGAGCAGCCCCGCGAGCAGCGCGAGGGGCAGCGAGTCGATGCCGCGGCGCAGCAGGAGAAACACGAGGTCCACGAGCAGCCCCGGCATGGTGTAGCTCACGAGGCTCATCGCCCCGTGGGAGCCGGAGACGCCCGTGATCATCACCAGAATCGCCTGCACGAAGCCGACGAGCAGCGCCGTTCCGTGCTTGCCCGTGAGCCCGAAGGCAACGACGATCCACATCATGTAAAGCCCGCCGGCGAGCGCGCCGCCGGGGATCATCAGCGGCGTGCTCACAAGATGCGCCAGCGGCACGACGACCGGCTTGATCGCAATGCCGAGCGCCGCCATCGCCGCGATGAGCACGAGATCGCGGACCGTGAATTTTTGCAGCAGCCGCTTCATCCCGCCTTGACCTCGATCTCCGTAACGGAGCGGACCCAGTTCGTGCGGTTATATTCGCCCGCCGTCATCTGGCCCATGACGAGCCGGAGCGCGCAGGGCGCGCCGTCCTGCGTCCACGCGAGGATCATCTTGAGCGCGCTGCCCTCGACCTGCTCGTTGAGGTACGTCATATTGACGCTGCTGCGCGAGCAGCCGTAAGCATAGCCGTCGCTCGCGCGGACGGTGATCTTTTTATAGTCCGAGACGCCGATGACCGTCTCCAGCAGATATTGCAGGTCGACGCCCTCGAAGCTGTTCGTCGCCTCCTGCGGGTCCTTGCCGCGGGAAAAATAGTCCGCCGCGGTATAGCCGCCCGCGCTCTGGAGCTCCGCGAGCGTGAAGTACCACTCGCGCGCGAGCGCGTCGCCGCGGACGGTCAGCACCGTGTCCGCCGTCTGGACGGAATAGGGCTCCGCCGCGGGGGTCGGCTCCGGCGTGGGCTCCGGGGTCGGCTCCGGGGTCTGGCTCGGCGCGGGGGTCGTGATGACGACGGCGGCGGGCGGTGCGGTCTCCGCCGGGGTCTCCGTCGCCTCCGGGGTCGGCGCGGGCGTGAGCTCCGGCATCGGCTCCGCCGTCGGCGTCGGCGTCGTCTCCGGGGCGGGCGCAGGGGTCCCGTCCGGTCCGGCGGTCGCGATGGCGGGCTGGGGCGTCTCCACCGGAGCGGGGCTGGCGGTCGGCTCCGCCGGGGCTGTGCCGCAGGCGCAGAATGCGAGCGCCAAGGCGAGCGCGAGCAGGGCAGAAATGAGTCGTTTCATTGCATTTATCCTCTTCTTCCGGTCTGATTTCTGGCGGATGGGACGGCAGGGCGGCGCACGCCGCTCTGCTCTCCGCTCCGTC
The DNA here is from genome assembly GCA_963649145.1 of Ruminococcus bicirculans (ex Wegman et al. 2014). Lineage (GTDB taxonomy): Bacteria > Bacillota > Clostridia > Oscillospirales > Oscillospiraceae > SVKR01. The sequence goes on along the minus strand of CAVJGI010000003.1, from coordinate 50,448 downwards.
AAAAAACGCACGACGCGCCGAAGGGGGTATTTTGCCCCCTTCGGCGTGCGGAATGTTATCTTGCTGTAGACTTATGCGAGGCTCAGAATGGAGTCGATGATGCGGGCGATCTGGGCGCGGTTCAGGGTCTCATCCGGGCGGAAGGTGCCGTCCTCAAAGCCGGAGATGACGCCCTTCGCGACGAGCGCGCCGACATAGCCGTCCGTGCAGTCGGGGAACTCGGCCGCGGTCTCGCCGCCCAGCTCCAGCAGCTTCGCGGCGGCGGTGCAGAACTCCAGACGGCTGATCTGACCGTTCAGGTCGTAAGTCTCAGGCACGATGCCGAGCTCGGCAGCCTTCTCGCCGTAGGGCTTCGCCCAGTCAGCGTCCACCGCGGGAGCGACCTCCATCTTGCCGGTGCCGACGAGCAGGAGCTTCAGCGCCTGACCCCAAGTGAGGGTGCCGTTCGGCTCATAGGTCGTCGCGGTCATGCCGGAGACGACGCCCTTGCTGTAAAGGCGCATCACATAGCCGGAGAACCAGTCGGCGCTCTTGACGTCCGTGAACGGGCAGGGCGCGTCGCCGGTGAGGGCGGTGACGTCGCTCAGCGCGACCGTGACCATCTTATTGCCCTCCGCCTTGGCCTCCGCCTCGCCCACAAGGGTGCCCTCGCCGGGAACGAGCAGCTTCGGCAGCTCATAGGTATAAGTGAAGCGCTTGCCCTCGCTGACGTTGGTGTCGGACTTGGACTGGGTGTTGCCGTAAGCGACGAAATACTTGTCGACGTCGGCGGCGGGGATCTCGAGCTTGCTGCCGTCGGCGGCGGTGACGGTGACGTCGCCGCTCACGAGGCTGCGCAGCCACACGCCGTTATAGCGGTAGTACATGGCGTCATAGTAGCCGTAGGGGGTGCCGTGGGCCTCGACCTCCTCCTTGCTCGGAGTCTGGACCGCGCTCTCCAGCGCTTGGAAGGCGGAGAGGGTGTAAACCGTGTCGTTCACGGCGAGATAGTCGTTCTCGGTGTAGGTGAAGACGACCTCGGCAGCGCTGCCCTCGCCGGCGGTGATGACCTGAACGCCGTCGCCGGAGACAGCCGCGTTCGCGATGACGGGAGCCTTCGCGCCGAACTGCATGCCGGGCACAAGGCCGGTGATCTTCTGGCTGGTGTAAGCCTTGCCGGTGCTGGGCTCAACGATCTGCATGGTGTCGCCCTTGACGGACTGCGCCTTCAGGGTGTAGCCGTCCTTGCCGGTGAACACGTCGCCGGTCGCGCTGACGACGATGCCCATCAGGGTCTTGATGACGGCGGAGTTGGCGTCGTCACGCTGACGGTAAGCGCGGAGATAGCCGCTGCCGACATCGGCGTCCTGCCACTCAGTGGAGTTGACGTTATTCTCGGTCGGGTTGTCATAGACGGTCCAGCTGTCGTAGCAGACGACGGTCTCGACCGCAGCGGCGGTCTCGCCGCCGGCGGTGACGTGGGATGCGGAGAGCCATGCGACCTGATCCTTATATGCGGAGTCCTCGATCGGGGTCTTGACGTCGGCATGGTAGCCGTCGGACTCGGCGTACTGGACGATCATGGTGTCGGTAACGGTGACGCCTACGAGGTCGGCGAGCAGGTTCTTCACCGCCGCGCCGCGGCCGTAGACGACCTTGTCGACGCTGTGGTCGGTGTAGTCGAAGGCATAGATGTTGTCATAAGCTTCGAGCTCCTCGCGGGTATAGTAATAGAACTTATACTCGCTCTCGGCGGTCTCCTTGACCGCGATGTAGAACACGGCATTCGCGACATCGCCGCCCTCCGCCTTGGCCGGGGCCGCGATCGCGGCGCCGTCGGCGTCGGTGACGGTGATGCCGGTGATGCAGCGGATGTTCGCCTTGTTCGGCATCGTGTCCTTGTCGCCCATCAGGATGCGGGCGTAGCTGTTCGGGTAGACGGTCTCGCCGTCGGTGTTGCTGACCGCTTCGGCGGCGACCATGTAGTTATTCGCCGCGTCGCGGACGTCGCCGACGGTAAAGGCGCTGACATAGCCGTCCGCCGCGATCGCGCTGAGACGGTAATCGTCGGCGAACTTGACGCCGAGCTTCGTCTCCGCCGCGGTGAGCAGGTCGGCAAGGCGGACGCCGGTCCAGTCCTCGGTGGTGAGCTCGCCGTTGACCTTGGCGGCATAGGTGGCGGTGAAGGGCTTATACTCGCCCTCGCCCTTCAGCTCTTTCCACGTGAAGTTGACCGTGCGGGTGCCGGCTTCGACGGAAAAGGCGACGAAATCATTGCCGGGGGCGGCGGTCTCGGCGGAGCTGGTCTTCGCGAAGGCGGCGACGCTCAGGCTGAACACCAGCGCCAGCGCAAGGACCAGACCCAGAATGCGTTTGCTTGCTTTCATGTGTGCTTTTTCTCCTTTGGTTTTATATTTGAGTGTGTGTTTCACACAGATCTCACAGCCTTCACAGCGCGCCAGAGCGCGGCCGCCATCTCCGCGCGCGTGATGGGCGCGGCGGGGTTCAGATGCGTCCCGTCCCCGCGGACGACGCCGGCGGCGGCGAGCGCTGCGATCGCGTCGGCAGCCCAGTCTGCAACGGACCCGGCATCGGCAAAGCCGTCCAGCGCATCGCGCCCGCTCAGCTCCTTGCCGCCGGCGGTGAGCGCGCGGTGGAGCAGCGTCAGCGCCTCCTGCCGCGTGATGGGGGCGTGGGGATAGAACTTATCGCCGTCGCCGCGGGCAATGCCGAGCGCCCTCGCCGCGGCGAGCGCCGGGGCGTAATAGGCGTTTTTGTCCACATCGGCAAAGCCGGGGTCCGTCTCCTCGCTCCGGAGGTCGAACGCGCGGGCGAGCATCAGAACGAAATCGCCGCGGCGGAGGTTCTCGCCGGGCAGGAAGCGCCCCGTTCCGTCCCCGCGGACAACGCCGCGGGCATAGAGCCCCTCCGCCGCCTCGACAGCCCAGTCATAGCCCGCCAAGTCGGTGAAGACCGTCTCCGGCTCCTCCGGCGCGTCGCAGACCGTCAGGCTCACGAGGTCGGCGAGCTCACCGCCGTCCCAGTAAAGGCGCAGCGCGGTCGCGTTTTTGACGCCGCTGCCGCCGTCGCTCGCCTGCCACGCGGCGAAAAGGGCAGAAATATCGGTCAGGACCTTCTCCGTATCGTCCGCGGAAGCAGCGCGCAGCGCCTTGCCCTCCGGAACGGAGACGCCGAGCGCGGCGAGCAGCTCCGTCACCGGCGCGCCGAGGGCGCGGACCGAGCCGAAGCGCGCGTCCCACGCGCCGAGGCGCACGATGCCGCTCAGCGGGCTCGTCACGGTCTTGCCGCCCGCCGTGACCGTCAGGGCGACGGACTCCGCGCCGAGGCGCACTCTCACGACGTCCTTGACCCAGAAGCAGGCGGTGACCTCCGTCGGCTCCGTCTGGCCGTAGCCGAAGACGGGCGCGACGCGGTCGGCGCTCTCCGCGCCGAGGACCGGCGCGGCGGGGTAAACACCCGCGCTCTGCTCCTCGGTCTCCGCGCTCGTTTCAAAAAGCGCGAGGACGGGGTTTATTTTTGAAACGATCTTCCCTGCGGGGTCGAAGCTGTAGCGCGCCGTGTCCGCGCCGAAGGCGTCCGGCAGCGTCTTGCTCATGCCGTCGCCGGAGAGGGCGGTGATGCTCATACTCTGCGCGGTGTCCACGCCGAGCGCCTCCGCGAGAAGCTTTAAGTCCAGCCCATAGACGCGCCGCCAGCCGTAGACCGGGACGCCGTGGTTTTCAAAGGTGGAATAGGTCAGCAGCTCGGAGAAGCTGTCCCCAAGGCCGAGGCGGTAAGTGCTCTCCCCGCTCGGCGCGGCGGCGATGGCGTCGAGGTCGTCCGGCGTCAGCCAGACGATGTTTTTCAAAAAGCCCCCGCCGGTTTTGATCGCGTCGCCGCCGATGGCGAGCGCGACCGTCTCCGGCTCGCCGAAGCGGTCCGTCTCCGCTGCCGCGGCGGGCAGCGCCAATGCCGCGAGCAGCAGCAGGGCGAGCGCGAGGGAAAGCAGCCTTTTCATTTTGGTTTCCTCCGTTAAAAAAAGCGATAAAAAAACGCGGGACCGGTTTTTTTGAAGAAGGCTCCAAAAACCGGTCCCGCGCTGTCATCTTCAGAAAGCGTCAGACCATTCGTGCTTCGTTCCCTTCTCAAAAAGCAGAGGGCCGGGCCGTTTCCAGCCGTAACCCCGTGGACGGAGCGGGTCTTGCGCTTGCTCCGTTCAGGCCATGCGCTCGTAGGCAAAAGCCCTTAGACCGTATGGCGCGGAAACTATGTTTTCTTATATGTGGAGCATAGCATGTGTCGAAAAGCTTGTCAAGAGCTTCATGCCAGCTCCGCCATCTGCGGCGCGATGAAAAGCCCCTCCGCCGTCAGCGTGACATCGTTGAAAAACTCGGTGAAAAACGCCGCCGGAACATAGCTGCGCCCGTCCAGAATGACGGTCGCCGCCGCGTTTTCGACCGTGCGGCTGAGGTCGATGACCTTCAGATAACAGCCGAACTCCGCCGACGCGGAGCCGTTATGCAGCGCGGCATACTGGATATATTCGTCGTCCACGGTGATCGTGCCGGTCTCGGCGTCCCAGCCGACGGCGTAACCGAGCGCCTCCGCTACGGCGCGCAGCGGCACCATCAGCGTCTCGCCCTCATAATACGGCGCGCTCGGCAGCGCCGAGAGGTCCAGCTCGCGCCGGTCGAGCCCGACGAACACGGCGATGGGCGCCGGAGCGATATCCGCCGCGTCCTCCTCCGCCGCCAGTGCGGGAACGCAGAGCGCACAGAGCGCCGCAAGTGCAAGGACGAGGGCAAATAGTTTTTTCAGCTTCATTCGGAAAACCTCCGTTTTTTGGATTTCTGCCCCTATAGACGAAGCGGGAGCGGAAAAAGTTTCCGCTCCCGACCGTGTTTTTTTAATATCCGTATTTCTTTTTCTTTGCAAAGAGAAAAACGACCGTCACAATGACTGCCATGACCTCCGCGCCGACGATGGAGAGCCAGATGCCGTCGACGTCCCAGAGCAGCGGGAAGGTCAGCACGGCGAAGATCTGGAACACCAGCGTGCGCAGGAAGGAGATGGCGGCGCTGACCGCGCCGTTATTCAGCGCCGTGAAAAACGCGGAGCCGAAGGTGGAAAAGCCCGCGAGCAGGAACGAGAACGAGAAGATCGAAAAAGCCCGCAGCGTCAGCGCGAGCAGCTCCGCGTCGTAGCTCACGTAGAGCAGCGTGAGCGGCTCGGCTAAAAGCTCGCCCGCGGCGAACATCACGACGGCTGTGACCGCGATGATGGTGAGGCTCTTTTTCAGCAGGCTGTGCAGCTCCGCGCGGTTGCCCGCGCCGTACTGGAAGCCGATGACCGGCGCAACGCCGACGGAATAGCCGATGAAGATGGCGAGGAAGATCATGTTGACGTACATCAGCACACCGTAAGCCGCGACGCCGTTTTCCCCGGCGTATTTCAGGAGCTGGATATTATAGAGCATGCTGACGAGCGAGCCGGACACGCTGGACAAAAACTCCGACGAGCCGTTGCCGCACGCCTTCGCGAGCGCGCGGAGATCGAAGCGGAAGCGTGTCAAGCGCAGCAGGCTGGAGTTCTTGCGCCCGAAATAGATGAGCGGGATAACGCCGCCGACGAGCTGGCTCAGCGCCGTCGCCGCCGCTGCGCCGGCGAGTCCCCACGGCAGCACCGCGGTGAAAAGCGCGTCGAGCGCCATGTTCGTCACGCCCGCCGCAACGGTCACGAAAAGCCCCAGCTTCGGCTTGCCCGCCGTCGCGAACAGGCACTGGAACTCATATTGCAGCACATAAAACGGCAGCGAGAGCAAGATGATCCCGCCGTAAAGCTCGCAGCCGGCGAGCATCTCGCCCTCCGCGCCCATCAGCGAGGCGACCGGGCGCAGCAGGAAAAAGCCCAAAACGGCGAGCACGACGCCGAGAATCGCGCTCGTCCACACGAGCATGGAAAAGGTCTCGTTCGCCTTTTTGAAGTTGCCCTCGCCCATCGCTTTGCTGATGAGCGCCGTGCCGCCCGTGCCGAACATAAAGCCCACGCTGCCGAGCATGACGAGCAGCGGATAGATGAAGTTCACCGCCGCAAAGGGCGTTTTTCCGACAAAGTTCGACACGAAAAAGCCGTCCACCACGCCGTAGATCGACGTGAACACCAGCATGACGATGGACGGAAAGGTAAAGCGCAGCAGTCTGCGATAGCTGTAGTGTCCCGAAAAGTCCATAGTTACCCCCAAGTTACTCCTTACGTAAATCCTTCGTTTTCTCCCGCAGGTCGACGAGATAGCGCTCCGTGAGGCGCAGATAGGCGTCCACGTCCTCCGCGCTCCACGCGGCGAGCACGGCATTTTCCGCAGCCATGACGCGCGCCGCCGTCGCCTCCGCGAGCGCGCGCCCGGCTTCCGTCAGGCAGACGCGCTTCCCCCGCGCGCCGAGCGGCTCTAAATACACGACGCCCTCCGCCTCCATCCGCCGCAGGGCGGAATTGGCGGTCTGCTTGCTGAGCCCGCTGTGGCGCAGCGCGAGCTGGAGCGGGCAGGCGCCGCCCTCCTCGCAGAGGACGAAGAGCAGGCTCTGCACGCTGTCGCTGAGTCCGAGCCGCCGCGCGAGCGCGTGGTAAAGCGCCTCCGTCTCCCCGACGAGATAGGAATAGCGCCGCATTTCCCGCGAGGAATAGCGTTTTTTCTCCTCTTCCATTGTGCCCTCCCAAGTAAAAGTTCAGTCCGAAATCGTACTCAGGGAGTATAGTACGATTTCGGACCAATGTCAAGCTTTTTCTTTGTCCGCCCTTGGAAAACATTGCATTTGCATTTTGCCCGCCCCTGCGCTACAATGCACACAGTTTCCGGAAACCGAATCTGAAAGAAAAGGAGGCTTCTTCCCCATGTTCTGCTTCAATTTCGACTGTGCGGCGCTCAAGGAGATGCTCTGCCGTATCTTTGGCTGGTGCTGAAAAAAATCAAATGAGAGACCGCCTTCGGCGGTCTCTCATTTGAAAAGGATTCACTCCGCTCAGCGCACTCGCCTTCGGCTCGCACGTTCGCTCCGCGCAGAGTATTTTTCGGCACGCACGTGTCGCGCCGAAAAATGAATTAAAATTTATTCGCTGCTGCGGCAGCGAACTCTGCGAGGCTATTAAATTTTGTCCCGCCCCATTTTGGGGCGGGACTTTTTTTATCCGAAGCTCGCGAGGGCTTCGCGGACGGCTTCGGCGGGATCTTTGAAGGTTTCGCTGTCGGCGTCGAGGGCGCAGCGGACGGAGGCGGTGGTGAAGACGGCAGTGACGGAGGTGGTCTGCTGCGTGACGTTTTCTATGATCCAGATCGCCGCCTCGGTATCGAGGGCGGGCAGGGGGTAGGTCTCCTGCGTGACGGTGACGTCGTCGGTCCTGAGCTCCATGCGGCGCTCCGTGGTGTCCAGCGGCGCGCCGAGGCGGAGCGCCCAGCTGACGCCGACATAGCCGCCGTCGAGCTCCAGCGAGGCGTAAGCGCTGACGTCGCTGCTGCCCTCGTCGGCGTAGGACCAGACGGAGAGGTAAATGCCGCCGTCGCCGAGCGGAAGGCTGCTCTGCGGCAGGGCAAAGCCCGTCGCGGCAAGCAGATCATCGGCGCTCTCGTAGCTCGCCTCAAACGCGCTGCCGTCCGTGTCCGGCAGGGCAGCGAGGAAGTCGGCGTTCCCACCGGGGTAGACGTCCAGCTTCAGCGGGATCTCGCAGACGGGCGCGTAATCGTCGAAATCCGCGACGCCCTGCTGCGGATACTCGCCCGCGCGGACATAATCGGCGAGCGCCCGTACCGCCAATTCGATGCGCGCCGGGTCCAGCACGTCGGCGCTGTCGCCGCGGGTGTGCATCAGGCTCGTCGAATAATCCATCAGGTGCAGGTCCGAGAGATTGACCGCCGCGGCGTTCCCGCAGCCATAAAAGCTCATGTGGTCGCTCGGCGCGTCCTTCTCCGCGAGCTCGGCGTAAGCGCCCAGCGCGGTCTTGAGCGGTCCGAAGCGCGTCTGGTCGCCGCTCAGCGTGAAGGTGTCCTCCCCGCGCAGACCGAGGCAGTCGATGTTCACGACCGTGACGGAATCGTAGCGTGCGCAGATCTCCGGCGCGAGCGCCGCCGAGCCGCCGAGCCCGCTCTCCTCGCCGTTGAAGCCGACGAAGATGAGGTCGCAGTCCAGCGCCGCGTCTGCGAGGAGCTGCGCCGCGTAAAGCATCGCGGCGGTGCCGGAGCCATTGTCGTAAGCCGAGGGATAGCGCCGCTCGCCGTAAAAGCCGCTGCCGTCGAAGTGGGCAGAGATGACGAAGGCGGTTTTGCCGTCCCCGCCGCGGCGCAGCGCCGCGACGTTCTCCGCCGTGCCGAGCGCGGCGCAGGCGGGGAGATGGATCTCAACCTGCGCGCCGGGGGCGTCCAGCAGCGCGGCGAAGCGCTCGTCCAGCAGGAAAAACGCCCCGCGGTCCCGCTCCAGATTGTTGTAGAACGTGATGTGCGCGTCCAGATCGCCGCAGGCGAGGGCGACCGCGCCCGGCGTCTGCGCCGCGGTGCGTGCCGCCTCCTCCGCGCCGTAAAACGCGCCGCCCTCCCCGACCGGGAGCGTCGCGTCGAGGTCCTCATAGACCGGGTACCAGATAAAGTCGTCCCCCGGCGTGAGCTCCGTGCGCGTCCCGTCCGCGGCGACGATCGCGAGCGACGCGCCCGCGGCGCGCTCCGGCAGGGCGAGCTCGTCCGTGTAGGGGATGCGGAACTGCTCGCCGAAGGGCTCGTAGCCCAGCAGGGCGAACCAGTCCTCGATCCACTCCGCGGTCTTTTGATTGCCCTCGCTGCCGACGGCGCGGCCCGCGAGCTGCGGTCCCGCCAGATAGTCCAGCAGCACGGAAACGTCAGTCCCCCGCCCCGGCGCAGGAGCGGCTTCAAAGGGCGCCGCCGTCGGGACCGCAGCTCCCCCGCCGCATCCGGCAAGCGCCAAAAGCACCAGAGCCAGCAAAAGCGCCGCAAGGCGCTTCGAGTGTTTTGTCATGAGAATAAGCCTCCTTTTGCCTCCGCTTTAACGACCGCAATTATACCATACCGGGGTGCTGCTTCGCAACACCCCGGTATGAGCTTATCTTTTACACGATTCCCTGTGCCAGCATTGCGTCGGCTACCTTCAGGAAGCCGGCTACGTTGGCGCCGACTACGAGGTTTCCTTCTGCGCCGCACTCCTTGGAGGCGTCGTAGGCGTTGTGGAAGATGCCCTCCATGATGCCGCGGAGCTTTTCGTCGACCTCCTCGAAGGTCCAGCTCAGGCGCAGGGAGTTCTGGCTCATCTCCAGACCGCTGGTGGCGACGCCGCCGGCGTTGGACGCCTTGCCGGGGCTGAAGAGCAGTCCGGCGTTCAGGAACATCTGGGTCGCGGCGAGCGTCGTGGGCATATTTGCACCCTCGAAAACGCCGATGGGCTTGTTCGCGAGGATCAGCTCCGCCTCGGCGGTGTCGATCTCGTTCTGGGTGGCGCAGGGCATATAGAGATCCGCCTTCACGCCCCAGATGAGGCGGCAGTTCTCGTGATACTCGCTGCCGGGAACGAGCTTTGCATACTCGCTGATGCGGGCGCGGCGGCGCTGCTTGATGTCGAAGAGCACGTCGAGCTTCACGCCGTCCGGGTCGTAGATATAGCCCGCGGAGTCGCTCATCGCGACGACCTTCCCGCCGAGCTGCATCGCCTTTTCCGCGGCGTACTGGGCGACGTTGCCGCTGCCGGACACGACGCAGACCTTGCCGTCGAAGCTGTCGCCCCGGACGGTGCGGAGGTATTCCTGCATAAAGTAGCAGAGCCCGTAGCCCGTCGCCTGCGTGCGGGCGAGGGAGCCGCCGTAGCTGAGGCCCTTGCCGGTCAGGACGCCGGCGTCGTAGCGGTCGGCGATGCGCTTATACTCGCCGAACAGATAGCCGATCTCGCGCCCGCCGACGCCGATGTCGCCCGCGGGAACGTCCGTGAACTGCCCGATGTGGCGGTAAAGCTCCGTCATAAAGCTCTGGCAGAAGCGCATGACCTCGGCATCGGATTTGCCCTTGGGGTCGAAGTCGCTGCCGCCCTTGCCGCCGCCCATCGGCAGCGTGGTGAGGCTGTTTTTCAGCACCTGCTCAAAGCCGAGGAACTTCAGAATGGAGGCGTTGACGCTCGGATGGAAGCGCAGTCCGCCCTTATAGGGACCGATGGCGCTGTTGAACTGGACGCGGTAGCCGCGGTTGACCTGCACCTTGCCCGCGTCGTCCACCCACGGGACGCGGAAGATTATCATGCGCTCCGGCTCCACGAGGCGCTCAAGAATGCCGTTTGCCTCATACTCCGGGTGCTTCTCCACGATGCACTCCAGGCTCTCCAGCACCTCGGTGACGGCCTGAAGAAACTCCGGCTCGCCGGGGTTGCGCGCCTTGACGGACCCCAGCACCCGGTTCAGATATGCGCTTTTCATAGCGTTTTCCTCCTGACATTTTAAAAATAGAAATGGAATAGAAATGATAGAGCCATTTTAGGGCCTCCGCGCCGCTTTGTCAAGCGTTTCCTGTGCAGAAATGACGCTCCAGCGCCGGAATTTGCAGATTTTTGGCGTGTGTCTCGGATAATCCGCTCTGTTTTGCAAGTTTCTCGCGCTGTATATTGCAAATCCGCACTCCGAATAAGTGCTCCTTATGACCGCATTAGAAAGTTTGATGCTCAGGGCGGTTGACAATTCCGGGCTTTTGCTTTAGACTCAATTTAGTCAAATCGCCGCCGCAGAGCCTTCTTTTTACAGTCTTGTTCAGCGATTTGCACAAATGCCAGCGGCAAAAAATGTGCAGAGAGTGGTTTTGCCCCCGGAGGGACCCCAACAAAAAGCAGGAGGATGACTATGAAAAAGGTACTTGCACTGATCCTTGCGCTCGTTATGGTGTTCGCGCTCGCCGCCTGCGGCGGGAAGACCGAGCCGGCCCCGACGCAGAACCCGTCCACAGGCAGCCAGACCCCGAATCCCGGCACCTCCACCCCTGAGCAGAGCGAAGAGCCCCAGTTTGAGGGCGTCCGCGAAGTTTCCGTCGGCGTCAAGGCCGACATCAAGACTTGGGAACCGTGGGGTTCCTTCAACATCGACCGCCAGAACATGGCGCCCATCGTCTATCAGGCGCTGACCTGCCACATTCCGAACCTCGTCACCGGCGAGATGGAGGAGTATTTCATTCTTGCCGAGAGCTATGAGCGCATCGAGGAGGGCTATTACCGCATCCACCTGCGCGAGGGCATCAAGGACACGAACGGCTACGACTTCACCGCGGACGACGCGATCTTCTCCTTCCAGACCTGCATCGACCTCGGCGTTCTGGTGCAGGTCAAGCCCATCGCCGAGATGGTCAAGGAGGACGATCTGACCTTCACGATGCGTCTCAAGCGCGACACCGTCGGCACCTTCTCCGACATCTGCGACGCCATCAACATGGTCACGCAGCGCTCCTATGAGGAGTCCCCGGACAAGATGGCGACCACGCCCGTCGGCACCAGCCCGATGGTCCTCTCCGAGTACCGCACCGGCAGTGAGGCCGTCTTCACCAAGGCGGAAAACGGCTACTGGAACGCCGCCGCCAACGAGAGCAAGGATGTCTCCGCCGGCTACTGCACGATGTGGGACTACACCGCCATCGACAAGATCACCTATAAATTCATCTCCGACACGACCGCCATGGCGCTCGCGCTGGAGAGCGGCGAGATCGACATCGCCCGCGCCATCTCCGACGAGGACGTCAGCCTCTACGACGGCAACGGCTACTCCGTGTTCGGCTACCCGGAGGGCAACTACGCCGTTTCCTTCAACGTCAGCAGCAACTCCCCGTTCCAGAGCTATAACCTCCGCATCGTCTGCGACGAGCCGGTATCCGCGCTCGACGTCTCCATTCAGGCGCAGGTCCTGAATCTTTTGCAGGACCTTCAGGAGGAGTATAAGCTGACCTACATGTTCGTCACGCATGACCTCTCCGTCGTGCGCTTCATCTCGCGCGACATCTCGGTCATGTATCTCGGTCAGCTCGTGGAGACGAGCGAGTCCGACGAGCTCTTCGAGCACCCGCTCCTCCCCTATACGCAGGCGCTGCTGAGCGCCATTCCGTCCGTGGACGTCCACCACAAGAAAGAGCGCATCCTGCTCCGCGGCGAGATCTCGAACCCCGTGAACCCCAAGCCCGGCTGCCGCTTCGCCGCCCGCTGCCCCTTCGCATCGGAGGCGTGCAATGCGCCGCAGCAGCTTGAGGAGGTCAAGCCGGGACACTTCGTGTCCTGCTGCCGCGTGCGGGAGATCAACGACACATTATAAACCGAATCATCCGGGGCGGATAGACTCTGTATAGACCGGTATGATTGTTTACAGAATGTCCGGGGAGATTGTTTACAGTTTGGAGTAAAATAAACGGCATAAAAGCAAAGGAAAGGTCGTGTTTTTATGCCTTGGGAGGAAAAAACTGTGAACGATCAAAGAGCGGAGTTTGTCGCCCGTGCGATCTTGGGCGAGGAGAGTATGAGCGCGCTGTGCCGGGAGTTCGGCATCAGCCGGCCGACCGGGTACAAGTGGGTCGAGCGCTTCCGCAGCGGCGAGGGCCTCTGCGACCGCTCGCACGCGCCGTTTTCGCGGCCCTTTCGGACCGACCCCGGCACGGAGCAGCGGATCGTGGACGCGCGCGCCGAGCACCCGACGTGGGGCGCACGGAAGCTTCAACGCTATCTGACGGACAAGGACAACGGCGGCACGGTCCCGGCTGCCAGCACGATCAATGACATCCTCAAGCGAAGCGGCCTCGTGAGCGAGGCTGCCACGGCGCAGCACACGCCGTGGAGACGCTTCGAAATGGCGGCGCCGAACGATCTCTGGCAGATGGACTACAAGGGCCACTTCGGTCTGCTGGACGGCAGCCGCTGCCACGCGCTGACGCTGCTGGACGACCACGCCCGGTTTTCTCTGGGGCTCGACGCCAAGGAAAACGAGCGCTGGGCGGGCACAATGGCCAGTCTGGTGCGCATTTTCCGCGAATTCGGGCTGCCGAGGGCCATTTTATGCGACAACGGCGCGCCGTGGAGCGACAATCAGGGCGGCTACACGCCGTTCGAGATCGCGAACGCCGAGTTCGTCATCGAGGGCGAGCTGCTCCCGGACCGCACGGTCTCGGAGGATTCCACGACCGGCAGCGGCTTCGCCATCCCGGAGTTCGCGGGCTACGCGAGCGCCGCGCGCGTGCAGCCCGTGCTGAAGGTGCGCGCCGTCACCTGCCGCCATAAGCCGATCTTTCAGGTCTGCATCGGCGCGAGCGAGGAGCATGTCACCATGTCCGGCCTCCCGACCGAGGCGGCGCTGCTCGCCCAGCTCGACCGCGCCATGCCCGGCAAGGTCGTGAATGCCTACTGTCCGCCGAGCGGCGGCGGGAAGCTGAACGGCATCCTGCAATTCCGGAAATCCGTCCCGCAGGACGAGGGAAAGCAGCGGCAGGCGGCGTTACTCGCGCTCGGCACCGCGCCGGAGATGAAAAATCTCGTCCTCGTAGATGACGACGTGGACATTTTCGACCCCTACGACGTCGAGTGGGCGCTGACGACGCGCTTCCGCCCGGACAAGGACCTCGTGACGATCCCCGGCGTCCGCTGTCACATCGGCGACCCGACGCAGAAAAAGTTCTTCGACCCCGACCTCTGGGACAACGGCATCGCCTACAAAGCCATCTACGACGCCACCGTCCCCTTCCCCCTCCGCGACAAGTTTGTCCGCGCGGAGTATCAGGAGGTTGACGAGGCGAAGTGGGGGGATATTTTGTAAGGAAAAGCGCCCGCCGCATCTGCGGCGGGCGCGCTGCGCTTCCGCGCGGCGGAAAGCGTTTGCTTTTTCTCGGCGGGCGTGTTAGACTGGATTTATAAACGTCTGACAAAATAGATCGGAGTCAAAGTGCGATGCCCAACAACAGCAGTGAAAATCTGAATATCGCCCAAAAGCGCAGCACCATTGCGGCATATCTCTGCGAAAAATATGACCCGGACTTTCTGATCGTCTACGGCTCCTTTGCCGACGGCAGCGCGGGGCTGAACAGCGATTTCGACGCGCTGCTGGGCTATGACGGACCGGCGAAGCACAACGACGCCGTCGTGGACGGCACGGAGCTGGACGTGTTCTGTTATCCTGCCTCGGATTTTGACGCGGACTTTGACCCGCAGGACTTTTTGCAGGTATTTGACGGGGAAATCCTGCGCGACCGCAGCGGCCGCGGTGAGCGGCTGCGCCGCCGCGTGCTGGACCATATCGCCGCCGCGCCGAAAAAGACGCCGGAAGAAAACGCGAACGCCGTCAGCTGGTGCGAAAAGATGCTCCAGCGCACCGCGCGGGGCGATGCGGAGGGCTTTTACCGCTGGCACTGGTTGCTGACGGAGAGTCTGGAGATCTGCTTCGACCTGCTCGGCGCGTATTATTACGGACCGAAAAAGTCCCTCCGCCGCTTGGAACGCGAGCATCCGGCGCTCTTTGCGCTTTACGCCGCCGCCCTGCGCTCGATGGACCCCGCCGCGCGCTCCGCAACTGGATCGCAGCGCTTCGCCCGCTGCTGCATTGCGAATAAAAAAGGTAAAAACGCCGCAGGGACGCACGAAAAATCGTGCGTCCCTGCGGCTTGGGAAAGGGCTCAGTCCTCAATCAGGTTCAGCGGGATCATGCTCGCGGTGCTGCGGTCAAGCACCCACTTGCAGAGTCCGTCGTCCTCGACGAATTCAGCCTGCTGGGGATACTCGCCGGAAGCGGGCGGCGTGGTCATGATGCAGCTGGCCACATCGGGGTTGTCGAAATACTTGTCGCCAGAGAGGTGATACTCATCGCCCCAGCTTGCCACAGCATCGAGCGTCCATCCGTTTCCATCCGCACCCAAGGTCAGGGTGTAGTAGATGCCTGCACCGTCTTCGGGATTGAAGATCTGAGCGTACTCAAACACGGTCACCTGACTCAGAACGGACTCCATGTAAGCGTCGGCGTCTGCATAATTCAGAGGCGCCATGGCGTTCTTGCCAAAGAGCACCCACTTGCAAAGCCCGTCGTCCTCGACAAATTCGGCCTGCTGGGGATACTCGCCGGAAGCGGGCGGCGTGGTCATGATGCAGCCGGTTACATCGGGGTTGTCGAAATACTTGTCGCCGGAGAGGTGATATTCATCGCCCCAGCCTGCCACGGCGTCCAGAGTCCAGCCGTTTCCGTCTTCGCCCAAAGTCAGAGTATAGGTGATGCCCATACCGTCCTCCGGGTTGAAGATCTGCTTGAAGATATAGACATTCTCGGCCAGCTTGGTGGGCTCGGGCATAGCCACTTCCAGAACGGTCACGTTCTGAGAATGGGCTTCCTCCACGCCATCGTAGTTGCTGCAGCCCATGGTGGTGTAGAAGCCTTCGCGGTAATACAGGTCGATATCGGCGGAATAGACCACTGTGGTGCTGGTGCCTGCCAGAGCGTACATATAGCCCTTCTCCATAGCGTAGTCGATGACGGCCTTGATGTGCGCATCATCGTTCGTGGCATCGGCCTTGGACTCTTCGTACAGGGTCTGCAGCTTGTCATCCTTTACGAAGCCAATGGAATACTTTTCCCCCTCGTAGGTGTTGACCCCATTGCCGAACAGACGATTGTAGGACCCGACCAGACTGGTGCCGCCGACGCTTGCAAAGTGGATATCCCAGCCGTTGGGGGAGGCTGTAGTGGTTTGGAACATGCTGGCGGACATGGTATCAATTTTGGTCTTGATCCCCACCTGCTGCAGTTGGGACTGGATCATCGTCAGGGCATTTTTGCATGCCTCTGTGGAATCGCCCACAAGGACCAGCTCTTCGCCGCTGTAAGAAGAGTTGGCCAGATATTCCTTGGCCCGATCCAGGTTCTGGGTGTTCATATAGGTGGCCTCGTCCGCCCATGCTGCGTTGTAGTCGGGATAGGCTTCATTGCCGAAGGTATCCATGGGAACATACTGACCGCCCATGACCGTGGCGATCGAGGCGCTGTCCAGCGCGTACCAGATAGCCAGGCGCAGATTGATGTCATCCATCACCCCGCCGGGGAAGCAATTGGGGGACAGATAGTAATAGTCCACGGCCACAGAGCTGTTGGTCTTATAGATACCGGCGTACTTTTCACTCTGGAACTCGGACAGGACCTGAGCCAGAACGTAATCGCAGTAGTCCACGGTACCCTGCTCCAGAGCAATCTGCGCCTGAGCAGCTTCGGCAATGATCTTATACTCGATGGTCTGGACGTTGGCGCGGTGCAGGTCCATGTGGGTGTCCATGATCTTGGGATTCTTCAGCAGCCAGTAATCATCATTGGCTTCCAGCACCAGGCTGGAGCCACTGGTATAGGATTTGACCACGTAGCTGCCGGTGCCCACGGGAGAGGAAGAGAAGTTGCGGGATTCAAAAGCGGCCTGAGAGAAGATAAAGGTACGGCACAGGGGGAACTCCAGATCGCCCCAGGAAGTGGGGGCGGCGTTCCAGTGCCAGCGGATGGTGTAGTCACCCACGGCCTCGATGCTTTCAAACAGGTCGTACTTCACGGCGTTGCCGTTGTCCACCAGCCAGTTGACGCTGTACACAACATCTTCCGCTGTGATGTGGTTGCCTTCCGAGTCGTAAATACAGTCATAGATCTCAACATCATAAGTAAGTTCATCGACACATGTGATCGTTTTGCCGAGGGAGGGGACCATCTGGCCGTTGTCATCATAGTCAAACAGGGTCTCGTAGATTTGCCAGTACCAGCCGATTTTGGATAGATTGTTTCCGTCCTTCGGCTCCAAATTCTCGGGGTCCGCGGAAAGCGCCACAGTCACGCGGGAATAGCGGCCATTGTCCAGAACCTCCGCCGAATCACTCGGCGTCTTCGTGTCTCCGCACGCGCAGAATGAAAAGATCATCATGAGGGCCATGACAGCTGCAAGAATTCGTGTCTTTTTCATTTCGTTTCCTCCTAAACATAATGGACCTTGTGTATTTGGACCAAAATTATCGTAGCATTCACGTTTTTTGTTATCAATATTCAAAAAATAACAGTTGCATTCTACTATTCCATTTTGTTATAATACAAGCATACAACCGGTTGACAAGAGCAATGACAATCGCGCAGCAGGACCATTATAGCGGGGGGGGATTACCATGGACACAACATATCTGAAAGAATTTCTTGTCATGAGTGAGCTTTGTAATTACACGGCTGCGGCGGAATCCATGTTCATCTCGCAGCCGACTCTTTATAAGCATATCAAATCGCTGGAAGCGGAGGTCGGCGTCCCTTTGTTTGAAAAGCACGGAAAGAAAATCGAACTGAGCCGATTTGGAAAAATGCTGATCCCTTACGCCCAGAGTATGCTTTCCGATCAGCAGCAATATCTCATGGATGTGGACACGGAGCTGCAGGAGCGTGCTAATTCCCTGCGCATCGCCACCAATTACCGTATCAAAGATCTTGTGCGGGATTTCTTCCGGGAAAACCGCCAGTGCAAGATCCATACGATCTCAAGTCCTTCCTTAGAAAAAGCCTTTGCAAACCCGGATTGTGAGCTCGCCCTGTTCTGCTGTGAGGACGCGCCGGGTGAACAGTATGAATATATCAAGTATTGCGAAGAGGAAGTGGTCGTGGCAGTCAACCTCGCTCATCCGTTGGCACAGCGCGCCACGGTTCGTCTCCATGAGCTGAGAAACGAAGAATTCATCACCCTCTTTTCCGATTCCTTCCAGTTTGTGACCCCATCCTTTGAATTTTCAAAGGTTTTCGACTATTTTCAGCCCAAAGCGACCTTCAATGTAGAACGCGGCAGCGAAGCGGCTCAAATGATCTCGCAAGGCTTAGGGATCTCTCTCCTGTTCCGGCGTGCCATTGAAGCGCAGCAGGAAGACGATCTGGTTTTGATCAGCCTGAATCCGCCGGTATATTGCCCGGTCTATCTCTGCTGGAGAAAGGGCTGTGTTTTGTCAAACGGAGCGAAAATATTTGTGAATTACATACAAAACAGAGCGGACAAGTGAGCAAAAAAAGGTGAGATAACCCCAAGTTATCTCACCTTTTTTATTCCAAAAATGAATATCTGCCGTTTCCTATGCCTTATTTACGCTTGGTATCCATCCGGGGAACGTCTATAATTATAACAACCATAAAAAGGAGGCTGTTGTAATGAAGATCTTCTCAAAAGGCCACAGATCCCCTCCGGGCGGTCCGGGCGGAAAACGCGAACCGGATATGGAGAGTTTTGACCGCCGGGCATTTGAGGCATCCGAATCCGGCCGTTCCGCGGTTGCCGCGGAAGCGCGTTATCGCGCGTATGCCAAAGCCGGCATGGACGAGATGGACCCGCAGATCCTTGCATATTGGGAGGCCAAGGGCATCCGCAAAGCGCTGTTCGACCGGGACTCCGAGGGCGGAATCTATCGCTACAGCGTCCACACTCCGCTGGAATGGAAACCGGGGTGGAAATATCCCGTGCTTTACTTCTCGCACGGGGGCAATGGAAATCCGCTTCAGGCGGAATGTCTGGGATTTTCCGAACTGGTGATCCGTGAGGACATCATTGTGGTCTACCCCCACAACGGCGGCGTGTCCAACGAGTGCGCCCAGACCGAGTTCCCCCGCATCATGGCCGCCCTGCGAGAGAAGGGCTACCCCATCGACTGGAGCCGTGTCTATGCCTCCGGCTTCTCCTCCGGCAGCGACGCCACCGAAATCATTGCCGCCTGTTGGCCGGAGCTGGTGGCCGCCGCAGCGCCCCTGCCCGGCAGCAACGCCATGTTCAACAGCCTGTGCCGGTTGGACCGGGAATACTACGAAAAGTGTCTGCCCCTTCAGATGCCCGTTCTGTTCGTGGGTGGTCTGACCGACTTCGGTGACCGTCACCCCTATCCCGATCAGGAATGCTTCGACAACTTTACGATTTGGATGCAGGAAATTGCCAAGGTCAAGGATTATCCCGTGATCGATCTGGCCGGCTCCAAGCAGCTGGTGGCCGAAAGCAGCGACCCCGTGGTCAAGGCCATCGGGCTCAACTTCCACAAGAGCTGGGTGGAACATTTTGAAGAGCGCGACTGGTATTTCGGCGAGTTTTACAACGAGGAGGGGCTGGCGGTCTGCCGCTTCATCATGGCAGAAGGGGTCCCCCACATGATCACCGGCTGTATGCCCGCTCTGGTCTGGGATTATCTGAAGCATTGGTCGCGGGACCCCGAAACCGGCAAGAGCATTTACACGCCCGTTGTCGTTACCGGAGTGAACTAAGGAGGAAAGTGCATGGCAAGATATGTCATCAAGCGTCTTCTTATGATGATCGTGATCATGGTCGCGGCCGCCGCGGTCGTGTTCACCATCATGTATCTGGTGCCAGATGACCCGGCACGTCTTCTGCTGGGCACCAACGCCACCGAGTCTCTCATACAGGCCAAGCGGGAGAGTCTGGGTCTGAACCGCCCCTATCTGGTGCAGCTGGGCGAGTTTTTATACAACGCGTTTCTGCGCTTTGACTTTGGGGAATCCTGGCGCTATGGCACCAACGTCATCTCCGAAATGGCCACCCGCCTGCCCCGCACCCTGATCATCGGCGTGAGCGCCATGATCCTGAACGTCACCTTGGGCACTCTGCTGGGCATCTTTGCTGCCACACACCAAGGCAAATGGCAGGACAGCACCACCATGGCCATCTCCATGATCTTCGTCTCCTGCCCCGACTTCTGGGTCGCCCTGATGTTCGTTCTGCTCTTCTCCTCCCACCTGCGCTGGCTGCCCGCCATGGGTATCGACTCTTGGAAATGCTACATCTTGCCCATCATCTGCTCCGCGCTGGGCGGTGTGGCTATCAACTCCCGTCAGGCCCGCAGCGCCATGCTGGAGACCATCCGCGCCGACTTTGTGACCACGGCCCGCGCCAAGGGTCAGAAGGAACAGGTCATCGTGCGCAAGCACATGCTCCCCAACGCCATGATGCCCATTATCACCGGTGTGGGCGGCGGTCTGGCTGCCGTAGTAGCCGGCTCCCCGGTCATGGAAACCGTGTTTTCTATTCCGGGCATCGGACAGTATATGCTGGTGGGCATTGATGCCCGCGACCGTCCCATCGTCTGCGGCTGTGTGGTCTTCTTCGCGCTGTTTACCTCCCTTGCGATGCTGATCACCGACCTAGCTTACGCATTTCTTGACCCGCGGATCAAAGCGAGATACTCCCGCAGGAAGCAGGTGAAATAAATGGAAAACGGGAAGAAAGCGTACAAGACCTCACTGCTCAGGGAATTCTTCCATCTTTTTCTGAAAAGCGGAAGCTCCAAGCTTGGTGCATGCCTGTTTGTGATTATCGTTCTGGCGTGTTTGCTCGGACCGCTGCTCAGTCCGTATGACCCGTCCGCTTCCGATTTGACGCAGATGTTTGCCGCCCCCTCCGCATCCCATCTGTTGGGCTGCGATGCCATGGGTCGGGACTACCTGACCCGCCTGCTGTACGGCGGCCGATACTCCCTGCTGCTCGCCATCACCGCCGCCCTCTGCGGCGCTGCGGCGGGCACCGTGATCGGTTGTATTGCCGGCTACTTCGGCGGTGCAATTGAAACGCTTATCATGCGCATCATGGACGTTTGGAGCGCGCTGCCTGCTATGCTGCTGTGCATTCTCATTTCCACCGTGGTGGGCGCGGGATTCTGGCCCACCATTGTCGCTCTTTCACTGGGTGCGGTCCCCGGCGGCGTGCGGATGGTGCGCGGTCAGATCTTGGTCGAGCGCAACAAGGAGTACATCGAGGCGGCGGAATCCATCAACTGTCCCAAGGCGGCTGTTATGTTCAAGCACCTGCTGCCCAACGTCATTCAGCCCATGATCATCATCACCACCATGGGGATCGGCAGCACCATCATGATGACCGCAAGCCTGTCCTACATCGGTCTGGGTGTTCAGCCGCCTACCCCGGAGTGGGGTGCCATGCTTGCCGATGGCCGTGCGTACATCCGCCTGAATCCCCATCTGATCATGTTCCCCGGCATCTTTATCGCCCTGACCGTGCTTGCCTTAAATCTGCTCGGCGACGGCATCCGCGATGCCCTCGACCCGAAGCTGCGCGACTAAGGAGGGAAAACTATGGGTAAAGCATTGCTGTCCATCAAAAACCTTGAGGTCATTTATACCCAGAGCCGTAAAATCGTTCACGCCGTCAACGGGATCTCTCTTCAGTTGGATAAAGGCAAAACCTTGGGTCTGGTCGGAGAAACCGGTGCCGGCAAGACCACCATCGCCAAAGCCATTATGGGCATCCTGCCCCTTCCTCCTGCCGAGGTGCGCAGCGGAGAGATCTTCTTTGACGGAGAAGACCTACTGAAAAAAAATACCAACGACCTGTTGAAAATCCGCGGCGAACGCATCTCCATGATCTTCCAGGATCCCATGACGGCCTTAAATTCCCTGATGCCTGTGGGCGATCAAATATTGGAAGCTGTGATGCTCCACAATGATTTCGACAGCGCCCATGGTCGCCGGAAGGCCGGCGAGATGCTGGAGCTGGTCGGTATTCCCGCCGAGCGCTACAGCGAATACCCCCACCAGTTTTCCGGCGGCATGAAGCAGCGCGTAGTCATCGCTATGGCGCTGGCGTGCAACCCCGAATTGCTGCTGGCGGACGAGCCCACTACCGCCCTGGACGTGACCATTCAGGCGCAGGTTTTGGATCTGATCAAGGATCTGCGTCAGCAATACAATACCGCCATGATCCTGATTACCCACGACCTTGGCGTTGTAGCCGAGACCTGCGACGAGGTCGCCATCGTGTACGCAGGGAAAATCGTGGAATATGGCTCCAAGGAGGATATTTTTGATCACCCCGCCCATCCCTACACCTTGGGCCTGTTTGGTTCTCTGCCCAGCATGGCTGTGGGCGAAAAATACCTGAAGCCCATCAAGGGCATGCCCCCCGACCCCACCGATCTGCCGTCAGGCTGTGCCTTCTGGCCCCGCTGCCCCCACGCCACCGAGACCTGCAAGGGTGAGATCCCGGTCCGTGAAATTTCCTCCAGCCACATATGCCGCTGCATCAAGGAGGTGTGACCATGAGCAGCACACCGCTGATTGAAGTCAGAAATCTGAAAAAATATTTCAAAGTTCCAATGGGCTACACCCATGCAGTGGATGGTGTTTCGTTCACCGTTGACTGCGGTGAGACACTGGGCGTGGTCGGTGAGTCCGGCTGCGGAAAGTCCACGCTGGGCCGCACAATCATCCGCCTGCAGGAAGCTACCGACGGGCAGGTGTTCATGAACGGTCAGGACGTGACCCATGTAAAGGGTCGCAAGCTGGTCGAGTACCGCGAAAAGGCACAGATTATTTTCCAGGATCCCTATTCCTCGTTGAATCCCCGTCTTCGTATTGAGAGCACCGTTATGGAGCCATTGAAGTATTCCGGTCGCTTCAAAAGCAGGGCTTCCATACAAGAGGAAGCCAACCGCCTGATGGAACTGGTCGGAATCGACGAACGCCTACGCATGAGTTATCCGCATGAATTGGACGGCGGCCGCCGTCAGCGCGTCTGTATCGCCCGTGCTCTGGCCCTGAATCCCGCCTTCATCGTCTGCGACGAGCCGGTCTCCGCCTTGGACGTGTCCATTCAGGCACAGGTGCTGAACCTGCTGAAGCAGCTTCAGGAAAAGATGGGCATTGCCTATATGTTCGTCACCCACGACCTGTCGGTGGTGCGCCACATCTCAGACAGCATCTGCGTCATGTATCTGGGCCAGTTGGTGGAGAAATGCCCCACCGAAGAGCTGTTCAATGCCCCTCTGCATCCCTACACCAAGGCGCTGCTGTCCGCCATCCCCTCGGTGGACATCCATAACCACATGCGGCGCATCCAGCTGAAGGGCGAGATCACCAGTCCGATCAATCCCAAGCCCGGCTGCCGCTTCGCTGCCCGCTGCCCCTTTGCCACCGAAATCTGCCAACAGCCCCAGGAGCTGGTGGAGATCATTCCCGGTCACTTCATTCAGTGCTGCCGCGCCAAGGAAATCAACAGCATCTGAGCGGAAAGGCCGTTGGGTCTGTAGGGTCGTCTGTGTCTTCATAAAAAAAGCGCCCCCGTCGGGGCGCTTTTTTCATTTCTTCTTTTCGGGCAGGATCTCGATGCGCGAGATCATGTCGCCGTTGATGAGCTTTGCGGTGTTTTTATACTCGACGCGGATCCAGCTGCCTTCTACGGCGGTGATCACGCCGGTGCTGCCGCTGATGTCGCCGAGCATGACGACGGCGCAGCGCTTGCCGATAAATTCCTGAAGCAGCTCTGTTGGCATGGTGCCTCTCCTCCCTTCGCGTTTTCGCTGGATGATGCGCCGGACGGCGCTGTTCCGCATCACGGCAGCCCAGAGCAGGATGAGCGCGACGAGGATGACAAAATAGCTCGTTTCGATGCTCCGACGCCCCCCCCTTTTCAGTATTGCAGCAGCGCGGCGGAGCCGTCGTCGCTGCCCTTTTCGATGCTGCGGATGAGCGCGGTGTAGCTGTAAGCCTCGCTCACGTGTACTGTCACGCGGTCGCCCGCTTTTTTGCCGAGCAGGATGCTGCCGAGCGGGGACTCCTTGCTGATGAGTCCGTTCAGCGGGTCGCAGCGCACGGTGGTGACGACCTGCACGGTCTGGGTCTCGTCATCGTCCTCCAGATAGAGCTCTACGCGGTCATAGAGCCCGACCTCGTCCGCAGCGGAGCGATCCTCGATCACCTTCGCGGAGGCGATCATGCGCTCTAAATACCGGATGCGGCCCTTGTTGCGGTTCTGCGCCTGCTTCGCCGCCTTGTATTCATAGTTTTCGCTGAGGTCGCCGAACGCGCGGGTGCGCTTGACCTCCTCGATGAGCTCCGGCATCAGCTTCAGCCGCCGCTCGTCGAGCTCCTGCTGCATTTTTTCGAGGTCCATCCTCGTCAGTTCGTCGTGCATTCCAAAACACCTCGTTTTCCTGCCCTCATTATAGCGCGCCGCGCGGCGTTTTTCAATAAAAAAACGGCTGTTCCGCTTTGGAACAGCCGTTTTTATTTCAGTTATCTCACCGGGAAGCAGGGGCTCAGACGAGCTCCAGAACCGCCATCTCAGCGGCGTCGCCGCGGCGGGGTCCGATGCGGGTCACGCGGGTGTAACCACCCTCGCGCTCGGCATACTTGCCGGCGGTCTCGTCAAAGAGCTTCTTCGCGACATCCTCGCGGGTGATGAAGCTCAGAGCCTGACGGTAAGCCGCCAGATCCTTCTTCTTTCCCAGAGTGATCATTTTCTCAGCCATAGCGCCGATCTCTTTTGCGCGGGTGTAGGTGGTCTCCATACGGCCGGTGTCCAGAAAATCTGTCACCTGCTGACGGAGCATCGCCATGCGCTGATCGGTGGTCTTGCCGAGCTTTCTTGTACCGGGCATTTTCGGGTTTCCTCCTATCAGTTGTTCTCGTCGCTTGCAAGGCTCAGTCCCAACATCGCGAGTTTATGCACGACTTCCTCAAGGGACTTTCTGCCGAGGTTGCGAACCTTGATCATTTCATCCTCAGTCTTGCTGATGAGGTCTTCAACGGTGTTGATATTTGCTCTCTTGAGGCAGTTGAAGCTGCGGACGCTGAGGTCCAGCTCCTCGATGGTCATTTCGAGGACCTTGTCCCGCGGCTCCTCAACCTTGTCCACGACGGTGGAGCGGGAGCCGATGTTCTCGCTCAGGTCGGTGAAGATGGTGAAGTGGTCGCAGAGGATCTTCGCGCCCAGCGACATTGCATCCCGCGCGGCGATGGTCTTGTCGGTCCACACCTCGATGGTCAGCTTGTCGAAGTCCGTCTGGTTGCCGAC
Organism: Ruminococcus bicirculans (ex Wegman et al. 2014); assembly: GCA_963649145.1. GTDB lineage: Bacteria > Bacillota > Clostridia > Oscillospirales > Oscillospiraceae > SVKR01. The sequence continues at coordinate 25,640 of CAVJGI010000003.1, read as the reverse complement.
ACGGGTGTTTTCCACCGTGTAGTTGACCTTCAGGACGGGCGTGTAGATGGAGTCCACAGGGATCATGCCGATGACCGCCTGCGCGGGCTTGTTCCGCTCCGCGGAGACGTAACCCCTGCCGTGGCTCAGGGTCAGCTCCATGCTGAGGGAAGCGTCCGGGCCCAGCGTGGCGATGTGGAGTTCGGGATTCAGGATCTCGACCTCACCGTCGGCCTTGATGTCGCCAGCCGTGACCTCGCACTCGCCGGATGCCTCGATGTAGACGGTCTTGGGACCGTCACAGTGGAGGCGGCAGATGAGGTTCTTGATGTTCAGGACGATCTCAGTGACGTCCTCCTTCACACCGGGGATGGTCGCGAACTCGTGCTGGATCCCCGCGATCTTGATCGCGGTGACCGCGGTGCCGGGAAGAGAGGAGAGTAGCACTCTGCGCAGAGAGTTGCCAAGCGTCGTGCCGTAGCCACGCTCGAGCGGCTCCACGACATACTTGCCGTAGGAATCATCGGACGGAGTCTCGATGCACTCGATGCGGGGCTTTTTGATTTCGATCATGTGTAAAATTGCCCTCCTTCAAATACTCGCAGCGCAAAAAACTGCGCCGCATCCTGCGCCGAAAGGCGCAATCAGGTTCAGCTTACCAATTTGAGGGTATCTCCACTTACTTGGAATACAGCTCGACGATGAGGTGCTCCTCGATGGGCAGATCGATGTCTTCTCTTGCGGGCGCTGCCGTGACCTTGGCGACAAGATTGTTCGCGTCATAGTCCAGCCACTTCGGGGCCTGACGGAAGGCGTTGGCTTCCACGTTGGCCTTGATCTTTTCGAGGGACTTGCTGGAGTCCTTCAGGCTGATGACCATGCCGGGCTTCACGAGGTAGCTCGGAATGTTGACCTTGCGGCCGTTGACGGTGAAATGACCGTGGGAAACAAGCTGGCGGGCCTCCGCGCGGCTCATCGCGAAGCCGAGACGGTAGACCACGTTGTCCAGACGGGATTCGAGGATGCTGAGGAGGTTTTCGCCGGTCTGACCGGGGCGGCGCTCCGCCATGTCAAAATAGCTGCGGAACTGGCTCTCCAGCAGACCGTAGTAGCGCTTGGCCTTCTGCTTCTCGCGGAGCTGCTGGCCGTACTCGGAGGTCTTGCTGCGGCTCTGGCCGTGCATGCCGGGTGCAAAAGCTCTGCACTCCATGGCGCACTTCTGGGTGTAGCATCTGTCGCCCTTCAGGAAGAGCTTCTGACCCTCCCGACGGCACAGACGGCAAACTGCTTCGGTATATCTTGCCATTTCGTTTCTACCTCCTTCTTGTTAGACGCGGCGGCGTTTCGGAGGACGGCATCCGTTGTGGGGGATGGGCGTCACATCCTTGATCATGGTGACCTCAAGACCGGCGGTCTGAAGCGCGCGGATGGCGGCTTCGCGGCCGGAGCCGGGGCCCTTCACGAAAACTTCCACGCTCTTGAGACCATGCTCCATGGCTGCCTTCGCAGCGGTCTCTGCCGCGGTCTGCGCGGCGAAGGGGGTGGACTTTTTGCTTCCACGGAAGCCCATGCCGCCCGCGGACGCCCAAGAAATGGCGTTGCCGAAGGTATCGGTAATGGTGACCATGGAGTTGTTGAAGGAGGAGCTGATATGCACCTGACCCTTTTCGATGTTCTTGCGCTCTTTGCGGCGAGTGCGGACCACTTTCTTCTTGGCGGTTGCCATTCGTCAGTTCCCTCCTTACTTCTTCTTATTGGCGACGGTGTGCTTCGGACCCTTGCGGGTGCGGGCATTCGTCTTGCTTCTCTGGCCGCGGACGGGCAGGCCCTTGCGGTGACGCTGGCCGCGGTAGCAGCCGATCTCCATCAGGCGCTTGATGTCCAGCGCGGTCTGGCGGCGCAGGTCGCCTTCCACGATGTAGTGCTCAAGGCACTCACGCAGCTTGGCTTCCTCCGCTTCGGTCAGGTCCTTCACGCGGGTGTCCGGGTTGATACCGGTCTCAGAGAGAATTTTGTTTGCGCTGGTTCTGCCGATGCCGTAAATGTAGGTCAGGCCAATTTCAATTCGCTTGTCCTTCGGCAGGTCAACGCCGGCGAGTCTTGCCATAGTGTTCAATCAATCCTTTCATTGATTTCATACCGTGTCTCACGGGAACTCACTGCACCCTGCGGTATGAGATAGGGTGCGCCCGTTTTGGATGGGGCAGGCGTTTTAGACGCGGCGCGTCTATCAGCCCTGTCTCTGCTTATGCTTGGGGTTCTCGCAAATTACCATAACGCGGCCCTTGCGCTTGATGATCTTGCACTTCTCGCACATGGGTTTCACGGACGGTCTGACTTTCATGGGTAAAACCTCCTGTTCTTCTTTGTACGCTTTACTTGCTTCTCCAAGTGATGCGGCCGCGGGTCAGATCATAGGGGGACATCTGTACCGTGACCTTGTCGCCGGGAAGGATCTTGATATAGTTCATCCGGAGCTTTCCGGAGATATGCGCCAGAATGGTATGGCCTCCGCCGATATCCACCTGAAACATGGTGTTGGGCAGGGATTCGACCACGACGCCCTCCAGCTCGATCACATCATCTTTTGCCAAGACTTAATTTTCCCTCCTCAAGTCAAATGTCGTCTGCCATCGTCAGAATTTCCGGTTCGCCATCCGTAATGAGGATGGAGTTCTCGTAATGGGCGGACAGGCTTCCGTCAGCCGTCAGGACCGTCCAGCCGTCCGGCAGGACCTTGACCTCGTAGCCGCCGAGGGTGATCATCGGCTCGACTGCGATCGTCATGCCGCGGACGAGGCGTGGATTGCCGTGCCCGTGCTGTACATAGTTGGGAATCTCCGGGTCCTCGTGCATCTTTGCGCCGACGCCGTGGCCCACATAGTCGCGCACGACTCCGCAGCCGTTCGCTTCCGCGTAGGTCTGGACGCCCGCGGAGATGTCCGACACCCGATTGCCATGACGGGCATACCGGATGCCCTCGAAAAAGCTCTGGCGCGTGACGGCGATGAGGCGGAGCGCCTCGTCGCTGCACTTGCCGCACGGGTAAGTTCCCGCGCAGTCGCCCACGAAGCCTTTCCAAGTCGCGCCGACGTCGATGGAGACGATATCGCCCTCCTGAAGCCGGCGGGAGCCGGGTATGCCGTGGATGACCTGATCATTCACGGAAATACAGACGCTCGCGGGATAACCGCAGTAGCCGAGGAAGGTCGGCTCAGCGCCCGATTTCTTGATAAAGTGGAAAACTTCCTTGTTGATTGCCTTGGTGCTCACGCCGGGCTCGACCATCTGGCGCGCGATGCTCCGCGCGCCGGCGGCGATGCGCCCGGCCTGACGCATCAGTTCGATCTCTCCTGAGGATTTGACAATGATCGCCATAGCGTTCAAAGACCCAGTGCCCGTGCGATCGCGTCGGTCGTCGCCTCCACCGTGGGCTGATTGTCCACGGGAAGGAGCTTGCCGCGCTGCTCGTAAAAAGCCTTGAGCGGCTCCGTCTCCCTGTGATAGGTGTCCAGACGGCTCTTCACGGTTTCGGGCGCGTCATCCTTGCGGATGATGAGCTCGCCGCCGCAGAAGTCGCACTTGCCGGGCGTCTTGGGGGGATTCGCCGTCAGGTGGAAGGTCTGGCTGCAATCCGCACAGGTGCGGCGGCCAGCCATGCGCTCGATGATCTCGTCGTCGCCGATCTCGATGCTGAGCGCCCAGTCGATATCGATCCCGTTGTCCTCAAGCGCCTGCGCCTGCGGGATGGTACGGGGCATACCGTCCAGAATATAGCCGTTTTTGCAGTCTTCTTCCGCAAGGCGTTCCTTGACGATGCCGATAATGACATCGTCAGGAACGAGCTTGCCGCTTTCCACATACTCCTTGGCTCTCAGACCCACGGGGGTGCCGTTTTTCATCGCGGCGCGCAGGATGTTGCCCGTGGAGATGGTCGGGATGTTCAGCTTTTTGCTGAAGATCTCGCCCTGAGTGCCCTTTCCGGCGCCGGGGGCGCCCAGAAGAATGAGTTTCATGTTTTCAGCGCCTCCGATCCTTACTCAAGGAAGCCCTTGTAGTGGCGCATCAGCATCTGGTTCTCAAGAGCCTGCACGGTCTCCAGAGCGACGCCGACGACGATGATGATGCTCGTGCCGCCGAGGGAGACGCCGGAGGTGCTGGCAACGTTGCTCCAGTGGCTGATGAGGTAAGGCGTAACGGCAATGATGGACAGGTAGATGGCGCCGAACAGGGTGATCTTGTTCAGGACCTTCATGATGAACTCACTGGTGGGCTTGCCCGGACGGTAGCCAGGGATGAAGCCGCCGTTGCGCTTGAGGTTGTTCGCCACCTCGATCGGGTTGAACTGGATCGTGGAGTAGAAGTAGCTGAAGAAAATGATGAGCAGGAAATAGACCAGCGCGTAGAGCAGGCTCGTGGTGTCGAACCACGTCAGAGTCTTGCCCGAAAAGGCAGCGATCGTCGCCGGGATGGAGGCGATGGACTGCGCAAAGATGATGGGCATAACGCCGGACATATTGACCTTCATCGGGAGGTGCGTGGACTGACCGCCATACTGCTTGCGGCCGACAACGCGCTTGGAGTACTGCACCGGGATGCGGCGCTCGGCGTTCGTCACGATGACGATGAGCACGATCATCACGAGCGCGCCGAGGAGCATCAGGACGTAAGCCCACCATGCGAGCGTACCGTTCGCGATGTTGGAGACAGAGGTGATGATGCTGTCCGGGAAGCGGGAGATGATGGAGGCAAACAGGATCATGGAGATGCCGTTGCCGATGCCGAACTCGGTGATCTGCTCACCCATCCACATCACGAGGGCGGAGCCCGCCGTGAAGGTCAGGATGATAACGATCGCCTGCCACACGCCGTACTCAGCAAGCAGCTCGAAGCCGCTGACGGTGTTGTTGCGGAGCAGCATGTAGTAGCCAAAGCCCTGAAGCAGGGCGATGCCGATGGTGGAATAGCGGGTGATATTGTTGATCTTCTTCTTACCCTCTTCACCCTCGTCCTTTGCCATCCGCTCAAGCGCGGGGATGGCAATGCAAAGGAGCTGGATAATGATAGATGCATTGATATAGGGCTGGATGGAAAGTGCAAAGATCGTAGCCTGAGAGAAGGCGCCGCCGCTCATGACATTGTAGAGACCGAGGACCGTATTCTCCAGAGAGGTGAAATACTGGCCGAGCAGGTCAATATTGACATAAGGCACGGGGATCGCGTTGCCCACGCGGTAGAGCAGGATCATGAACAGCGTGAACAGGATCTTTTTGCGGATCTCCTCGATTTTCCAGGCGTTACGAATTGTTTGCAGCACTTATACCACCTCTGCCTTTCCGCCTGCGGCTTCGATCTTGGCCTTGGCGCCCTCGGAGAAGGCGGCGGCTTTCACGGTGAGGTTCTTGCTGAGGCCGCCGTTGCCGAGGACCTTGAATCCGTAACGGCACTTGCTGAGGATGCCGGCATCCAGCAGCGCCTTGGTGTCCACGACGGTGCCGTTTTCAAAGCGCTCCAGCGCGGAGACGTTGACCGCATCGAGGGGCTTCGCGAAAATGTTGTTGAAGCCGCGCTTCGGGATACGGCGCGCCAGAGGCATCTGGCCGCCTTCGAAGCCGACGCGGACGCCGCCGCCGGAGCGGGCCTTCTGACCCTTGTGTCCGCGGCCGGCAGTCTTGCCGTTGCCGGTGGCGTGGCCGCGGCCCTTGCGCTTGGCGACGTGGGTGGAGCCCATGGCCGGAGAAAGTTCATTGAGTTTCATAAGTTCGGGCCCTCCTTATTCTTCAGTGACCTTCAGCAGATAGCTGATCTGAGCGATCTTGCCGCGGGTGCAGGGGTTATCCGGCTGCACGGTCTCGTTGCCGATCTTGTGCAGGCCGAGGGATTGCGCAGTCGCGATGTGCTTCTGCAGTCTGCCGTTGAGACTCTTGACGAGCTTGATTCTAATGTTAGCCATCGTTTTAAGCCTCCTTAACCCTTAATCTCCGCCGCGGTCTTGCCGCGGACGGCGGCGACCTGCTCGGCGTTGCGCAGGGCCTTCAGACCGGCAACCGTGGCGGCGACCACGTTTGCGGGGTTGTGGGAACGCAGGCACTTTGCGCGGATGTTCTTGATGCCGGCAGCCTCAAGGACCGCACGGGCAGCGCCGCCGGCGAGGACACCGGTGCCTTCCGGAGCGGGCATCAGCAGGACGCGGCCAGCGCCCGCCTCGCCGATGATCTCGTGGGGGATGGTGGTCCCCTCAAGGGTCACGGTGACGAGGTGCTTCTTCGCATCCTCAAGGCCCTTGCGGATCGCTTCGGAAACTTCGTTTGCCTTGCCGGAGCCGTAACCGACGCGGCCCTTGCCGTCGCCGATGACGCACAGCGCCGCGAACTTGGAGACGCGGCCGCCCTTGACGGTCTTGGAAACGCGGTTGAGGGCTACCAGCTTCTCGGTGAACTCGCTCTGCGCCTCCTCGTCGCCGCGGCGACGGTTGTTTCTGTCGTATGCCATATCAGTTTCCTCCTCCCCTTAGAATTTCAGGCCGCCCTCGCGGGCGCCTTCTGCCAGTTCCTGCACGCGGCCGTGGTAAATGTAGCCGCCGCGGTCGAACACGACATCCTCGATGCCCTTGGCGACCGCGCGCTCCGCGACGGTCTTGCCGACCTTGCGGGCTGCTTCCTTGTTGGAACCGGAGCCTTCGAAATTCTTCTCGACGGAGGAGGCGGACACGAGGGTCTTGCCTGCCACGTCGTCAATGATCTGGGCGTAAATGTTCTTCTCGCTTCTGAAAACACAGAGGCGGGGTCTCTCGGCGGTGCCGGAGATCTTGCCGCGCACGCGGTTATGGCGCTTGATGCGCTGACTTCTGGTATCGGGTCTGTTGATCATTTATGCGCACCTCCCCTTATTTGGCACCGGTCTTGCCTTCTTTGCGGCGGATCGTCTCGTAAGAGTACTTGATGCCCTTGCCCTTGTACGGCTCAGGCGGTCTCTTCGCGCGGACGTCAGCGGCAAACTGGCCGACCTTCTGCTTGTCGATACCGTTGATGACGACGGTGTTGGGGTTGGGGACATCGATGGTGATGCCGTCGATCTCCTCAACGTCCACCTGATGGGAATAGCCGATGTTCAGGACGAGCTTCTTGCCCTCCTTCGCGGCGCGGTAGCCGACACCGTTGACTTCCAGCGTCTTGCTGAAGCCCTCGGTGACGCCCTTGACCATGTCCGCAACGAGGGTGCGGCTCAGGCCGTGCAGCGCGCGGTTCTGCTTCTCATCATTCGGACGGGTGACATGGATGATGCCGTTTTCGATGTTCAGGGTGATCTGCGGAACGATGTCGCGCTCAAGCGTGCCCTTCGGACCCTTGACGGTGACATGGTTATGCTCGTCGACCTTGACTTCCACTCCGGCGGGAATGGTAATGGGTGCTCTGCCGATTCTACTCATTTTTCAAGCCCTCCCTTACCAAACGAACGCCAGAACTTCACCGCCGACGTGGGCCGCACGCGCAGCCTTGTCGGTCATGATGCCCTTGGACGTGGAGATGATGGCGATGCCGAGGCCCTTCAGGACGCGGGGCAGCTCGTCTGCGCCGGCGTAAACGCGGAGGCCGGGCTTGCTGACACGGCGGAGGCCCTGGATGGCCTTCTCCTTGCCGGGGAGATACTTCAGGGTGATGCGGATGATGCCCTGCGTGCCGTCGTCGACGATCTGATAGGCCTTGATATAGCCCTCGTTCAGAAGGATCTCGGCGATGGCCTTCTTCATGTTGGAAGCCGGGACATCAACGGTCTCATGCTTTGCCGTACCGGCGTTGCGGATGCGGGTCAGCATATCTGCGATGGGATCGGTGATCTGCATGGTTTGTTTTTCCTCCTAATTTAGAGTTACCGGGACCGCTTTTCCGGTCCGGTTTTGGCGGCGAGGTTCCGCGTGAATACTTGATTCGCCGCGGCCTTTCGTCATCCGTCCGGCTTTTTTTGGCGTAAGCCGGAAAAACGCTCAAGCCGCAACCGCTTTTCCGGAGCGTTTCCAGCCACTCCGGAAAAATCGGTTACGGGGATTGATGGGGTAATTAGATTACCACGAAGCCTTGCGGACTCCCGGAATTTCGCCCTTATAGGCGAGCTCGCGGAAGCAGATACGGCAGATGCCGTAGTTGCGCAGGTAAGCGTGGGGACGGCCGCAGATCTTGCAGCGGTTATACTTGCGGGTGGAGAATTTCGCAGGACCGACCTGCTTCAGTTTCATAGAAAGCTTTGCCATAACTTAAATTTTCCTCCTCCCTTAAGCGTTGGTGGTTGCGAACGGAGCGCCGAGCAGACGGAGCAGCTCGCGGGCTTCCTCATCGGTCTTCGCCGTGGTGGTGATCGCGATGTTCATGCCGCGCAGCTTCTCGATCTTGTCGTAGTCGATCTCCGGGAAGATGATCTGTTCCTTCAAACCGAGGCTGTAGTTGCCGCGGCCGTCGAACGCATCGGCGGAGATACCGCGGAAGTCACGCACGCGGGGGAGCGCGACGTTCAGCAGACGGTCGAGGAACTCCCACATGCGGTCCTGACGCAGCGTGACCTTGACGCCGACCTTCATGCCCTCGCGGAGCTTGAAGTTCGCGACGGACTTGCGGGCGACGGTCGCCACGGCGTGCTGACCGGTGATGGCGGAGATGTCCTTGATGACGGCGTCGAGCGCCTTGTTGTTGTCCTTGCAGTCGCCGCAGCCGACGGAGACGACGATCTTGTCGATCTTGGGGATCTGCATGGTGGACTTATACTGGAACTTCTCCATCAGAGCGGGAGCGACTTCCTTGAGGTACTTCTCTTTCATTCTGGTCATAATTCAAACGCTCCTCTCTCACAGATTGGCGCCGCACTTCTTGCAGACGCGGACATTCTTGCCGCCGTCCGCCTTGTGCGCGACGCGGGTCGGCTTGCCGCACTTGGGGCAAACGACCATGACCTTGCAGGCGTAGATCGGGGTCTCGACCTTGACGATGCCGCCCTGCTCGCCCTGCTTTTTCGGCTTGACGTGCTTGGAAGCGACACTGACGCCTTCCACGATGACCTTGCCGGTCTTCGGGCTGGCAGAGAGGACCTTGCCCTCCTTGCCCTTGTCCTTGCCGGAGATCACGATGACCTTATCGTCTTTTCTGATGTTCATGCTTCAAGCCCTCCCTTAAATGACTTCCGGAGCCAGAGAAAGGATCTTCATGTATTCCTTCTCACGGAGCTCACGGGCGACGGGCCCAAAGATACGGGTACCGCGGGGGCTCTTGTCGGCGTTGATCAGAACGGCAGCGTTCTCATCGAAGCGGACATAGGTGCCGTCGGCGCGGCGCGCGCCGCTGCAGGTGCGGACGATGACCGCCTTGACGACGTCGCCCTTCTTGACCTGACCGCCGGGAGCGGCCTTGCGGACGGAGGCGACGATCGTGTCGCCGATGTTGCCGTACTTGCGCTTGGAGCCGCCCAGAACGCGGATGCACTTGATTTCCTTGGCGCCGGTATTGTCGGCGACCTTCAGATAAGTTTCTTCCTGAATCATTATGGCGCCTCCTTACTTAGCCTTCTCAACGATTTCGACCACGCGCCAGCGCTTGTCCTTGGACAGCGGGCGGGTCTCCATCACCTTGACGATGTCGCCGACGCCGCACTCGTTATGCTCGTCGTGGGCCTTCAGGCGATACGTTCTCTTGATGATCTTCTTATAGATGGGATAAGCGACGCGGTCCTCAACGATGACGACGACGGTCTTGTCCATCTTGTCGGAAACGACCTTGCCTACGCGGGTCTTACGGGAAGTAGATCTCATTTCGTTCATTTCTGTTTCCCTCCTCAGTTCTGCTTCTCGCGCAGGGCGGTCTTGACGCGCGCGATATCGCGGCGGACCGCGGTGATCTTCACGGGGTTGTCAAGATGGTTGGTAGCGTGCTGCATGCGGAGCATGAACAGGTCCTTCTTCAGATCTGCGAGCTTGCTTTCGAGCTCAGCCGCGGACATATTGCGAATTTCTGCTGCCTTCATCTTATTCACCACCGTTCTCAGTCTCGGTCTCGCGGGCGATGATCTTGGTCTTGCAGGGCAGCTTGTAGCTTGCAAGACGCAGCGCCTCGTGAGCAACTTCCTCGGAAACACCGGAGACCTCAAAGAGGACGCGGCCGGGCTTCACAACTGCGACCCAGTACTCAGGAGAACCTTTACCGGAGCCCATACGGGTCTCAGCCGGCTTCTGGGTGACGGGCTTATCGGGGAAGATCTTGATCCAGACGTTACCGCCGCGCTTCATGTAGCGGTTGATGGCAACACGGGCTGCCTCGATCTGGTTGCTGGTGATCCAGCTGGGCTCGGTCGCGACGAGACCGTAATCGCCGTAAGCGATGAAGTTGCCGCGGGTCGCCTTGCCCTTCATACGACCGCGCTGAACGCGGCGATACTTAACTCTTTTCGGCAGAAGCATTAGTTGTTGCCTCCTTCCTTGGGTGCTGCGGGGGCGGCGTTGCGGGGAGCGTAGCCGCCGCGGTTGTTGTCGCGGTTGTTGTCGCGGTTGTAGCCGCCGCGATTATCACGGTTGTAGCCGCCGCGGTTATTGTTGCTGCGGCGATCGTTGCGGCGGTCGCCGCGGCGGTTGTCACGGCGGTCATCGCGCTTGTTCATATCCATGACGCGCGGGGTGGAGCGCAGGGTGGTGGTCAGGACCTCGCCCTTGTAGATCCAGACCTTGATACCGATGCGGCCGTAGGTGGTGGCAGCCTCGGCGAAGCCGTAGTCGATGTCGGCACGGATGGTCTGGAGGGGGATGGTGCCCTCGTGGTACTGCTCGTTGCCCGCGATCTCGCGTCCGCCCAGACGGCCGGAGCACATGACCTTGATGCCGAGCGCGCCGGCGCGCATAGCGCGGCCGATGGCGTTCTTCATCGCGCGGCGGTGAGAAATACGCTTCTCGATCTGCTGGGCGATGTTCTCGGCGACGAGCTGGGCGTTGGTGTCGGGCGTGCGGACCTCGACGATGGAGAGGGCGACCGGCTTGCCGATCAGCTTCTCGACCTCAAGGCGGATGCGCTCGATCTCCGTGCCGCCCTTGCCGATGACGACGCCCGGGCGGGAGCAGTGGATATAGATGCGGACCTTGGCGCTGTCGCGCTCGATCTCAATGGTGGGGACGCCTGCGGAATACAGGGTCTTCTTCAGATAAGTGCGGATCTTGTGATCCTCGACGATGAGATCGCCGACCTTGTCAGGACGCGCATACCAGCGGGAGTCCCAATCCTTGATGACGCCGACACGGAAACCGTGCGGATGAACTTTCTGTCCCATATTCTGCCTCCTCCCTTACGCTTTCTCAGCCACGACGATGGTGATGTGGCTGGTTCTCTTGTTGATACGGTACATACGGCCCTGCGCACGGGGCATGCCGCGCTTCAGGATCGGGCCGGGGTTGGCGTAAGTCTCGGAGACGTAGAGCTTTTCGGGATCCATACCGAAGTTGTTCTCCGCGTTGGCGACTGCGCTGCCCAGGAGCTTGATCATCAGCTCGCTGGCGGCCTTCGGGGTGTTCTGAAGAATGGCTTCCGCCATCTTGACGTCCTTGCCGCGGATCAGGTCGCAGACGATCTTGACCTTTCTGGGAGAGATACGCGCAAATTTCAGATGTGCTTTCGCTTCCATTTTTATATCTCCTCCTTACTTACCGGTCTTGCTGCCGGAGTGGCCGCGGAACGTGCGGGTCGGAGCGAACTCGCCCAGCTTGTGCCCGACCATGTCCTCGGTGACGTACACGGGAACGTGGCGGCGGCCGTCATGCACGGCGATGGTGTGTCCGACGAAGGACGGGAAAATCGTGGAAGCGCGGCTCCATGTCTTGATGACAGCCTTGGTGCCTGCCTTGTTCATTTCATCGACTCTCTTCAGCAGCTCAGGAGCGGCGAAGGGGCCTTTTTTCAGACTTCTGCTCATTTAGCTTTTTCCCTCCTTACTTCGCGTTGCGGCGCTTGACGATGAACTTGTCGGTCTGGTTCTTCGTCTTGCGGGTCTTATAACCCAGCGCCGGCTTGCCCCACGGGGTAACGGGGCCGGGACGTCCGACGGGGCTCTTGCCCTCGCCGCCGCCGTGCGGGTGGTCGCAGGGGTTCATAACGGAGCCGCGGACGGTCGGGCGGACACCCATGTGGCGCTTGCGGCCGGCCTTACCGATGTGGACGTTGGCGTGGTCGATGTTGCCGACCTGACCGATGGTCGCCATGCAGTTCATGCGGACCTTGCGGTACTCGCCGGACGGCAGACGGACGGTCGCCATGCCGTTCTCCTTCGCCATCAGCTGGGCTGCGACGCCGGCGGAACGGACGAGCTGGGCGCCCTTGCCGGGGTAGAGCTCGATGTTGTGGATCACGGTACCGACGGGGATGTTGGCGAGCGGCAGGGCGTTGCCGGCGATGATGTCGGCTTCGGGACCCGCGACGACCTTGTCCCCGGCCTTCAGGCCGTTCGGAGCGAGAATGTAGCGCTTCTCGCCGTCCTCGTACTGGACGAGCGCGATAAAGGCGCTGCGGTTCGGGTCATACTCAAGGCGCAGGACCTCGGCGAACATGCCGAGCTTGTCGTTGCGCTTGAAGTCGATGACGCGGTACTTCTGGCGGTTTCCGCCGCCCTTGTGACGGACGGTGATGCGACCGTAGCTGTTGCGGCCGGAATGCTTCTTGAGGACCTCGACCAAGCTCTTTTCCGGAGTGGCGTGCTTATCAACGCCGTCAAAACCGGAAACCGTCATCTGGCGGCGGGCAGGAGTGGTCGGTCTGTAGGTTTTAATAGACATCTCTTACTTCCTCCCTTATGCCATGTTCTCGAAGATCTCAATGTTCTTGGAATCTTCGCTGAGCTTGACGACGGCTTTCTTCCAAGAGCGGGTCTTGCCCTGCGGATTTGCGCCGACGCGCTTGGTCTTGCCGTTCACATGCAGCGTGGTGACCTTGATGACGCGGACGCCGAAGATCTCCTCCACCGCCTTGGCGATCTCCACCTTGGTGGCATCCTTGGCGACCTCAAAGACATACTTCTTGATGTCAAGGTCTTCCATGGACTGCTCGGTGATGATGGGACGGATCACGATATCGTAAGCGGTTCTCATTATGCGTACACCTCCTCGATCTTCTCAAGGGCATCCTGAGCGATCACCAGCTTGGTGTTGTTCAGGACCGTGTAGGGGTTGAGCACGGTCGCCATCGTGGTCTGGACGCCGGCGATGTTGCGGGCGGACTTGACGACGTTCTCATCGGGACCGGCGGTGATGACCAGCGCCTTGCCGGTGACGTCGATGGCTTTGAGCAGCTCGGCAAAGGTCTTGGTCTTGATCTCGGACATCTTCATATCCTTGATGACGACGATCTCGTCAGCCTGCGCCTTGGCGGACAGAGCGGACTTGAGCGCCAGACGGCGGACCTTCTTGTTGAGCGTGTAGCTGTAATCGCGCGGCTTGGGAGCGAACGCGACGCCGCCGTGGGTCCACACGGGGGAACCCTTGTAGCCGGCGCGGGCGCGGCCGGTGCCCTTCTGACGCCACGGCTTGATGGTGGAAAAGCTGACCTCGCCCTTGGTGAGCGCGCTCTGGGTACCCTGACGCTGGTTGGCGAGATAGTTCTTGACAGAATCGTGCAGAACGGACTCGTTCGGCTCGATACCGAAGACGGCTTCGGAGAGCTCGACTTCGCCGGCTTTCTTGCCGGACATATCATACATAACTGCTTTCGGCATTTAAGACACTCTCCTTTCCTTACTTCGTGCGGGCGGAAGCCTTCTGCGGGTTGACACGGGCAGACGCCTTCTGCGGGTTGAGGCTGATGCCGGCACCGGCCTGCTTCTCGACGATGGTCTTGACGGTGTTCTTCAGATAGACGATGCCGCCCTTGGGGCCGGGAATGGCGCCGCGGACAACGATCATGTTGAGCTCCGGATCGACCTTGACGACGTCAAGATTCTGGACCGTGACCTGCTCGACGCCCATGTGACCGGCGCCGATGTGCCCCTTGAAAATGCGGGACGGAGTGGACGTGGAGCCCATAGAACCGGCGTGACGGTGGACAGGGCCGCCGCCGTGACTGGTCGGGGTACGCTGGGCATGGAAGCGCTTGATGGCGCCCTGATAGCCATGGCCCTTGCTGGTGCCGGTGACGTCGATGTGGTCGCCCGCTTTGAAGGCGTCGGCCTTGACGACATCGCCGATGTTCAGCTCGTCGCAGTTCTCCAGACGGAACTCCTTGAGGTACTTCTTCGGCTCAACGCCGGCCTTGGCCAGATGGCCCTTCTCCGGCTTGGTGAGCTTGCGCTCGGCGATGTCTTCAAAGCCGAGCTGGACGGCGGCGTAGCCTTCCTTTTCGACGGTCTTCTTCTGCACGACCACGCAGGGGCCGGCTTCGATGACAGTCACCGGAACGACTTTGCCCGCCTCATCGAAGATCTGCGTCATGCCGACCTTCTTGCCGATGATGGCTTTCTTCATTGGAATATTTCCTCCTTAAAGGTTATTGGTTACCTCGCTTGACTCCGGCTTCAACTCATCGCCGGGACAGAGGCTGGCAACTTAACCCGCTTTTTCCTCACGCAAGTCGGAAAAAGCATTGGGTCGTTGATGGGTTTTTGTTCCCCGGACATGTTTTTTAATGTATCGGGGCGCTGGGGGAGAAGTTCTTCGCAGGACCTTAGAGCTTGATTTCAATTTCAACGCCCGCCGGAAGCTCAAAGCTCATCAGGGCCTCAACGGTCTTCTGGGTCGGGTTGATGATGTCGATCAGGCGCTTGTGGGTGCGGCGCTCGAACTGCTCGCGGCTATCCTTATACTTGTGGGTAGCGCGCAGGATGGTGACGACCTCGGTCTGGGTGGGCAGGGGGATGGGGCCGGAGACCTTGGCCTCGGTGCGCTTTGCGGTCTCAACGATCTTCTCGGCGGCAGCGTCGATGAGCTGGTGGTCGTAAGCCTTGAGACGGATGCGGATCTGCTTCTTGCTTGCCATTGATTGATTTTCCTCCAAATCGTACGATATTTGGCAGCATTGGGAACTGCCTCGTTGGTTCGTACGGATGAAATTTTCTCCACCGCGCCGTGCGTATCAGGCTCTGGGCGAAAAACAAACCGGCTCGGACCTCGGTTTTCTTGCGAAAACCTCCGCCCCAAAGTGGCCGGTTTCTTCCCCGATCAGACGATATACGCATAAGTATCGCCCGGTTTCAGAAAATCTCAGCCGCCCGATTGCGTGCCGTTCAAACGAAAACGGCACCGGACATACTCCACGGAAGTTACCTCCTGCGTAAGGAGCAATCTCCCGCTTCATCGCATTTGCGTTTTGGACGCAATTACGCCCAAACGCCCTGATAGGATATCAAAAATCCCCCTCGTTGTCAAGGGGGATTTTTCATATTTTTTTGATTTTTTCGCTGCCGGGCTTAACCTCCGCTCGGAAGGACCGAGAAGTGCATGTAGTCAAACTTCTGGCGTCCCGCGCTGTTGATGCTCCAGCCGTTGCCGCCCCAGCCCCAGCCGTAAGTCGCGAAGGCGCGGACGACGGAGTAGCCGTACTGTCCCTCGCTCTTGCCGATGGAGTAGACGCTCGGCGCTGTCAGCGAGCCGGTGAAGCGCGTGTCATTGCCGTTGACGGGCCAGTAACCGTAGCCGCAGGTGACCTGAAGCTGGCCGGAATAGTGGTAATAATAGCACTCGCAGTTGAAGAGGGCGTTCACGTCGATGGCGCAGCCCCAGCTGTGGCGCATCGTGTCCGTAAAGCGCGCGCCGCCGGCGCTCCAGCCGCCGTAGATCGGGAACTGCTCCGGATCGTCGAAGATCATCTGGAAGATGCTGCGCACCTCGTCCGCGACGAGCTTGTGGACCGTGATACCGAGGGTGGACGCGACCTTCGCGCCGCTGCGGTCCAGCGTCCAGATCGGGACGGAGACGGTGGTCATGTAGTTCGCCGCGTCCGCGGAGGAATAGAACGCGGACTTGTTCGCGCTTCCGAACAGGCGGATCTTCGCCTCGGAGTCGAGATTGCCCCACGCGTCGACGTGGTTCTTCAGCCAGTTGGCGAAGGACTGGGAGGGATCGAGATAGCTGCTCGTGTCCGCCTTGGGGTACTCCGCCCAATCCTGAAGCCCGTCGCCCTGAATGGTGTCCACAAAGAGGAAGCGGTAGAGCACGACGACCGCCTCGGCGCGCGTCAGGGTGTCCGCGCCGTGGAACACGCCGTTCTCGTTGCCCGTCAGCAGCCCCTTGCCGTAAGACTGCTCCACGGCGGTGACGTACTGCGTCGGGATGGAGCTGTAGTCCGTGATGTGCTGCTCCGGCTCGTTCACGATGACGGTCTTCTGCATGGCGATGTTCGTGCAGACGTTATTCAGGATGACCGCCATCTCGTAGCGGGAGATGGGCGCGTTCAGCTCCTCATAGCTGTCGCCGAACATGGGGTCGGAGCTCGTGTAAACGTCCGCGACGAGGATGTTGTCCTTCTGCGCCTTCAGGTAATACTTCTTCGCCCAGTGGTCCCAGCTGTGGTATTCGTCGGAGGTGACGATGGCGGTCTGGTTGCCGCTGACCTCCGCCGCCTCGAACAGCATTTTCAGGAACTGGCAGCGCAGCACCTCGTCGTTCGGACCGAAGGTCCCGTCCGGGTAGCCGCTGATGATGTTCATCTCGCCCATCTGCTTCTGGACGTCCACAATCTTTCCGATATAGGGCTCATACCAGCTCCCCTCCGGAACATCCGGGAAGTCCGTCGCCGGGGCAGCCGCAGCCGGGACGCCGACGGCGCAGACCAGCAGCAGCGCGGCGAGCAGGGCGGTCAGTCCGCGTTTTGCTCTTTTCTTCATGGCTTCTCTTTGTCTCCTGACCTTGGATTTGCTTTTTATAATTTAAATGTATAGGGCATCAGCTTGCTCAGCGAATAGCTGACATAGCTGCCGCCGGCTTTGGTGCAGAGCACCTCCATCTCCGGGGAAAACTCCGCCATCACCTGACGGCAGGCGCCGCAGGGCATGCAGTAATTCTTCCCCTCGCCGTAAATGGCGATACGGCGGAACTCCGTGTGGCCCTCGCTGACCGCCTTGACGATGGCGGTGCGCTCGGCGCAGATCGTCGAGCCGAAGGCGGCGTTTTCCACGTTGCAGCCGGTGAAAACGCTGCCGTCGGCGCACTCGACCGCCGCGCCGACCGGAAACTGGGAATAAGGGACATAAGCGTTGCGCGCCGCCTCGCGCGCGAGACTGAGCAGCTCTCTGTCGTTCATTTTTCCTCGTCATCCTCCTTTTTGATGCGGAATACCAGCTTTTTATAAACCACATAGTGGACTGCAAGAATCAGGACGCTCATCGCGACCTTGATGAGCAGCATCGGCACGGGGACGTTGGTCTCCGCCCACTCCATAAAGCCGCCGCTCAAAATCGCGAGCACGATGTCCACGCCGACATACTGCCAGTACTGCCCGCGGCTTCTGCCCTTGCCCTCGGCGAAGGTGAAGCTGCTGTTCAGGTAATAGCCGCAGGTGCTGCCGCAGAAGGTCCCCGCGAACTGGGCGATCGAGACCGTGACCCCCAGCGCGTAATAGAGAACGGCGTAGATCACGTAGTCCACGACCGTGTTCAGGCAGCCCATGAAGGCGTAGGTCAGCAGGCGGTGCCAGCGGTGAATGAGGTCCTGAAGCTTTTTCGGCAGGTGGGCGCAGATGATCTGGAGGATATGGTCCATCCATTTCAGCATTTTGTTGATCCAGTTCATGTCAGGTCGATCGTCCATTCCGTAAAATTATGAAACACGTCGTACTGCGTGGCGTTCACGCCGGTGACGACGCCGCGGTGGGTCAGCACCTCGCGGCGCTCGAAGCAGATGGGCACGATGGCGGCGCTCTCCGCGACATATTTCAGCACGGCGGCAAACGCCTCCGCGCGGTCCGGCTCCGCCGCCGCGAGATAGGCGGCGTAGAGCTCGCCGTACTGCGTGTCCGCGCAGCCAGCGTAGTTCCTGCCGGTGAAGGTCTCATTTTTCTCGTCCGATTCGCGGGTCTTCTGGTCGCGCGGCTCGAAGAGATAGCTGAGGTCCCAGTCGGGGGTGAGGCGCAGCTCGCCGTAATACATGTCATAATCCCCGGTCTCCAGCGCGGTCATATAATCGTCCCAGCTGAGCTCATAGAGCGTCGTGGTGATGCCCATCGCGTTCAGCTGCTCGGTGATGTGGCGCGCGGCGAGGACCTTGGCGGTCGAGTCGTTATTGACGATGAACTTGACGTTCATCTCCACGACGATGCCGGTGACGAGCACCTCCAGATCGCCGTCGGCGTCCAGATCACTGACGCCCGCCGCCTCGAACATGGCGGCGCTTTTCGCCGCGTCGAAGCGGAAGGACTTGTCCAGCTCCGCGTCAAAGAGCGCGCTCTTGGGGTGGACGGGCAGCGCGGTCGCGACGGCGCAGCCGTCGAGATAGTCGGTGATGATCGTCTCGCGGTCCACCGCCCAGCTCATCGCGTAGCGCATGCGGAACATCTGGAAGAACATGCTGCGCATGTTGAAGCCGAGATAGTGGAGATTGCTTGTGTCGTAAAAGCGGGTCTCGTTGCTGCTGCCGTAGCCGAGGTTATACATGCCCGTGGGGTCGTTCGTCACAAGGTCGATGCTCGCGTCCTCGAAGGCGGTGATCTTCGTGCTGGTGTCCGGGTAGCTCCGGAGATAAACGGTGTCGACCGGCAGATCGTTTTTCAGGCGGCTTTCGGGGTTTTTCACGAGGGCTGTGTGGTCCTCGTTCAGCATATAGGGTCCCGTGCCGAGGGGGTAGTCCTCGAAATAGTCGCCGTTTTTGATGATGGGGATGTTCAGCATTTTCGGGAACTGGCTGTTGGCTTCGCTCGTCGTGATGGCGAAGGTGGCGTCCCCAAGGGCGCTGATGCCGTAAATGCAGCTGAGGCGTTCCTTATAATAGCTCGTCTGCGCGGCGCGCTGGATGGAGTAGACGACGTCCTTCGCGGTCATCGGCGTTCCGTCGCTGAAGCAGATGTCCGTGCGGATGTCGAACACCCACCAGATATAGTCGTCGGACTTCGTCTCCAGCACGATGTCGGAGCTGAGCTCAAAATTCTCGTCCACGGTGAACACGCTGTCATAGAGCAGCGACCAGAACAGCATATTCGTGGAGCTGTCCGCCCGGACAGGGTTCGTGCCCGCCTCGGCGTCGAAATTCAGCGAAAAAACGCTGTCCGCCGGTTCGCGCGCCACGACCTCGCTGCCGATGAGCGAGCTGCCGCCCGGCTCATCGTCCGGCGCGGGCGCGTCGGTGTTCGTCTTTCCGCCGCAGCCGGTCAGCAGCGACGCCGCGAGCAGCAGCGCCGTCCAGATTTTTGCTCTTTGCTTCATATCCCGAATTTTTCTCCTGTGTTTTGTTCAGAGCACGATCAGCGCGCCCTGCGCGCCCCGGTCGCCGTGGGTATAGCGGTGGGACCAGTATTTCTGCGGCAGGCAGAAGGTGCAGTCGTCCGAAACGGCGATGCGCTCCGGGCGCAGTCCGAGCTGGGTGAGCCGCCGGGCGTTTGCGCCCTTTAGGTCCAGCAGATACTTGCCGGGGGCCCCCTCGCGCGGGGCGCAAAGTCCGTTCAAGTCCCCGCCGAGATAACGCTCCGCGGCGGCGACGACCTCCTCCCCCACCTCAAAGCAGCAGCGGGAGATCGCCGGTCCGATCGCAGCGGCGATCGACTCCGGAGCCGCGCCGAGGGCGCGCATTTGCCGGACGGCAGTGCCCAGAATGTCCTGCACGCTGCTGCGCCAGCCGCAGTGGACCGCGGCGATGACGCCGTTTTCCGCGTCGCAGAGCAGCACGGGCACGCAGTCGGCTGTGAAGCAGATGAGCGCGAGCCCCGGCACGTTCGTCGCGAGCCCGTCCGCCGCGTAGGGCACGGGCGTGCCCAGCGTGTGGGCATCCGCGTCCGTGACGGCGCGCACCTCCGCGCCGTGGACTTGGCGGGTGAACGCCATGTGCGCCGTGTCGATCCCCGTCGCCTCGCCGAGACGCCGGTAATTTTCGCGCACCGCCTCCGGCTCAGGATCGCGGCTCATCGCGAGATTAAGGCTCGCAAGCGCGCCGGAGCTCACGCCGCCGAGCCGCGTCGTGAACCCATGCCGCGCCGCGACGGTCGGCGCTGTAAGATAGACCACGCCGTTTGCATGGCGGTGTTCGGTGAATGTCATGGTACCTCGAAATTGTATCGTTTTTGAAAGATGAATGTTTCCGCTTTTAAAGGCCTCCCTGTGCAAGGGAGGCTGTCAGCGCGCAGCGCTGACTGGAGGGTTGTAAGTTTCAGGAAACGCCAAGCTTGGATGTTTCGTAAGCTTACAACCCCTCCGTCGCGGCTCCGCCGCGCCACCTCCCCTTGCACAGGGGAGGCTTTAAAGCTGCTTTACTCGTTTCTCCCGCAGCAGTCCTTATATTTCATAGGCAGTCCATTGGGTCTGAGCTTCCCGCAGGGGCAGGGGTCGTTTCTGCCGGGCTTTTTCTCGCGGCGGACGGGCTGCTTTTTGACGCTTGCGTCCCCGCCGACGTTGCCGACGGCGTTTTTGGCGACGCTCTTGCGCTCGACGCCCTGATCCTTGCGGACGCGGGCGAGATAGATGCGGCGGACGACCTCCTGCCGGATGCCGCCGATCATCTTCTCGAACATGTCGAAGCCCTCCTGCTTATAAGCGTCCACGGGCTTGACGTTGCCGTAGCCGCGCAGTCCGATGCCGCGGCGCAGCTCGCTCATCGCGTCGATGTGGTCCATCCAGTATTCGTCCACGACGCGCAGCAGAACGACGCGCTCCAGCTCGCGCATGAGCGGCGTGCCGTCCGGCATCGTGCCGAGGTCGGCTTCCTTCTTGCGGTAGACCTCGTCCGCGGCGGCTTCGAGCTGCTCGCAGATCTCCTTGCAGCGGAGCCCCTCGTGGAACTCCAGCGCGCCGCGGCGCAGGAACAGCGGGTAAAACGGCGCGAGAGTTTCCTCCAGCGCGGCTTCGTCCACCGGGTCGGCGGTGCCGACGGCGTCCGTGATGAACTCGTCTATCATGCCGCGGATGCTGTCCTGCACGTCCTCGCCGTTCAAGACCTTATAGCGCTGCTCATAGATGAGCTTTCGCTGGGTGTTCATGACGTCGTCATACTCCAGCGTCGCCTTACGGGTCTGGAAGTTGCGGCTCTCGACGGTCTTCTGCGCCTGCTCGATGGCGTTGGAGAGGATCTTGTTATCGAGCGGGGTATCCTCGTCGAGACCGAGGGACTCCATCATGCCGATGACGCGCTCGGAGCCGAACAGACGCATGATGTCGTCCGTCATGGCGAGGAAGAAGCGGCTCTCGCCGGGGTCGCCCTGACGTCCGGCGCGTCCGCGGAGCTGGTTGTCGATGCGGCGGGACTCGTGGCGCTCCGTGCCGAGGATATAGAGACCGCCGGCGGCGCGCACCTGCTCGGCTTCCGCGGAGATGACCTCCTTGTGTACCGCGAGGCGCTCGGCATACATCGTGCGCGCGGCGAGGATGTTTTCGTCGTCCGTGTCGGCATAGCCGGTCGCCTCGGCGATGGTCTCCTCGTCGAAGCCGGCTTTTTTCAGGTCGTTTTTCGCGAGGAACTCCGCGTTGCCGCCGAGCATGATGTCCGTGCCGCGGCCCGCCATGTTCGTCGCGATCGTGACCGCGCCGAGCTTGCCCGCCTGCGCAATGATCTCGGCTTCCTTCTCGTGGTTCTTCGCGTTCAGAACGTTGTGCTTGATGCCCGTGCGCTGGAGCAGCTTGGAGAGAAATTCGCTCTTTTCGATACTGACCGTGCCGACCAGAACGGGCTGGCCCTTTTCGTGGCACGCCTTGATCTGGGCGATGACGGCACGGTATTTGCCGTTTTCGTTTTTATACACGACGTCCGGCTGGTCGATGCGCGCGAGGGGGCGGTTCGTCGGCACCTCGATGATGTCCAGCCCGTAGATGGAGACGAACTCCTCCTGCTCCGTGACGGCGGTGCCGGTCATACCGGAGAGCTTGTCGTACATGCGGAAGTAATTCTGGAACGTGATGGTCGCGAGGGTCTTGTTCTCGCGCGCGACGTCCACGTGCTCCTTCGCCTCGATCGCCTGATGCAGACCCTCGCTGTAGCGTCTGCCGAGCATGAGGCGGCCCGTGTACTCGTCGACGATGATGACCTCGCCGTCCTTCACAACATAGTCGATGTCGCGCTTCATGACGCCGTGCGCCTTCAGCGCCTGATTGATATGGTGGCTCAGGGTCGAGTTTTCGAGGTCGGCGAGATTTTCGAGCCCGAAGTGCTGCTCCGCCTTGGCGATGCCCTGCGCCGTCAGCGTCGCGGTCTTGGCTTTTTCGTCCACAACATAGTCGGCGTCGAGCGACTCGTCCTCCTCCGCCTTCTCGTCGATGCTGGCGAAGACCTTGCGCTTTAGGCGCGAGACAAAATCGTCCACCTGCCGGTAGAGGTCCGTGCTCTCGTCGCCCTGCCCGGAGATGATGAGCGGGGTGCGCGCCTCGTCGATGAGGATGGAGTCCACCTCGTCGACGATGGCGAAGCGGTGGCCGCGCTGGACCATCTCGCCCTTGTAGATCGCCATATTGTCGCGCAGATAGTCGAAGCCCATCTCGTTATTCGTGCCGTAGGTGATGTCCGCGGCGTAAGCCGCGCGGCGCTGGTTGCCGTTCAGACCATGGACGATGAGCCCGACAGAAAGTCCCATGAAGCGGTGGACCTTGCCCATCCACTCGCTGTCGCGCTTTGCGAGGTAGTCGTTCACGGTAACGATATGGACGCCGCGTCCCTCCAGCGCGTTCAGATAGCTCGGCAGCACGGCGACGAGGGTCTTGCCCTCGCCGGTCTTCATTTCGGCGATGCGGCCCTGATGGAGCACGATGCCGCCGACGAGCTGGACCGGGAACGGCTTCATCCCCAGCACGCGCCACGCCGCCTCGCGCATGGCGGCGAACGCCTCCGGCAGCAGATCGTCGAGCGTTTCGCCCGCGGCGAGACGCTCGCGAAATTCCGGCGTCTTCGCCTTCAGCTGCTCGTCCGTCAGCGCGGCGTATTCCCCCTCCATCGCGAGAATTTTATCCACGATGGGCTTGATCTTCTTCAGCTCGCGGTCGGAGTAAGAGCCGAAAATTTTATCCAGAAAGCTCATGCTTTTTTATTCTCCTCTTGCAGACAGTAATTGCAGTAATCGCATGGTATCAGTGTATTTTAACACACAATTATGAACAAATAAAGTATATTCCGCCGCGGCGCGGCAAAAGTTTTTTCGCCGCGGTCGAAAAAAGGCGAAAAAGCCCCTTGCAGATATGCGCCGGGCGTTGTAAAATTAGGTGTTTGGAAATAAAAGAGAGAGGGTTAAACGGCTATGGTCAACATCGGCTTTGACAACGACAAATACCTGAAAATGCAGTCGGAGAACATCCGCGAGCGCATCGACCGCTTCGGCGGCAAGCTCTATCTGGAGTTCGGCGGCAAGCTCTTCGACGATTACCACGCATCCCGCGTTCTGCCGGGCTTCCAGCCGGACAGCAAGGTCCGCATGCTGCTCGAAATGCGCGACGAGGCGGAGATCGTCATCGTCATCTCCGCGGACGACATCGAGCGCAGCAAGCGCCGCGGCGACCTCGGCATCACCTACGACGAGGACACGCTCCGCCTGATCGACGCATTCCGCGGCATCGGGCTCTACGTCGGCTCCGTCGTCATCACGCACTACAATAACCAGCCCGCCGCGGAGCAGTTCCAGCGCCGCTTGGAGCGCCTCGGCGTGCGCACCTTCCGCCACTATATCATTCCGGATTACCCCTCCAACCTGCCGCTCATCGTCTCCGACGAGGGCTTCGGCAGAAACGACTATATCGAGACGAGCCACAACCTCATCGTCGTGACCGCGCCGGGTCCCGGCAGCGGCAAGATGGCGACCTGCCTCAGCCAGCTCTACCATGAGCACGAGCGCGGCCAGAGCGCGGGCTACGCCAAGTTCGAGACCTTCCCGATCTGGAACCTGCCGCTCAAGCACCCGGTGAACCTCGCTTACGAGGCGGCGACCGCGGACTTGGACGACGTCAACATGATCGACCCCTTCCACCTCGAAGCCTACGGCGGGACGACGGTCAACTATAACCGCGACGTGGAGATCTTCCCCGTGCTGAACGCGATGCTGGAGCGCATCTGGGGCACAAGCCCCTACAAGAGCCCGACGGACATGGGCGTCAACATGGCGGGCTTCTGCATCACGGACGACGACGCATGCCGCGCCGCGAGCCGACTGGAGATCATCCGCCGCTACTACGCCACGGCGTGCTCCGTGCGGCAGGGGCTCAGCTCCCCGGCGGAGCTGCGCAAGATCGAGCTCATCCTGAACACCGCCGGCATCAGCTTCGACGAGCGCCCCGTCATCGCCGCGGCGGTCAACCGCGCGGAGGAGACCGGCGCGCCCGCCGTTGCCCTCCAGCTGCCGGACGGCAGGGTCGTCACCGGCAAGACCTCCTCCCTGCTCGGACCGGCGAGCGCCTGCCTCCTGAATGCCCTCAAAGCCCTCGCGGGCATCGACAAAAAGCTGCTGCTCATCTCCCCGAACGTCATCGAGCCGATCCAGCACCTCAAGGTCGAGCACCTCGGCGGCCACAATCCCCGCCTGCACACGGACGAGACGCTCGAAGCGCTCTCCATCTGCGCCGTCACGAACCCGATGGCGGAGCTCGCGATGGAGCAGCTCTCCGCCCTCCGCGGCTGCGAGGCGCACTCCTCCGTCATCCTCTCCCGCGTAGACGAAAACCTCTTCCAGAAGCTCGGCGTAAACGTCACCTGCGAGCCGAAGTATCAGGTAAAGAAGCTGTTCCACGGCTAAGCAAGCGATTAAAGACCCCGTGTGCGAAAAGCGCATGGGGTCCTGAATTGTCCTTTATAGGTCGGGCGCTTTGCGCCCGGCATTTTTTAAAAGAAAAGTCCCGCCCTGCGGTGAGCAGGGCGGGAGCTTCACTTGGTGGAGACTAATGGACTCGAACCATCGACCTTCCGCGTGTGAGGCGGACGCTCTAACCAGCTGAGCTAAGCCTCCTTAAAATGGTGACCCGGACGAGAATCGAACTCGTGTTACCGCCGTGAAAGGGCGGTGTCTTAGCCGCTTGACCACCGGGCCAAAAAGAGATACGGGACGCCGCTTGACCGGCGTCCCGTAGATGGTAGCGGCGATTGGATTTGAACCAATGACACCCCGGGTATGAACCGAGTGCTCTGGCCAACTGAGCTACGCCGCCATATCTGCCAAACAGCTTTTTGATTATACTAAAATTTCCGGAGATTGTCAACAGGAATTTGAAATTTTTTTCCTTGTTTAATGCGGAGGAGCTGGCGCGAACCGTTTAAAGGCTCCCCTGTGCAAGGCCGTTCCCGCCGAAACCGTTGCGGCCCCAGCCGAGCTGGCGCGAACCGTTTAAAGGCTCCCCTGTGCAAGGGGAGCTGGCGCGAAGCGCCTGAGGGGTTGTAGGCTCGCGCAAACGCCGAGCCCGGATATCCCGGCAGCTTACAACCCTCCAGTCACGGCTTCGCCGCGACAGCCTCCCTTGCACAGGGAGGCCTTTAAAACCGAAACCGGCGCGGTGATTTAAAGGCTCCCCTGTGCAAGGGGAGCTGGCGCGAAGCGCCTGAGGGGTTGTACGCTCGC
>CAVJGI010000002.1:0-74555 GCA_963649145.1 Ruminococcus bicirculans (ex Wegman et al. 2014) | reverse complement strand
CTCATTATACATCTTTTATCCAACCTTTCCTTCGTTGGGTATTATACAAGGGGTTGTTACCAAGCCTGCGCAAACGCCAAGCTCGGATGTTCCGGCTGCTTACAACCCTCCAGTCAGCCTGCGGCTGACAGCCTCCCTTGCACAGGGAGGCCTTTAAATTGTGCGGCTTCGCCGCGCTGATAAGACTTTTTTGACAAACAGAAAAAGACCTTGCCGAACGGCAAGGTCTTTTTTACTGCTTTTTTACTTCTTCCCCGCGATGTCGCGGGCGACGCAGACGCCGCTGGCGGAGGCGTGGGAGAGGGAGTGGGTGATGCCGCTGCAATCGCCGATGACGTAGAGTCCGGGGTGGCTGGTCTGGAGGTGCTCGTCGAGCGCGACCTCCATGTTATAGAACTTGACCTCCACGCCGTAGAGCAGCGTGTCGATGTTCGCGGTGCCCGGCGCGATTTTGTCGAGGGCTTGGATCATCTCGATGATGCCGTCGAGGATGCGCTTCGGGATGACGAGACTGAGGTCACCCGGCGTGGCTGACAGAGTCGGGCTGGTGAAGCTGTCGCGGATGCGCTCCGGCGTGCTGCGCCGTCCCTGCATCAGGTCTCCGAAGCGCTGCACGATAATGCCGCCGCCGAGCATATTGCTGAGTCGTGCGATGCTCTCGCCGTAGCCGTTGCTGTCCTTGAACGGCTCGGAGAAATGCTTGCTCACGAGCAGGGCGAAGTTCGTGTTCTCCGTCCACTTCACCGGGTCCTCATAGCTGTGCCCGTTGACAGTGACGATGCCGTTCGTGTTTTCGTTGACGACGACGCCGCGGGGGTTCATGCAGAAGGTGCGGACCAGATCGCCGTATTTGCCGGTGCGGTAGATGAGCTTACTCTCGTAAAGCTCGTCCGTAAGGTGGGAGAACACCTCGTAGGGCAGCTCGACGCGGACGCCGATGTCCACGCGGTTGCTCTTGGTGGAGATCTTGAGGTCGCGGCAGATGCTCTCCATCCACTTGCTGCCGCTGCGCCCCGCGGAGATGATGCAGTATCTGCCCTCAAAGCGCTCGCCGCCGGCGCTGACGATATAGCCGTCCGGCGTCTTTTCCACGTGGTCCGCCTCGGTGTCGAAGCGGAACTCGACCTTATCCTTCAGCTCGTTATAGAGATTGCCGAGCACGACATAGTTGATATCCGTACCGAGGTGGCGGACGGAGGCGTCCAGCAGGTGGAGCCCGTATTGCAGGCACTCCTTCTTGAGCGCGGAGTTCGCCGTCGTATAAAGCTTCGTCCCTTCCCCGCCGTAAGCGAGGTTGATGGAGTCGACATAGTGCATCAGGTCGAGCGCCTGCTTTTTGCCGATATACTCGTAAAGCGTGCCGCCGAACTGGTTCGTGATGTTATATTTGCCGTCGGAAAATGCACCCGCGCCGCCGAAGCCCTTCATGATGGAGCAGGTCTTGCAGCCGATGCAGCTCGTGATCTTCTCGCCGTCGATGGGGCACTTGCGCTTTTCAAGCGGGTGGCCCGCCTCCAGCACGAGGACCTTCAGCTCCGGCGCCTTTTTCATAAGCTCATAGGCGGAGAAGATCCCGCCGGGGCCGGCTCCGATGATCAAAACGTCGTATTTCATCTTTAATCAAACGCTCCTTTTTCTCTGTCAGGTCTGATACTCAAACTCCAGATCGTAAATGCCGATGGTGTCGCCGTCCTTGACGCCCATCTGCTCCAGCCGGTCGAACACGCCCGCTTCGCGCAGGACGCGGTCGAAGTACATGCGGCTCTCGTAGTCGCCGAGGTTGACGCTCATCAGCAGACGCTGGAGCCAAGGACCCTCGACGGACCAGTAATCATCGTCGCACTTTTCGATGTTCAGCTCGCCGCTGGTGTCCACGCTCGGCTCAGGCGGAACGTAGTCCGCCTCATAGCGGATAACGGGCGGCAGCTCCGCGAGCAGCGCGGCGGCGGCCTTCATCAGCTCCTGCGTGCCCTGATGCGCGGCGGCGGACATCTCGAAAAACTCGTAGCCCTGCGCCTCAGCGTGCACGCGCAGGCGCTCGATCGGCGCGCGGTCATCGCCCAACAGGTCGCACTTGTTCGCCACGACGAGCATGCGGCGGTCGGCGAGCGTCTCGCTGTACTGGCGCAGCTCGGCGTTGATCGCCTCGAAATCCTCGATGGGGTCGCGCCCCTCGCTGCCCGCAACGTCCACGAGGTGGATGAGCAGACGGCAGCGGTCAATGTGGCGCAGGAAGTCGTGGCCGAGACCGGCGCCCTCGCTCGCGCCCTCGATGATGCCGGGGATGTCCGCCATCACGAAGCTGACGCCCTCGCTGACGTAGACGACGCCGAGGTTCGGGAACAGCGTCGTGAAGTGGTAATTTGCAATTTTGGGGTGCGCCTTGCTCACGACGGAGAGCAGCGTCGATTTTCCGACGTTCGGGAAGCCGACAAGACCGACGTCCGCGAGCAGCTTCAGCTCCAGCACGATCTCGCGGTCCTGCCCCAGCATACCGGGCTTTGCAAAGCGCGGGATCTGGCGCGTCGGGGTCGCGAAGTGGCGGTTGCCCCAGCCTCCCCTGCCGCCGCGCGCGATGACGAAGGGCTCGTTGTCGGACATATCGTGGATGATGCCGCCGGTCTCCTTGTCGCGGATGAGCGTGCCGCGCGGAACGCGGATGGTGAGGCTCTCACCGTCCTTGCCGAAGCAGCGGTTGCCGCTGCCGTTCTGCCCATTCCCGGCGACATATTTGCGCTTATAGCGGAAGTCCATCAGCGTGGACATATGGTCGTCCACCACGGCGATGACATCGCCGCCGCGTCCGCCGTCGCCGCCGTCCGGTCCGCCCGCGGCGATATATTTCTCGCGGTGGAATGCCACCGCGCCGTCGCCCCCCTTTCCGCCGATGACGCGGATGGTGGCTTTATCTACAAAGGATGCTGCCATTTTGTTATGACCTCCTTTTTGTACTCGGTCTCAATGGGGATTTTTGCCCAAAATAAAAGCCGGACAAGCTGTCCGGCTTTTATCAAAACTCGTCACTGAGCCAGCTCGTAAACAGAGACCTTCTTGCGGTCTTTGCCGAGACGCTCAAACTTCACGGTGCCGTCCACGAGGGAGAACAGAGTGTCGTCCTTACCCTTACCGACATTGGTGCCGGGGTGGATCTTCGTTCCGCGCTGTCTGACAAGGATGTTGCCGGCCAGAACGAACTGACCGTCGGCTCTCTTGGCACCAAGACGCTTCGACTCGCTGTCGCGGCCGTTCTTGGTGGAACCCATACCTTTCTTATGTGCCACTTGTTACACCTCCATTTGTCAAAAGATAACTTGACGCGGAAAATTCTTACGCGTTGATGGCTTCGATGGAAACCTTCGTGTAGGGCTGTCTGTGGCCCTGCGTGCGGCGATAGCCCTTCTTGGGCTTCATCTTGTAAACGCGGACCTTCTTGCTCTTGCCGTTCTTCTCGACCTTCGCAGTGACGGTCGCACCCGCGATGACGGGGGCGCCGAAGTTCGCGCTGTCGCCGTCGACGACGGCGAGGACTTGGTCAAACGTAACGGTGGAGCCGGTCTCGGCGTCCAGCTTCTCGATGAAGATGACGTCGCCCTCCGCAACACGATACTGCTTGCCACCAGTCACGATGATAGCATGCTTCATGAATTGTTGCACCTGCCTTTCTTTTGCAGACTCGCTCTTGAGGCGTCCGCCCGGAAAACGGGCAGAGCTTTTGAAGCCCCTTCAATGCGGCTTTGATAGTTTAACAAATCCCTCCCCCGTTGTCAAGGGTAAATTGCGCTTTTTCCTCGAAAAAATCACAAAATATGGAGATGCGCCCCAGCTTTTTCTCTGGGGCGCACCGTATCTGCGAGCTGGTCTGTAAGCCGGGTTCTGTCTTAAACGACCATCTATCTGTGGCCTGTCGTTGCCGGCAGGCTCAAGCCGCCTCCTCGGAACGGTCGGGCAAACCTATGTGTTCCTCCACGGCGTTGCTCCGGATAGAGTTTACAGCGCCAACATGTCTCCATGCGGCGGGTGAGCTCTTACCTCGCCTTTCCACCCTTACCGGTCAGAAATCGACCGGCGGTATATCTCTGTTGCACTTGTCCGAGGGTCACCCCTGGCGGGCGTTACCCGTTATCCTTGCCCTGTGGAGCCCGGACTTTCCTCACGCATAGCCTTTCGACCCATGCCCGCGGTCGTTCGGCCCGCTCGCAAAGGGCATTTTATCCCGCCGCGCCGGGATTGTCAAGGCTATTCGGGAAAAAAGGGGAAGCGGATTTACTCCGCTTCCCCTTAAAAGATTTCTTATAGGCTGATCTTACTTGAAATACCGCTCCAGCAGGCCCTGAAGCGCCTTGCCGTGTCTCGCCTCGTCGCGCGCCATCTCGTGGACGGTGTCGTGGATGGCGTCGAGGTTGTTGCGCTTGGCGCAGGCGGCGAGGTCGACCTTTCCGGCGGTCGCGCCGAACTCGCAGTCGACGCGCCATGCGAGGTTCTTCTTGGTTGAGGCGGTCATGTTCGGCTCCAGCTCGGTGCCCAGCAGCTCCGCGAACTTTGCGGCGTGCTCGGCTTCCTCATAGGCTGCCTTCTCCCAGTAAAGACCGACCTCGGGATAACCCTCGCGGTGGGCGATGCGCGCCATGCAGAGATACATGCCGACCTCGCTGCACTCGGCATTGAAATTCGCCTTCAGCTGCTCAAGGATATACTGCTTGTCCTCGGCGGAAACGTCGGGATTATTCTTGACGGTCTCGCCGTAGACGCCGTAGGTGTGCTCCGCGGCGAGCTTCTGCTCCCCGACAACCTCCTTGAACTTGTCCGCTCCGACGTGGCAGACCGGGCACTGGGCGGGAGGATTCTCGCCCTCGTAAACATAACCGCAGACCGTGCAAACAAACTTCTTCATCTTCAAATCTTCTCCTTTAACCTGTCAAAATATTTTAATTTTGGGGTTCTCTTAAAAAAATCAGTGCGCTTCCCTGCTCCGGCAGTCGGCGCAGACGCCCTCGAGCAGCAGCGAGTAGCCCGTGAGCTGGAAGTCCCCGGCGGCGGGGGCGATCTTGCGCAGGTCGAGCTTCACGAGCGGCACGTCGATGACCGCACCGCAGCGGCTGCATTTTGCGTGGGAATGGGCGAAGGTATTGTGGTCGAAGCGGTCCGCGCCGTCCGTCACGCTGATCTTGAGCGCGGTGCCGTTATCCGCCATCTGGTTGAGGACGCGGTAGACCGTCGCGCGGCTGATGCGTGGCGCGGTCTCGTGGACGGCGTCATAGACCATGTCTGCCGTCGGGTGGTTTCCGAGACGGCAGAGCGTTGCGCGGATGATCTCCTTCTGCTGTGTCTGTCTTTGCTGCACTTTTTCGTCCTCCTTGCTTCTTGATGAGATTATATCTCAGTATTTTGCATTTGTCAATACAAAATTTCAAAAAGCCGCACGAAAAAATTTCGTGCGGCTTTGCAGTTTGTCAAAAAAGCCTCGCAGAGTTCGCGTCCGCAGACGCGAATAGAGTCAAATCCATTTTTCGGCGCGACACGTGCGTGCCGAAAAATACTCTGCACGGAGGGAACGTGCGCCCCGAAGGGGCGTGCGCTGAGCGGAGTGAATTCTTTTCGACCGGGAGCATAAGCGCAGCGGGTCCCGGTCGAGTTTCAAAACAGCCCTATAATGCGTCCGTCGTCCGTGACGTCGATCTTTTCCGCCGCCGGGACCTTGGGCAGACCCGGCATGGTCATGATGTCGCCGGTCAGGGCGACAAGGAAGCCCGCGCCGGCGGAGACCTTGACGCTCCTGACGGTCACGGTAAAGCCCTCCGGCGCACCGAGGAGCGCCGGATCATCGGAGAAGCTGTACTGCGTCTTGGCGACGCAGACGGGCAGCGCGCCGAAGCCCAGCTCCGTGAGCCGCGCGATCTGCTTTTTCGCCGCGGGCGTGATCGAAACGCCGTCTCCGCCGTAGACGCGCCGCACGATCGCCGTGAGCTTTTCCTCAATGCTGCCGTCCAGCTCGTAGGCAAAGCGGAAGTCGCCGGTTTCTTCCTCGCAGAGGCGCACGACCTCGCGCGCGAGGGCTTCCCCGCCCGCGCCGCCGTCCGCCCACACGGTGGAGAGCACGGCGTTCACGCCGAGGGCGCGGCAGCGGTCGATGATGCAGTCGATCTCCGCATCGGTATCCGTCGGGAAACGGTTGACCGCCACGACGCAGGGCAGTCCGTAGACATTTTTGATGTTTTCGACATGGCGCAGGAGGTTCGGGATGCCGCGCTGGAGCGCCGCGAGGTCCTCTGTGCCGAGGCTCTTTTTGTCGAGCCCGCCGTGCATCTTGAGAGCGCGCACCGTGGCGACCACGACGACGGCGGAGGGCGTCAGCCCCGCGAAGCGGCACTTGATGTCGAGGAACTTCTCCGCGCCGAGGTCCGCGCCGAAGCCCGCCTCCGTGACGGCGTAGTCGCTCATGCGGAGCGCCATGCGCGTCGCCATCACGCTGTTGCAGCCGTGGGCGATGTTCGCGAAGGGACCGCCGTGGACAAATGCGGGCGTGCCCTCCAGCGTCTGGACCAGATTCGGCTTCAGCGCGTCGCGCAGCAGCGCGGTCATCGCGCCGACGGCGCGGAGATCCGCCGCGGTGACGGGCTCGTCGTCATAGGTGTAAGCCACAACGATCCTGCCGAGGCGCTCCTTCAGGTCCGCGACGGAGCTTGCGAGGCAGAACACCGCCATGATCTCGCTCGCGACAGTGATATCGAAGCCATCCTCGCGCGGGGTGCCGTTGGCTTTTCCGCCGAGACCGTCCACGATAAAACGGAGCTGGCGGTCGTTCATATCGACGCAGCGCTTCCACGTGATGCGCCGAGGGTCGATATGGAGGGCGTTGCCCTGTTGAATATGGTTATCGAGCATGGCGGCGAGCAGATTGTTTGCCGCACCGATGGCGTGGAAGTCGCCGGTGAAGTGGAGGTTGATGTCCTCCATCGGAACGACCTGCGCATAGCCGCCGCCGGCGGCGCCGCCCTTGACGCCGAACACGGGACCGAGCGAGGGCTCGCGCAGGGCGACGACCGCGTCGCGTCCGATGCGGCGCAGCCCGTCGGCAAGACCGATGGTCGTCGTGGTCTTGCCCTCCCCCGCCGGGGTGGGCGTGATGGCGGTCACAAGGACCAGCTTCCCCTCGCCCCGCTGCGTTTCCCGCAGCAGTGCCGGATCGATCTTGGCTTTATAGCGCCCGTAGGGCTCCACAAATTTTTCGTCAACGTGTGCGCGGTCGGCGATCTGCATAATCGGCTGCATTTCGCACGCCTGCGCGATTTCGATGTCGCTTCTGTATGACATGTCGTCTCCTCCTGAAATAAAATTTTTGCTTACTTGAAATACCGCACAGCGGACGCAAACATTTTGATATTATAATCGCCCGGAACGTTTTTGTAAAGCCCCGATCCCACGCGCTCGGCGTGGCCCATCTTGCCGAAGACCCTGCCGTCCGGCGAGGTGATGCCCTCGACGGCGAAGGCGGAGCCGTTCGGGTTGAAGCGGATATCCATGGACGCATGCCCGGCGTCGTCGGCGTACTGCGTCGCGATCTGGCCGTTTTCCGCAAGGCGGCGGATGAGCGCTTCGTCGGCAAAGAATCTGCCCTCGCCGTGGGAAACGGGAACGGAATACACCTCGCCGACACGCGTCTCGGCGAGCCACGGGGACTTATTCGACGCAATGCGCGTGCGCACGATGCGGGACTGGTGGCGTCCGATGAGGTTATGCGTCAGCGTCGGGCAGTTCTCGTCCGTGTCGAGGATCCGTCCGTAAGGCACGAGTCCTAACTTGATGAGCGCCTGAAAGCCGTTGCAGATGCCGCACATGAGCCCGCCGCGCTCGTCGAGCAGCGCCGTTACCGCCTCGCGCACCGCGCCGGAGCGGAAGAACGCCGTGATGAATTTTCCGCTGCCGTCCGGCTCGTCGCCGCCGGAGAAGCCGCCGGGGATGAAGATCGCCTGCGCATCGCGCACGCGCGCGGCAAAGCGCTCCACGCTGCGCTCCACGTCCGCGGCACTGAGGTTGCGCACGATGAAAATTTCCGCCTCGCCGCCGGCATGCTCGACCGCGCGGGCGCTGTCGTATTCGCAGTTTGTGCCCGGAAAGACCGGGATGAGGAAGCGCGGCTTCGCCGTGCGGATATGTACCGGGGAAGCCTGCCGCGGTCCGGCATAGCCAAAATCCTCGGCCGCGCCGGAGTGCGCCGGGGCGCAGCTCGGATAGACCGGCTCCAGCTTCGCCTCGGAGAGCGCCTCCAGCTCCGCGAGGGAGACCGTCTCCCCGCCGAGCGTGAGCTCCGGCTCCGCCGTCACCTCGCCGAGCGTCAGCGCGCCGGGGACGCGCTCCGTAACCTCCAGCACAAAAGCTCCGCAGCGGCGGGTAAAGAGCGCCGCCATATCCAGCCCCGCCGCAAAGCGGAAGCCGAGCCCATTGCCGAGGCACATTTTAAGCACTGCGTCGGCGATGCCGCCCGCGCCGGGGGCGTAGCACGCGACTGCCCTCCCGCTGCGGAGCAGCGCCGTCACGCGCGCAAAGAGCGCTGCGAGGCTCTCCCCCGTCGGAAGTCCGTTTTCGTCCGTCTCCGCC
Source organism: Ruminococcus bicirculans (ex Wegman et al. 2014) (assembly GCA_963649145.1). Classification (GTDB taxonomy): domain Bacteria; phylum Bacillota; class Clostridia; order Oscillospirales; family Oscillospiraceae; genus SVKR01. The sequence goes on along the minus strand of CAVJGI010000002.1, from coordinate 65,960 downwards.
GTGAGCAATATGGCGCTGCTGCCCGCGGACTTGAATTCCGGGCTCACGACCTCCCCCGTTTTGCCGTGCGTCACGGCGAAGGAGACGAGCGTCGGCGGGACGTCCAGCGACTCGAAGCTGCCGCTCATGGAGTCCTTGCCGCCGATGGCGGCGACGCCGAGCGCCATCTGCGCCTCGAACGCGCCGAGCAGCGCCGCGAGCGGCTGCCCCCAGCGCTCCGGCGACGCGCCGAGGCGGGGGAAATATTCCTGAAAGCTGAGGTAAACGTCTTCAAACGCCGCGCCGGAGGCGATGAGGCGGCAGACGGACTCCACCACCGCGCAGTAAGCGCCGTGGTAAGGGCTCTCCGACGAGAGCGCGGGGTCAAAGCCCCAGCTCATCAGCGTGCAGTCCTCCGTTTCGCCGCGTTCGAGCGAAATTTTCTGCGCCATCGCCTGAATCGGGGTGCGCTGCCGCGCGCCGCCGAAGGGCATCAGCACCGTGCCCGCGCCGATCGTAGAGTCAAAGCGCTCGGAAAGTCCGCGCCGCGTGCAGCATTGCAGGCTCCCGGCGAGCGCGCGGAGGTTTTCGGCAAAACCGCCGCCTATGCGCTGCGGCTTCAGCGCCGCTGCCGCGGGTGCGGCGTCGGCGTGCTTTTCCGCGCCGTTCGTATCCAGAAACGCGCGGGAAACATCCACGATCAGATTGCCGTTCCAGCGCATATGAAGCCGCGGCTCCGCCGTCACGCGCGCGACGGGAACTGCCTGAAGATTCTCCTCCGCCGCAAGCGCAAGGAACTGCGCCGCGTCCTCCGGCGCGACGACGACCGCCATGCGCTCCTGCGACTCGCTGATGGCGAGCTCCGTGCCGTCGAGTCCCTCATATTTTTTCGGCACCGCGTCGAGGTCGATGTCCAGCCCGTCGGCGAGCTCGCCGACGGCGACGGAGACGCCGCCCGCGCCGAAATCGTTGCAGCGCTTGATGAGGCGGCTCGCCGCCGGGTTCCGGAACAGGCGCTGGAGCTTGCGCTCCTCCGGGGCGTTGCCCTTCTGCACCTCCGCGCCGCAGCGCTCCACGGAGCGGCTGTCGTGGGCGCGGCTGGAGCCCGTCGCGCCGCCGATGCCGTCTCGCCCCGTGCTGCCGCCGAGGAGGATGACCACATCCTCCGGAGCCGGGCGCTCGCGGCGCACATTGGCGGCGGGAGCCGCGGCGATGACCGCGCCGATCTCCATGCGCTTGGCGGCGTAGCCGGGGTGATATACCTCGTCCACGAGCCCGGTGGCGAGCCCGATCTGGTTGCCGTAAGAGGAATAGCCCTCCGCCGCGCCGGTGCAGATCTTGCGCTGGGGCAGCTTGCCCGGCAGCGCTTCGTCCACAGCCGCAAGCGGGTCGGCAGCCCCCGTGAGGCGCATCGCGCCGTAAACATAGCCCCTGCCGGAGAGCGGGTCGCGGATCGCGCCGCCGATGCATGTCGCCGCGCCGCCGAAGGGCTCGATCTCCGTCGGGTGGTTATGGGTCTCGTTCTTGAAAAGCAGCAGCCACGGCTCGGCCTTTCCGTCCACCGTGACGTCCAGCTTCACGGTGCAGGCGTTGATCTCCTCGCTCTCGTCGATTTTCGGGAGCCGTCCCGCAGCCCTCAGCGCCTTTGCCGCGATGGTGCCGAGGTCCATCAGCGAAACGGGCTTCGTCCTGCCGAGCGCGGCGCGGGTATCGAGATAATGCCGCCATGCGCGCTCTAAAAGCGGGTCGGCAAAGCGCACGTCGTCCAGCACGGTGTTGAAGGTCGTGTGGCGGCAGTGGTCGGACCAATAGGTGTCGATCACGCGGATCTCCGTGATCGTCGGATCGCGCCGCTCGTCGCGGAAATAGCGCTGGCAGAACGCGAGGTCGCCGCAGTCCATGGCGAGCCCCCGCTCCGCGGCGAAGCGCTCCAGCCCCGCGCGGTCCAGCTCCCGGAAGCCCGTGAGCGTCTCCACGGAATCCGGGCGGTCATAATCGAGGACAAGCGTCTCCGGCTTATCCGGCGAGGAAACGCGGGAGTCGACCGGGTTGATGACGTATTTCCTGATCTTTTCGATCTCGGCGTCCGTCAGCGCGCCGTAGAGCGCGTAGACCTTCGCCGAGCGCACGGCGGGGCGCTCGGTGCGGGAGATGAGCTGGATGCACTGGGCGGCGCTGTCCGCGCGCTGGTCGAACTGTCCGGGCAGATACTCCGCGGCGAACACCGCCGCCGCGCCGGTGAGGTCGGGCTCGGCGCAGACGTTATCCACCTGCGGCTCGGAAAACACGCTGCGGCAGGCGGTCTCGAAGAGCGCCTCGCCGAGCCCCTCGGCGTCGTAGCGGTTCAAAACGCGAACGTGCTCCAGACCGGAGACACCGAGCAGCTCCCGCGCGTCGCGCAGAAGGCGGTCCGCTTCCGCGGCAAGTCCGGGCTTTTTCTCTACGAAAACTCTGTAAACCATTTTGTTTCACCCCTCCGCGGCGAGCGCCTTCGCGCCAATGTCGTGCCGGTAGTAAACATTTTCAAAGCTGATCTGCTCCGCCGCGCGGTAAGCGCCGTCTACCGCCTCGCGGAGCGAGCGCGCCACGCAGGTGCAGCCGAGCACGCGGCCCCCGGCGGTATAGAGCACACCGCGGCGCTCCTTCGCGCCCGCGACGAAGACCTCCGCGGGCAGATCGTCCGGGACGGTGATCGGGAAGCCCGTCTCATAGTGCTGCGGATATCCCTCGGACACGAGCACGACGCAGCAGGAAAATCCCGTGCGCCAGCGCACCGGCGTTTTGGCGAGCGTGCCGTCCGTGACGGCGCGCATCACGATAAGCAGGTCGCTTTCGAGCAGCGGGAGCACCGCCTGCGTCTCCGGGTCCCCGAAGCGGCAGTTATATTCAATGACCTTGGGACCCTGCGGCGTCAGCATCAGCCCGAAATAAAGGCAGCCGCGGAAGGGTCTCCCCTCCGCTTTCATGGCGCGGATCGTGGGCAGGAAAATTTTCTCCATGCACTCCGCCGCGACTGCCGGGGTGTAATAGGGATTCGGCGCGACGGCGCCCATGCCGCCGGTATTGAGCCCCCGGTCGCCGTCGAGCGCGCGCTTATGGTCCATGGAGGACACCATCGGGCGGAGCGTCTCCCCGTCCGTGAACGCTAAGACGGAGACCTCCGGTCCGGTGAGAAATTCCTCAACGACGATCGTCTCTCCGCTCGCGCCGAACTTTTTGTCCTCCATCATCCCGCGCACGGCGTCCATCGCCGCTTCGCGCGTCTCGGCGATGACGACGCCCTTGCCGAGCGCGAGCCCATCCGCCTTGATGACGGCGGGCAGCGGTGCGCTCGCGAGATAAGCCTCCGCCTCCGCCGCGGAGGTGAAAACGCGGTAGTCCGCCGTGGGGATGCCGTATTTGCGCATCAGGTTTTTGGCAAAGACCTTGCTGCTCTCGATCTCCGCCGCCGCCTTTGTCGGTCCGAAGCAGGGCACGCCCCGCGCCGTCAGTGCGTCCACGCAGCCCGCGGCGAGCGGGTCATCCGGCGCAACGACGGCGTAATCCACGCCGTTTTCCGCGGCGAAATCGCAGATAGCGTCAATGTCCGTCGCGGCGATCGGCACGCAGACCGCGTCCGCCGCGATGCCGCCGTTGCCCGGCAGGGCGTAAACGGTCCCGACGGTGGGGTTTTCCTTCAACTTTTTGATGATCGCATGCTCGCGGCCTCCGCCGCCGACAACGAGAAGCTTCATATTCTCCCTCCCGGTTATTTTCAGTGGTGGAACAGCCGCAGCCCCGTGAACGCCATCACGATGCCGTATTTATCCGCCGTCGCGATCACGTGGTCGTCGCGGATGCTGCCGCCCGGCTCGACGATGTAGTCCACGCCGCTTTTGCGGGCGCGCTCCACATTGTCGCCGAAGGGGAAGAATGCGTCGCTGCCGACGGTCACGCCGTGCTGCGTCGCGATCCAAGCGCGCTTTTCCGCCGCGCTGAGCGGCGCGGGGCGCTCGGCGAACACCGCCTGCCATGCGCCGTCGTCGAGCACGTCGTCGCTCTCGTCGGAGAGATAGACGTCGATCGCGTTGTCGCGGTCCGGGCGGCGGATGCCGTCCACGAAGCGCAGCGCGAGCACCTGCGGGTGCTGGCGCAGATACCAGTTATCCGCCTTCTGCCCGGCGAGGCGCGTGCAGTGGATGCGGCTCTGCTGCCCCGCGCCGACGCCGATCGCCTGCCCGTTCTTGACGTAGCAGACGGAGTTGGACTGGGTGTATTTCAGCGTGATCATCGCCGTTAACATATCGAGCTTAGCCTCGTCCGGCAGACGCTTATTCTCCGTCACGATATTGCCGAGCAGCGCCGCCGTGATCTCCGCGTCGGAGCGTCCCTGCGCAAAGGTGACGCCGAACACGTCGCGCGTCTCCAGTGCCGCCGGAACATAGTCGGGGTCGATGCGGACGATGTTGTAGTTCCCCTTTTTCTTGCTTTTCAGGATCTCCAGCGCGGCGGGGGTGTAGCCCGGCGCGATGATGCCGTCGGAGACCTCGTTTTTCAGATAACGCGCCGTCGCCTCGTCGCAGACGTCGCTGAGCGCCGCCCAGTCGCCGTAAGAGCAGAGCCGGTCCGCGCCGCGGGCACGGATATAGGCGCAGGCGACGGGCGTCAGCGCCGCGGCGTCCTCGGCGAAATAGATCTTCCGCTCCGTCTCGCTGAGCGGGAGCCCGATGGCGGCTCCGGCGGGCGAGACATGCTTGAAGCTCGCGGCGGCGGGAAGCCCCGTCGCCGCGCGCAGCTCGCGCACGAGCTGCCACGAATTGAAGGCGTCGAGAAAATTGATGTAGCCCGGTTTGCCGTTCAGCACCTCGATGGGCAGCTCGCCGCCGTCGCGCCGGTAAATGCGCGCGGGCTTCTGGTTCGGATTGCAGCCGTATTTCAGTTCCAGTTCCGTCATAAGTCTCAGTCCCCCAGATGTTTGTTGAAAAGGCGGACGCTGCCGCCGACGTTTGCATAAAGCGCAACCTTGTTCTCCGCGTTCAGCGCGCCCCAGACCGCCTCCGGTTCCGGCATGGTGACCTCGACCGGCTCGCCGGAAAAGCTCGGCAGCGGGTCGCCGTCGCCCTGATAGGTGCTGAGGAAAAAGCCGGTCCCCGGCTCGCAGCCGGCGTAGGCGAAAAATTCCCGCAGGCAGCGCCCCTGCACGCGCTTTAAGATGGAAAGCTCGAACGCGCCGGTGTCATAACAGACGGCGGAGATGCGCGGCGTATAGTTCGGCGCGTCCGGCTCAAATTCCCTCGTTTCCAACGCGGCGCGGAAATCGCCGGTGTCGCGGATGGTGTCCGTCTGGTCGCCGTTCGTGACGATGAGCGCGCCGGGAACGCGGCGGACGGGGTGATAGATGATGAGGCTGGGGTCGGCAAGCTTCGCCGGGTCAAACGCCTCCGTGCGGATGCCGTCCGGCGTTTCGGCGAAGATGCGGTTGCGGCTGTTTTCGCTGCGGCCCATGATGAAGTAATAAACGCGCCCCGCGCCGACGACGATGCCGCGGCCGGGATAGGGGTTCGATCTCAGAAGCTCCAGAAGGTCGGTCATAGCGCTCTCCCCGCTTTCTTTTTCAGAATATTGGCGGAGACCATCTCCGCCGCCTGCGGCAGGATGATCCACTCCGCCTGCTCCATCACGCGCCTTTGCAGCGTCTCCGGCGTGTCGTCCGGTCGGACCGCCACCGCCTTCTGGAGCAGGATGCGTCCCCCGTCGGGGATCTCGTTGACATAGTGTACCGTCGCGCCCGTGATCTTCACGCCGCGCGCGAGTGCCGTCTCGTGGACGCGGAGCCCGTAAAAGCCCTTGCCGCAGAAAGACGGGATGAGCGAGGGGTGAACGTTCAGGATGCGCCGGTCATAGCGCCGCGTGAAATCGGCGCTCAAAATGCTGAGGAAGCCGGCGAGGATGATGAGGTCGATCTCCTTCTCCTCCAGCAGCGCGGTCAGCGCCGCTTCAAAGCCCTCCTGCGAGGCGCATGCAGCGCGGGTCAGCACCGCGCGCTCCACCCCGGCGCGCTCGGCGCGGGTCAGCGCGTAAGCCGCGGAGTTGTTGGAGACGACGAGGGCGACGGTCCCGCTCCGGAGCGTACCGGCGCGCTCGGCGTCCAGAAGCGCCTGTAAATTCGTCCCGCCGCCGGAGACGAGCACCGCGATGCGGGCGCGCGCTGCGCTCAGCATAGCTGCACCCGCTCTCCGCCCTCGGCGACCTCGCCGAGGATATAAGCCGCGCAGCCGTTTTCACGCAGGGCTTCGAGCGCGGCGTCCGCCGTTTCGCGTGAGACGGTCATGCTCATGCCGACGCCCATATTGTAAGTGTTGAACATATCGCGCTCGGAGATATTCCCCTCGCGCTGGAGCAGCGCGAAGATCGGCGGCGTCTGAATCGCCGCGCGGTCAAGGCGCGCGGAAAGCCCCTTCGGGAGGGCGCGGGGAATGTTTTCGTAAAAGCCGCCGCCCGTGATGTGGCTGACGCCATGGACCTCCGCGGCGGCGACGGCGGCGAGGACGGGCTTCACATAGATCTCCGTCGGCGTCAGCAGCGCGTCGCCGAGCGTCTCGCCGAGGGCATCGACATACCTGCCGAGGTCGGCGCGCTCCACGTCGAACACACGGCGCACGAGGGAGTAGCCGTTGGAGTGCAGTCCGCTGCTCGGCAGCGCCAGGATCACGTCGCCGGGGCGGACGGCGGAGCCGTCGATGAGCTTTTTCCGGTCGGCAACGCCGACGGAAAAGCCCGCGAGGTCATAGTCCCCCGCCGCCATCGTGCCGGGGTGCTCCGCGGTCTCGCCGCCGATGAGCGCGCAGCCGGCGCGGACGCAGCCCTCCGCCACGCCGGAGACCAGCGCGGCGACCTTTTCCGGCACATTTTTGCCGATGGCGATATAGTCGAGGAAGAAAAGGGGCTTTGCGCCGCAGCATACGATATCGTTGACGCACATGGCGACGCAGTCGATGCCGACGGTGTCGTGACGGCCTAAAAGCTGCGCGATGCGCTGCTTGGTGCCGACGCCGTCCGTTCCGGAGACGAGCACGGGCTCGTCCATTCCGGAGAAGTCCGGCGCGAACACGCCGCCGAAGCCGCCGAGCTCGCTTAAAACGCCGGGGATGCGCGTGCGCGCAACGTCGGCTTTCATGAGCTGAACACCGGCGTAGCCCGCTTCGATATCCACGCCCGCGGCGGCGTAGGCCTCAGAATGGGAATTTTCCATAGGGGTTCTCACTCCTCTCCGGTCCAGCAATAGGTGCAGACCTTGTCTTTATCGAGTCCGATCGCCTCCAGCAGTCCGTCCAGCGTCTGATAGCCGAGGGACTGGAAGCCCATTTCCTTGCAGATGGCGTGAAGCAGGCACTGTCCCCGCTCCGTGGAAGCGTCGGCGTATTCCTTCACATGGGCGTCCCCCGCCTCGCCCTCCAGACGGCGGATGGTCCGCCGGGTCAGCAGCTCCTGCTCGGAGTTGCCGCGGGAGAAATTCAAATATTTGCAGACATGCATGATCGGCGGGCACGCCGAGCGCATGTGGACCTCCTCCGCGCCGGATTCATAGAGAAAATCGACCGTTTCGCGCAGCTGGGTGCCGCGGACGATGGAGTCGTCCACAAAAAGCAGCTTTTTGCCCTCGATGAGCTCCGGGACCGGGATCTGCTTCATCTTGGCGACCTGATCGCGCACCGCCTGACTGCTCGGCATAAACGAGCGCGGCCATGTCGGGGTGTATTTCACGAAGGGGCGGGCGAAGGGTCTGCCGCTCTCCGTCGCGTAGCCGATGGCGTGGGGAATCCCGGAATCGGGCACGCCGGCGACATAGTCCACGTCCGGCATCGTGCCGCGCTCGCGCTCGCTGCGCGCCATGACCGCGCCGTTGCGGTAGCGCATCAGCTCCACGTTCACGCCCTCGTAGTTGGAGTTCGGGTAGCCGTAATAGGTCCAGAGAAAGGCGCAGATCTTGAGGTTCTCCGGCTTTGCCGGAACGAGCGTCTCATAGCCCGTGCGCCCTAGGCGCACGACCTCGCCGGGACCGAGCTCGGCTAAATTATGATAGCCGAGCTTCTGGTAAGCGAAGGACTCGAAGGAGACGCAGCAGCCCTCCTCGCTCTGCCCAAGCAGCACGGGCAGGCGTCCGCAGCGGTCGCGCGCGGCGATGATCTCGCCCTCGCCCGTCATGAGCAGGATGCTCATCGCGCCGTCGATGAGGCTCTGGGCGTGGACGATGCCCTCGGCGAGCGTCTCCTTCTCGTTGATGAGCGCCGCGACGAGCTCCGTGGCGTTCACCGCGCCGGAGCTCATCGCCATAAACTGGTGGCCGTGGTCGGAGAAATAAGTCTGCACCAGCTCTTCGGCGTTCGCGATCATGCCGACGGTCGTGATGGCGTAAAGTCCGAGATGGGAGCGCACGAGCAGCGGCTGGGGGTCGCTGTCGCTGATGCAGCCGATGCCGCAGTGCCCTTGAAACTCCGGGAGATCGTCCTCAAAGCGCGTGCGGAAGGGCGTGTTCGCGATAGAGTGGATCTGGCGCTGGCAGCCGCGCTCGCCGTCCCAGAACGCGAGCCCGGCGTTGCGCGTGCCGAGGTGACTGTGGTAATCCGTACCGAAAAAGACGTCCAGTACGACATTGCGGCTCGAAACCGCGCCGAAAAAGCCGCCCATTACGCAAAGAACAGCTCGGAGAGCGTCATCGGGTCGATATACTTGCCGTCCTTATAAACGCGCATATTGCCGGAGGCGATCTCGTCGATGAGCATCACGCCGCCGTCGGCATCGTAGCCGTATTCAAACTTGATGTCGTAAAGCTCCAGCCCCTTTTCGGCAAGGTCGTCGGCGACGATCTTCGTGATGCGCTGGGTCATCTCGCGGATCGCGTCGTACTGCTCGCCGGTCATCACGCCGAGGACGATCAGTCCGTCGCGCGTCACGATGGGGTCGCCCTTGGCGTCGTTTTTGAAGGTGGTCTCCACGTAATAGGGCAGCGGCGCACACTCTTCGACATACTCGCTGTAGCGGCGCAGGAAGCTGCCGACCGCGCGGCGGCGGCAGATAACCTCAAGCCCCTTGCCGAAAACCTTCGCCGGGAGGACCTCCATGGTCGTCTCGCCGAGGTCTGCGCCGACATAGTGGGTGCGGATGCCCGCGGCGTTGATCTTCTCGAAGAAATAGACGGACATGCGCAGATTGACGTCGCCGACGCCGTCGATGGTCAGCCCGACGGCATTCTCGCCGGGGTCAAACACGCCGTCCTTGCCCGTGCAGTCGTCCTTGAACTTCAGCAGGTAATTCCCGTTTTCCAGCGCGTAAACGTTCTTCGTCTTTCCGGTGTAAACCAGCTCCATGATCGTTCCTCCGTTTTTTGAGATTTTGGTTTTTTATAAAAAGCATGACGGCGTTTTCAGTAAACGTAGCTGTGGCAGGTCTCCTCCCTGCCGAGGGCGCGGAATTGCATGGTGTAGTCCTCCACATAGCGGTAGCCGCAGCGCTCGATGACGCGGCGGGAAGGCTCGTTTGAGAGGAAACAGTCGGCAAAGCAAAAGTCGAAGCGCTGCTTCAAATAAGCCGTCAGCGTCCGCAGCGTCTCCGTGGCATAGCCGCGGTTCTGATACGCTTTGCCGATGACGAAGCCCGTGTCGACGCAGCTTTTTTCGGCATACTCCCCGCCGCCGTGGTAGCGGTTGACGTGGATATAGCCGATGAGCGTATCGCCCAGATAAATGCCGAGCGCGGTGTTGTACTGCGTGAGGTGGGCAAAGAACTTGTCAAATTCCGCGTCCGTCTCCGCCGGGAGAAAGCCCGCGGGCTCCGTCACGTCGCGGTCGGACAGAATCGCGCGGAGCGCTGGCTTGTCGTCTCCGCCAGAAGGCGGTAAGCAAGGCGCTCGGAGCGGAGCGTTTTTCCCTCCATCCCGATCATTTCGCCACCTCCAGCGCCGCGTCCGCGGCGAGAATGGTCTCCGCCGTCACCGCGCGGTCGGCGGCGAGCGCCTCGGCGAGCGCCGGGTCCGTCACGGCGAGGATCTGCACCGCGAGATACGCGGCGTTTTTCGCCCCGTCGATCGCCACGGTCGCGACCGGGATGCCGGAGGGCATCTGCACGGTGGCGAGCAGGGCGTCCATCCCGCCGAGAGCGGAGGCGACGGGAATGCCGATGACCGGCAGCGTCGTCGCCGCGGCGAGCGCACCGGCGAGGTGGGCTGCCATCCCCGCGGCGGCGATGATCGCGCCGAAGCCGCGCTCGCGGGCAGTCTCGGCAAAGGCGCGCGCCTCCCCCGGCGTCCGGTGGGCGGAATAAATGTGCATCTCATAGGGCACGCCGAATTTTTCGAGCATGTCCGCGGCCTTTTTCACCACGGGCATATCGCTCGCGCTGCCCATCACGATCCCGATCTTTTTCATAGAAATTCTCCTTATAAAAACGAAAATGGGCGCACTGAAACCCAAGGTCATTGAGTTAGAGTGCGCCCAGACGGTCGGCATTTTTTGCGTTCGCTTGTTTCCCGCTCCTCTGTGGTGCTCCACATCATTCCGTCAGTCACGGGAAACAATTTGGTTTTTACGGTCCCAGTTTAGCACCCGGCGGGCTTTGCGTCAAGGCGCAATTTCGGCAAATTTTCCGCCGGCGGACCGGGGAAATTTTACTTTACGGACATGCTCTTGTCCTTCTGGATGACGTCGTGCGCGCCGCCCTCGACGATGCTGGTGGCGGAGACGAGCGTCAGCACCGCCTTCTCCTGAAGCTCCGGGATGCTCATCGCACCGCAGTTGCACATGGTGGAGCGCACCTTGTAAAGCGACATCGCGACGTTATCCTTCAGGGAACCGGCGTAAGGCACGTAAGAGTCCACGCCCTCTTCAAAGCTGAGCTTCGCCTCGCCGCCGAGGTCATAGCGCTGCCAGTTCTTCGCGCGGGCAGAGCCTTCGCCCCAGTACTCCTTGTAGTAGGTGCCGCCGATGTTGATCTTGTTCGTCGGGCTCTCGTCGAAGCGGGCGAAGTAGCGGCCGAGCATCACGAAATCCGCGCCCATGGCGAGAGCGAGCGTGATGTGGTGGTCATAGACGATGCCGCCGTCGGAGCAGACGGGGATATAAATGCCGGTCTCCTGATAATAGCGGTCGCGCTCGGTGCAGACGTCGATGAGGGCGGTCGCCTGTCCGCGGCCGATGCCCTTGGTCTCGCGCGTGATGCAGATGGAGCCGCCGCCGATACCGACCTTCACGAAGTCCGCGCCGCACTCGGCGAGGAAACGAAAGCCCTTGGCGTCCACAACGTTGCCCGCGCCGACCTTGACGCTGTCGCCGTAGTGGGCGCGGATCCACGCGAGGGTGAACTTCTGCCAGTCGGTGAATCCCTCGGAGGAGTCGATGCAGAGCACGTCCGCACCCGCTTCGAGCAGGGCGGGAACGCGCTCGGCGTAGTCGCGGGTGTTGATGCCCGCGCCGACAACGTAGCGCTTGTGCGCGTCGAGCAGCTCGTTCGGGTTCTGCTTGTGGTTTTCGTAGTCCTTGCGGAAGACGAAGTAGCAGAGCTTGCCGTCGCCGTCGACAATGGGCAGGGCGTTGAGCTTATGCTCCCAGATGATGTCGTTGGCTTCCTTCAGGCTCGTGCCCTCCGGCGCCCAGATGAGCTTTTCGTAGGGGGTCATGAACTCCGTGACCGGGGTCTTGGGGTCCATACGGCTGACGCGGTAATCGCGGCTCGTGATGATGCCGACGAGTCTGCCCTCGGCGCTGCCGTCCTCCGTGACGGCGACGGTGGAGTGTCCCGTGCGCTCCTTGAGTGCGAGGACGTCCGCGAGCGTCGCCTTCGGGCTGAGGTTAGAGTCGCTCGGAACGAAGCCAGCCTTATAGTTCTTGGCGCGCGCGACCATCGCCGCCTGATTTTCGATGGTCTGGGAGCCGTAAATGAAGGACACGCCGCCCTCGACCGCGAGCGCGACGGCGAGCCGGTCGTCGGACACGGACTGCATGATGGCGGAGACCATCGGGATGTTCATCGTGATCGCCGGGGTCTCGCCCTTCTTGAACTTCGTGAGCGGGGTCTTCAGCGAGATGTCGCTCGGAATGCAGGCGCTGGAGGAATATCCGGGGATAAGCAGATATTCGTTGAAGGTATGGGACGGTTCGTTGATGATGGTTGCCATGGGACGTGATCCTCCTCTTTCTCTTATGTGTAAATTTTTGACTACATATAACAAAATCCCGGCTCGCAAAGCGACCTTGTCACTTTTTTGCAGCCGGGAAAAACGCGCCGGAAACGGGCGCAATGCGTGCAAACTTATTCATAGCGCTCCGCCTCCTTTCAGCAAGAACTGCGTCTGAAATGCTTGCGATTTATCTTATCATACCGTTCCGGGAAAGTCAACCGCGAATGTCTGCGTCCCGCGCACAAGTTTTATTGTATTTCTTGACAGTTTGTGTTATAATATGACCGAAGAAAATCCGAAAGGCGGTGCAAGACCGAAGAATGAAGATCACGCTCAATCCCGACGAGGAGATCGTCAAAACCGTCAAGGAGGGGCTGAAGCGCACGGGCGGCTACTGCCCCTGCCGTCTGGAACGGACGGAGGACACCAAGTGCATGTGCCGCGAGTTCCGCGAGCAGATCGCCGACCCGGAGTTTGAGGGCTTCTGCCACTGTTATCTTTACTACAAATCCAAATGACAAAGGAGAACGATCATTATGCTGGAAGTTACGAAAGAAAATTTTGCCGCCGAGGTCGAGGGCGCGGAGACGCCCGTGCTGCTCGATTTCTGGGCGTCGTGGTGCGGTCCCTGCCGCATGCTCGCCCCCGTCGTGGAGGCGCTCGCCGGGGAGTTAGAAGGCAAGGTGAAGTTCGGCAAGGTCAACGTGGACGAGCAGCCGGAGCTCGCGATGCGCTACGGCGTGCAGTCCATCCCGACGCTGATCCTGTTCCGCGGCGGCGAGCCCGTGAACGCGAGCGTCGGCGTCGTCCCGGCGGACAGCATCCGGGCGATGCTGGGCTGAGCTTAGTGGAAAGGAGCGTTACATAAACCTTATGAAACGCAAAAAACTGATCCCGATCCTCGCGCTCGCCCTCGCGCTCACGGCGCAGAACGGGACCTATCGCTTCGGCGACGGCGGCTTCAAGATTGAGGTAGAGACCGTCAGCGGCGATCTCAAGCTGCACGGAAACAGTTGACAACACATTCTGATAGAGGAGGATGAACCCCATGCCCGTTTTTTCCGACTACACCTTCCCCTCCGGCGACGGCGTGACCCAGATCCACGTCCGCCGCTGCACGCCGGACACCGCGCCCCGCGCCGTTTTGCAGATCGCGCACGGCATTGCCGAGCACGTGGAGCGCTACGACGAGTTCGCGGCGTACCTCGCCGAAAACGGCTTCCTCGTCGTAGCAAACGACCATCTGGGCCACGGTCAGAGCGTCAGCGCCGACGGCGAGCTTGGTCATTTTGCCGACGAAAACGGCTGGATGACCGCCGTCGGTGATATGCACCGGCTCTATCAGCTCACGCACGCGGAGTTCCCGGAGCTGCCGTATTTTCTCTTCGGTCACAGCATGGGCAGCTTCCTGACCCGCACTTACCTGCTGCGCTGGTCCGAGGGGCTTTCCGGCGCGGTCATCTGCGGCACCGGGCAGCAGCCCGCCGCCGTCGTCGCGGGCGGCAAGCTCGCGAGCGCACTGGAGATCAAAAAGCACGGTCCGCGCTACCACAGCGATAAGCTCAATAATCTCGCCTTCGGCGGCTACAACAAGGCGTTCCAGCCCGCGCGCACGCCGAACGACTGGCTGACGCGCGACGAGGCGCATGTCGACCGCTACAACGCCGACCCGCTCTGCGGCTTCGTCCCGACGGTGGGGCTGTTCCACGACATGATGGGCGGCATCCAGATGATCTCGAAGCTGGATAATGTCCGCCTGATGCGCCGCGAGCTGCCGGTGCTCTTCATTGCGGGCGATGCCGACCCCGTCGGCGAGAGCGGCAAGGGCGTCCGCCGCGCGTATGAGAACTTCCTCCGCGCCGGCATGACGGACGTCTCCCTGAAGCTCTACCCCGGCGGACGGCACGAAATTCTGAACGAGCTCTGCCGCAATGAGGTCTATAACGACGTCCTCCGCTGGCTGGAGAGCAAGATGTGAATCAAGCAAAAACCGGCTCCCGTTCGGGAGCCGGTTTCAGCCTGTCAAAGAACTCCGCGATCTGCGATTTTAAAGGCTCCCCTGTGCAAGGGGAGCTGGCGCGCGAAGCGCGACTGAGGGGTTGTTACCAAGCTTCCGAAAACGCCAAGCTTGGCAATTTCAGAAGCTTACAACCCTCCAGTCAGCCTTCGGCTGACAGCCTCCCTTACACAGGGAGGCCTTTAAATTGTGCGGCTTCGCCGCGTTGTTTGGACTTTTTTTGACAGGCTGAAAAACCGGCTCCCGTTCGGGAGCCGGTTTTTTTACCCTTTCATCTGCTTTCTTCTCGCGAGGTTGATCATGCCCTCCTGCATGTTGTTCAGCTCGCGGAGCATTTTTCCGGCTCCGTAGGCGGCACAGGCGAGGGTGTCGTCCACTACGACGGCTTCGATCCCGGTGCGGCTCGTGATGAGCTTGTCGAGCCCCCAGAGAAGGCTGCCGCCGCCGGACATGACGATGCCGTTGACGGAGATGTCCGCCACGAGCTCCGGCGGGGTGCGCTCCAAAACCATGTGGATGGTCTCCAGCACCTTTTCGACCGGCTCGGCGAGCGCCTCGATCATGTCGTTGGAGTTGACCGTGACCGCCTTGGGCAGACCGGTCAGCAGGCAGCGGCCCTTGACCTCACGGGTCTCGACCTCGCGCCGGGTATAGACGCAGCCGATGGCGCGCTTGAGCTCCTCCGCGGTGCGCGCGCCGATGAGGACGTTGTGCTTCCGGCGTATGTACCGGACGATCGCCTCGTCGAACTCGTCGCCCGCGGTCTTGATGGACTCGACCTCCACCACGCCGCCGAGGGAGACCACGGCGACCTCCGTCGTGCCGCCGCCGATGTCGATGACGAGATGGCCCTCCGGCTTGGAGATGTCGATTCCCGCGCCGGTGCTCGTTGCGACGGCGGTCTCCAGCAGGTAGACCTTTCGCGCACCGGCTTCGATTGTCGCGTCGATGATGGCGCGCTCCTCCACGCCGGTGATGCTGCTCGGCACGCAGACGATCACGCGCGGCTTGAAAAAGCTGAAGCTCGTGACGCGGCTCAGCAGCTCCTGAAGCATGCGGGTGGTCATGTCGTAGTCGGAAATGACGCCGTTCGCGATCGGGTGGATGGCGACGATGTTCGCCGGGGTGCGCCCCAGCATCTTCTGCGCCTCCTCGCCGATCTTCAGCAGCTTCCCGGTCGTCTTGTCCACGGCGACGATGGTCGGCTCGCGCATGGCGACGCCCTTTCCGCGGACATAGACCAGCGTGTTGGTCGTTCCAAGGTCGATTGCGATGTCTCTCTCAAAAAAGAGCATGGGTCCGTTCTCCTCAAATCAATAAGTATAGGCAAAAGTATAGACTGAAATTTCCGGCTTTAGTCCGGCGACGTCGCCAGCACCGCGCAGACGACCTCCGACGCGCCGGCGGCGCGCAGGGTGCGGGCTGCCTCCGAGAGCGTCGCGCCCGTGGTCATAATGTCGTCGATGAGCAGGATGCGCCGCCCGGCGACGAGGGCGGGGTCCGGGACGCGGTAAGCGCCGGAGATGTTCGCCGCGCGCTTTTCGCGGCTTCCCGTGGCGGACTGCCGCGCGGTGTCCACGTGCTTTTCGAGCGTCCGCACCGCCGCGGTCCCAAGGCGCTCCGCCGTCTCCCCGGCGAGCAGCTGCGCCTGATCATAGCCGCGCTCGCGCAGTCTCCGGCGGCTGAGCGGCACCCACGAGAGCGTGTCCCAGCGCCCGTCCAGCTCCTCGCGGACACACGCGGCGAGGATCTCACCGTAAGGCGCGGCGTAGCCGGGGCATTCGTGGAACTTATAGCGCAACAGCGATTCGCGCACGGCGCCTTCGTAGAGCAGCGGCGCGCAGCAGACGCTGAAAAAGTCGCCATGCCGCTCCCCTCTCGCGCCCGCGTAGGGCAGCGTTTTTGCGCAGTCCGGGCAGACGCGCTCGGCTGAGGAGCGCATGATGCGGCGGCAGAACACGCAGCGCGGCGGGTAAAGCAGGTCCAGAACGGCGGAAAGAAGCCCCATCGCGCTCACTCCGCCTCGGCAAGCCGCGCGCGCAGTCCGCTGTAGCGCCGCGCCTGCTTGTGGTTGTCGATCATCTGGTCGATGAGCCCGTCGTCCCCGACGGCGATGAGCAGCTCGCGCGCGCGGGTCACGGCGGTATAGAGCACGCCGCGGTAAGCGAGCTGGCGCGGCGCGCCGCAGACGCAGAGGATGACGGCGCGGTATTCGCTGCCCTGCGATTTGTGGACCGTCATCGCCCAAGCGTGTTCGAGCTCGGAGAGCATATCGAAGCCGTAGAGCGCGCTGCGCCCGTCGAAGTCGACGGTGAGCGTCTCCTGCGCGGGGTCGATGGCGGTGATATAGCCGATGTCGCCGTTGAAAACGCCGGTCCCGGCGGTTTTCTGGTCGGCGGTGGTCCATATTATATCATAGTTATTTCGGATTTGCATCACCCGATCGCCGAGCCGGAAGATAAATTCGCCGAATTTTTTCTCCGGCTTGCCCTCCGCGGGCGGGTTGAGCGCCGCCTGAAGCGCGGCGTTTAAGGCATAGACCCCCGCACCGCCGCGGCGCATCGGGGTCAGGACTTGGATCTCCTCCGAGGGGATGTGCATATTTTTCGGCAGCCGCTCGGCGCAGAGCTGGACGATGAGCTGCACGGCGGCGTCCGGCTTCAGGCGGCGCATGAAGAAAAAGTCGCCTTTATTCTCCGCAATGGGCGGATGCTCGCCGGCGTTGATCCGGTGGGCGTACTGCACGATGCGGCTGTCCGCCGTCTGGCGGAAAATTTCCGTCAGGCGCACGACCGCAACGCGGTTCGAGCGCAGGATATCGAGAAACACGTTGCCGGGTCCGACGCTCGGAAGCTGGTCCGCGTCGCCGACTAAAATAAGACGGCACTCGCGCGGCAGCGCGGCGAGCAGCGCGGCGAGGAGCGTGATGTCGATCATGGAGCACTCATCCACGATGAGCGCGTCGCAGCGCAGCGGATTTGCCGCATTACGCTTGAAAACGAGGTCAAAGCTGCCCTCGGCATAGCCCGCCTCCAGCAGACGGTGGATCGTCACCGCCTCGCAGCCCGTAAGCTCCGCCATGCGCTTTGCCGCGCGCCCCGTCGGGGCGGCGAGCTGGACCGTGAGCCCCAGCGTTTCATACATGGCGATGATGGCGCGGACCGTCGTCGTCTTGCCGGTGCCGGGTCCGCCGGTGATGAGCATCAGCTGGGACCGGGAGGCGGTCTCCAGCGTTTTGCGCTGCTGGGGTGCGTAAGTAATGCCCTGCGCGCGCTCGATGCCGCCGAGCAGCTCGGAAAAATCCTGCTTGCAGGAAAAGCGCGCCGCAGCCATGGTGGAAAGCCGCTCTGCGCTGCTGCGCTCGGCTTCGTAAAGGTCCTTCAGATAGCAAGCCTCACAGCCGGCGACGGACTGCTCCACCACGTCGCCGCGGCGCAGCAGCTCGTCGAGCCCGCTCTCCACCGCCCCGGGCTCGATATTGAGGAGCTTGGCGGTCGCAAGGATGAGCTTTTCGCGCGGGATGAAGACATGGCCGTTCCCGGCGTTATGCTGGAGCTCAAAGCAGACGGCGGCGGAGATGCGCTCCGGGCTGTCCCCGTCGAGACCGAGGTCGAGCGCGAGTGTGTCCGCGTCGGAAAACTCTGCGCCGATATGGGGCGCGCAGAGGATATAGGGGTTTTCCTGAATGAGCGAGAGCGCGCGGTCGCCGTAAGAGCGGTAGAGCCGCATGGCGAAGTGGGGCTTCAGACCGTGGCTGTTCAGGAACTCCATCAACCGGCGCAGACCGAGCTGACGCCGGAGCGCCTCGCTCATCTCCTTCGCCTTTTTCAGACTGATCCCGCGCAGTCCGGCGAGCTTTTCCGGCTCGTTTTCGATGACGTCCAGCGCCTTGTCCCCGAAGGCGGAGATGATGACGCTCGCCGTCGCGGGTCCGACGCCGCGGATGACGCGGCTCGCGAGATATTCATACACCGCCTCCGCGCCGCGCGGCATGCTCCGCTCGGCGTATTCCGCGCGGAACTGCTGGCCGTAAGTCGCGTGGGTCGTCCAGCTCCCGTAGAGCATGAGCTGCTCGCCGGGCGCGGCGAAGGGCAGACAGCCCGTCGCGGTGACGGTCTCGCCGTCGTCCCGCTCCAGACGCAGCACGGTATAGCCGTTTTCCTCGTTGGTATAGATGATCTCATCGACGGTGCCGACGAGCTCGTCAAAGCCGTTTTCCATGGTTCCCCCGTTTTTTCTCTCGTTATTCCAGCATTGCCTTCAGAAATTCGCCCGTGGCGCTCTCCGGACACTCGGCGCACTGCTCCGGCGTTCCGGTGAAGACGATCTGCCCGCCCTTGTCGCCGCCTTCGGGACCGAGGTCGATGATGTGGTCGGCGCATTTGATGACGTCCAGATTGTGCTCGATGACGATGACGGTGTTGCCCGCGTCGGTGAGCTTCTGGAGCACGTCGATGAGGCGGTGGACGTCCGCCATGTGCAGTCCCGTGGTCGGCTCGTCGAGGACGTAGACCGTGCGCCCGGTGCTGCGCTTGCTGAGCTCCGTCGCGAGCTTCACGCGCTGCGCCTCGCCGCCGGAGAGCGTCGTCGCCGGCTGGCCGAGCTTGATATAGCCGAGCCCGACGTCCAGCAGCGTCTGGACCCGGTCGCGGATCTTGGGGATGTTCTCGAAATACGTGACCGCCTCCTCGACTGTCATGTCGAGCACCTCGGCGATGTTTTTGCCCTTATAGCGCACCTCTAGCGTCTCGCGGTTATAGCGTGCGCCGTGGCAGACCTCGCAGGGGACATAAATATCCGGCAGGAAGTGCATCTCGATCTTGAGCAGACCGTCGCCCGCGCAGGCTTCGCAGCGTCCGCCGCGGACGTTGAAGGAGAATCTGCCGGGACCGTAGCCGCGGAGCTTGGCGTCGCTGCTCTCGGCGAAGAGGTCGCGGATATCGTTGAACATGCCGGTATAAGTCGCGGGGTTGGAGCGCGGAGAGCGCCCGATCGGGCTCTGGTCGATGGCGATGACCTTGTCCACGTTCTCCAGCCCGTCCACACCGGCGCACTTGCCGGGGCGGACCTTCATGCGGTTTAAGCGCGAAGCGAGCGTTTTATAGAGAATTTCGTTCACAAGGCTGCTCTTGCCGCTGCCGGAAACGCCGGTGACGCAGGTGAACACGCCGAGCGGAAAGCGCGCGTCGATATTCTTGAGGTTGTTCTCCGCCGCGCCGCGGACGGTGAGGAATTTTCCGGTCCCGCTCCGGCGAGAAGGCGGGACGGGGATCTTCTTCCTGCCGCTCAGATAGTCGCCCGTGACGCTACGCGGGCTCGCACAGATGTCCGCCACGGTGCCCTGCCCGACGAGCTCGCCGCCGTGGACGCCCGCGCCGGGACCGATGTCGATGATGTGGTCCGCGGCATACATGGTGTCCGTGTCGTGCTCGACGACGATGAGGGTATTGCCGATGTCGCGCAGGTGCTTGAGCGTTGCGATCAGCTTCGCGTTGTCGCGCTGGTGCAGACCGATGGAGGGCTCGTCGAGGATATAGAGCACGCCCATCAGACTCGACCCGATCTGGGTCGCAAGGCGGATGCGCTGCGCCTCGCCGCCGCTCAGTGTCGCCGCGGCGCGCGAGAGCGTCAGGTAAGAGAGCCCGACGCTGGAGAGGAACTCCAGCCGCGAGCGGATCTCCTTTAAAATCTGACCCGCGATCATCAGCTTCTGACCTTCAAGGTGCAGATCATTGATGAACGCCAGCTCGTTTTCTACACTGAGCTCCGTGAACTCCATAATGTTCAGCCCGCCGACCGTGACGGCGAGGGCTTCGCGCTTTAAGCGCCGTCCGGCGCAGTCCGGGCAGGGGATCTCGCTCATGCACTGCTCCAGATCCTCGCGCATCGTGGCGCTCTGGGTCTCGCGGTAGCGGCGGTTTAAGTTCGTGATGACGCCCTCGAAGGGCTGGCTCAGCGTGCCCTTGCCGCTCTTGCGCTCATAGGAAAGCTCCAGCTTTTCGCCCTTCGTGCCGTAAAGCACGGCGTCCAGCGCATCCTTGGAGAGGCTGGACACGGGGTCCGTGAGCTTGAAATGATAGCGCTTTGCGAGCGCGTCGAAATACATGCGGGAAATGGTGTCCTCGCGGACGTTGCCCCAGCCGGAGGCGGTGATCGCGCCGTCTAAGATCGACTTGCCGGGGTCCGGGATAATGAGCGCCGGGTCCACCTGAAGCTGGACGCCGAGACCGCCGCAGGTCGGGCAGGCGCCGAAGGGGTTATTGAAGGAGAAAAGCCGCGGCGTCAGCTCCTCGATGGAGATGCCGCAGTCCTCGCAGGCGTAGTTCTGGGAAAAGCTGAGCTCCCGCTCCCCCGCCTCGTCCGCGACCGTAACGAGCACGAGCCCGCCGGCAAGCTTCAGTGCCGTTTCGACCGAGTCGGTCAGGCGGCGGGTGATGTCCGGCTTCAAGACGATGCGGTCCACGACGATCTCGATGGAGTGCTTTTTGTTCTTGTCGAGCCTGATCTCCTCGGAGAGATCGAACATGCTGCCGTCCGCGCGGGCGCGGACAAATCCGGCGCGGCGCGCGTCCTCAAAGACCTTGGCGTGCTCGCCCTTGCGTCCGCGGACGACCGGAGCGAGGATCTGGAGCTTCGCGCGCTCCGGCAGGGTCAGGAGCTGGTCGATGATCTGGTCCACCGTCTGCTGGCGGATCTCCTTGCCGCACTTC
This sequence comes from Ruminococcus bicirculans (ex Wegman et al. 2014), assembly GCA_963649145.1. Taxonomy (GTDB): domain Bacteria; phylum Bacillota; class Clostridia; order Oscillospirales; family Oscillospiraceae; genus SVKR01. Next base: position 45,103 of record CAVJGI010000002.1, on the reverse strand, counting down.
GGGCAGTGCGGCACGCCGACGCGCGCCCAGAGCAGACGGAGATAGTCGTAAATTTCCGTAACGGTGCCGACCGTGGAGCGCGGGTTGCGGCTCGTGGTCTTCTGGTCGATGGAGATAGCGGGGGAAAGCCCGTCGATGCTGTCCACATCGGGCTTGTCCATCTGACCGAGAAACTGCCGCGCGTAAGACGACAGGCTCTCCACATAGCGGCGCTGGCCCTCGGCATAGATCGTGTCGAAGGCGAGGCTGCTCTTACCGCTGCCGGAGAGCCCGGTGACGACGACGAGCTTGTCGCGCGGGATCTCCACGTCGATATTTTTCAGATTGTTCTCCCGCGCACCGCGGATGATGATCGAGTCCTGCATCTTTATGCCTTATCCTCCACACAAAGCTCCGCCGTCTCCCCGCGCACGAGCGCGAGCAGCGCCGCGGGCGCGACGCCGACCTGCGCGCCGATGCGCCCCGCGCTCACGAACACGCGGTCGAGCGTCTCCACGCTCGCGTCGAAAAACGTGCGGAACTGCTTTTTCATTCCGATCGGGCTGCACCCGCCGCGGACATAGCCCGTGAGCGGCAGAAGCTCCGCCACGTGCAGCATGGCGACGGACTTCTCCCCTGCCGCCTTCGCCGCTTTTTTGAGGTCCAGCTCCCGCGCCGCGGGGATGACGAAGACATAGTTCGTCCGGCTCGCGCCGACGGCGACGAGCGTCTTGAACACGGTCGCCGGGTCCTGCCCGGTCAGCTTCGCGACGGTCACGCCGTCCACCGCGCCCTCGTCATGCGGATATTCCAGCGCCGTGTAGGGGATCTTCTTCTGCTCCAGCACGCGCATCACATTCGTTTTCTGTTCCTTTGCCATCAATAAAAACCTCCCGTTCCGGGAAAATATCCGGTCTACTATTATACACGCTTTTGCGATGCAATTCAACTCCAACTTGCATGGAAAAAGAGGAGGTCCGCCCGGACCTCCTCCCTGTTTATTTTACCGCGTTCTGATATTCCGTCGGGCTCATGCCGACGACCTTTTTGAAGGTGCCGGAAAAATAGGTGATATCCCGGTAGCCGACCGCCTCCGCGACCTCGTAGACGCGCTTTTTTCCCTCGCGCAGCAGCGCCATGGCGCGCTGGATGCGGCAGCGGGTCAGGTAAGCGCCGACGGTGAGTCCGGTCTCCTTTTTAAAAGTGTGGCTCAGGTGCCCCTCGCTGACGCCGAGGGCGGCGGCGACCTCCGCGATGGAGAGCTCCGGCGAGGCATATCGCCTGCCGATATAGTCCATTGCCTCCTGCACATAGCGGCTGCGGCTGTCCGTCCGCACCGGCGGGAGTTCGGGTTCGGGCGGCTTTTCCCGCGCGGCGAGGCGCTTTTGCAGCGCGAGCACGGCATTTTCAAGGTCGCCGTCGTGGAAGGGCTTCAGCAGAAAATCCACCGCGCCGAGGCGCAGCGCGGTCTGGGCGTAGGCAAAGGAATCGTAAGCCGTCAGGATGATGACATGCGCCGTGCAGCCGCGCTCGCGGAGCTTCGCGAGCATTTCGAGCCCGTCCATGTGCGGCATTTTGAGGTCCGTGATGATGAGCGTCGGGCGGCACTCCGCTTCGCGCGCGAGCGCCTCTTCCCCGTTGGACGCCTCGCCGACGACGACGCAGTCCAGCGCCGCCCAGTCCACGGCGAGCACGATCCCGCGGCGGATGAGCTCCTCGTCCTCCACGACCATAACTCTCAGCATTGTCCGTCCTCCTTCTTCCCCGCAGCCGGGAGACGCGCCGTGATGCACGCGCCGCCCTCCGGGGCGTTTTCTAGGCAAAGGCCGAAGCCCTCACCGTATTGCTTGCGCAGAATCGTGTCCACATTCAGCAGCCCAAGGTGACCCGTCTGCTCCGCGGGCGGCTGGTAGGGTCCCAGCAGCTCCGGCGGGAAGCCGGGGCCGTTGTCCTGCACGCGGATGACGAGGTCGTCCCCCTCCCGCCGCGCGCTGACGAAAAGTCTGCCGTCCGGCACGCCGGAGAGCCCGTGCAATATCGCGTTTTCCGCAAGCGGCTGGAGCAGCATCTTCGGCACGGTTTCATCCAGAAGCTCCGATGGTATATCAGACCCGTAACTAAAACTGTCCGAGAGGCGGATGCGCTGGATCTCGACGTAGCGCTCCAGAATCTCGAGCTCCCGCCGGAGGGGGACAAACTCCGCCGGGGAGATGCAGAAGCGCAGGATATCCGCAAGGTTCGTGCTCATCACGGCGACCTGCGGCACCTGATTGATCTTGCTGATCCACTTCATCGTGTCCAGCGTGTTGCAGAGGAAATGGGGGTTCAGCTGCGCCTGAAGCATGCGGATCTGCGCCTCGTTGAGCGCACGCTGGTTTTCGAGCAGCGCCTGCTGGTTGCGGTGGAGCGAGTCGACCATGGCGTTGAAGCGCTCGGCGAGCTCGGCGAGTTCGTCCGTCTCCCCCTCCGGCACCGGGACGCGGACGGAGAGGTCATGGTCCGCGCCGACGCGCCCGATGGCGTCGTGGAGACGCCCCACGGGGCGGAAGATCTGGCGGCTGAGCTGGAGACTCAGCAGGATGCTGAGCGCGATGCAGACAAGTCCGCAGAGCGCGCCGATGGAATAGAGCATGCGCTCCGTCGCGTGGGTAAACACCTGCGGCTGCTGGAGCACAAGGGAGAGCCCGGTCCCCGCGTGGCGGCGGACCGTGTAATTAAAGTCGTCGCCGAGCCCCGCGAGACGGTCGCCGGAGAGCAGCTGGGCGCGCAGCGCGGCGGCGAGCGTCTCCGTCTGGCTCGGCTGGGTGCAGAAGACCGCGCGCCAGTAGCCGTCGAGCACCAGCAGCTCGTTCTGCGCGCCGGCGGAAGCGCCGAGCAGCGCGCGGAGCTGGCTCTCGCTTAAACTCACGACAAGATAGCCTGCGGCGTCCCCCGCGCTGTCGGCGAGCATCGCGGCGGCATAGAGCAGCGGCGCGTCGCCGCCGGCGTTCTCCTCCGCGGCGCAGAGCACGAGCCCGTCCGGTCCCGCGCCCGCCGCGGCGTGGAGCACGCCCCAGTCCGTCGGGAGCGAGGTGGCGAGCGGCGCGGAGCGCGTGGAATAGCGCCAGCGCCCCGCGGCATCATAGAGGTCCACGCGCGCGATGGCGCGGACGGACTCTGTCGTGTCGAAAATATGGTCATAGACCGCCGCGGTGTCCGAAGCGCCGGTAAGCGCAAGGCGGACGATCGCGTCGCGCCGGAGGGCGTCCGCGGCGTCATCGAGCGCGGTGCGGAGCGTGTCGAGCGCGGCGGAGGCGGCGAGGAGGTGGTCCTCCGCCGTCTGCTGGGCGGCTGCCGCCGTGCGAAGCCGGAAGATCTGGAGCAGCAGCGCGGAGCAGAGCAGCAGCGGCACGAGCGACACGGCGAGGAAGGCGGCGTTGAGCCGTTTGCGGTAAGAGCGGCGTTTTTTTGCTTTCATCTCAGGGCTCCTCCGCTCCGAAATAAAATTCCCAGCTCATCAGCAGCGACTCGTGCATCTCGCTCGCCCAGCGGACGTCATAGTCGACCATGGCGATGTCCGCGAGCGGTGGAAGGCCCTCCGGCGCGTCCAGATCGGCGCGCACGGAGCGGCGGCTCAGCGCGCTTTGCAGAAGATTCTGTACGTCGCGGCTGATGGTGAAGTCGACGAAGGCGCGGGCGTTTTCCGCGTGCGGCGCACCGGCGACGACGGCGGTGCCGTCCGGCACGCAGCTCGTCCCGTCCGCGGGGTAGACGAGCGCGATCTCGTCCCCGGCGGCGATGCGCTTGCAGGCGGTCTCCTCCAGCGTTACGCCGACGCGGGCTTCGCCGCCGGACACGGCGCTGACGATCTCGCCGGAGCCGCCGAGCTGCACGCCGTCGAGCGCCTCGGCGAAGGCGCGGAGCGCGGCGTCCGTTTCGAGGTCGACGGCGCTGACGAAGGTCATGAGCGCGGTGAAGCAGGAGCCGGACACGGCGGGATCGGCGAAGGCGATCTCCCCGCGCCAAGCCTCGTCGAGCAGGTCCGCCCAGCCCGTCAGCGCGCCGGGCGCGGCGAGCTTCGGGTTATAGATAAGGACCACCGGCAGCGCGGAAAACGGCGTCCACACGTCGTCCGCGGCGCGGTAAGCGGGCAGGATCTCCTCCGCTCCCTCGCAGGTGTAGCTCTCAAAAAGCGCGCGGCAGGCGTCGAGGCTCTCCACGCCGCCGCCGAACATCACGTCCGCCCGCGGCGCGGTCTTTTCGCCTTCGAGCCGTTCGAGCAGCTCGTTCGTGCCGCCCTCGACGACCTCGACCCAGATGCCGGTGCGCTGTTCAAATTCCTTCACGATGGGCCACCACACCTCGCGCTTATGGGAGGTATAGAGCACAAGGCGCTCGCTCTCCGCGGGGGCGAGGTCCTCCTGCGGCGCGCTCTCCCCGCAGCCGGCGAGGAGCAGCAGCGCGAGCGCGAGGGTCAATATGCGGATAAAGCTGCGTTTTACGCGCATAGTCGTTTCTCCGTATGTCGAATTCTGTCCGTTCATGGCGGACGGCTGTATATCGTTCAGAACGTACATGTAATCCGGTCGTCCGAACGTTTTATACAACTTCTCCGCCCCGTCGGGCTGATTATATCACACTTTTTCACAAAATTTAAGCCAAAAATTGAAAGAATCGCAGGGAAACACAAAATAACGCAGGATCGTCCACTGTTCATTTGTGCAACGAGTCCGTAGAATGAAGACGTTGGGACGGCGGCTTTCGCCGTTTCGGACAAAAATTTATGAGGAGGACACTATTTTGAAAAAGATCATTGCTCTGATTCTTGCGCTCGTCATGGTGTTTGCTCTGGCCGCCTGCGGCACACAGACCAACACGCCTGACCCGACCAAGACCCCGGACACCACCAACAACGGCGGCAGCGAGGACAAGACCCCTGAGGAGACCAAGACCCCTGAGGTCGAGGAGAACCTCACCGAGGTCCAGAAGATCATCAAGGAAGCCGAAAGCATGACCCTTGAGGAGCTCGCCAAGAAAGCCATCGAGGAATCCAACGGCAAGATGTTCTACGGCGTCGGCAACTCCAGCCGCGGCAAGAGCGCTCTGCCCCTGTTCATCGAGTATCTGAAGACCATCGACTCCAGCTACGACATGCAGTTCGAGTGGCAGCAGCCGAAGAACAACAAGATCTTCGATCAGCTGACCGCTGACTCTCTGAAGACCACCGGAACCTTCGCCATGACCCTGATTCAGGACGGCAACCAGATCGAGAGCAAGATGGTCCAGACCGGTATTCTGGACACCTTCATCCCGAAGGACTGGGCTGACGCCAACGGCACCACCGCCGAGGACTACACCGGCTTCCTGCCGCTCCAGACCCTGAACAAAGTCTTCATGTACAACTGCGTCGGCGACAAGACCTACGACAACTGCTGGGACTTCATCGCCGAGGGCGAGCATGGCCTGTTCATGGACATCGACTCCGAGATCGTCGGCAAGAACTTCCTTTACATGCTGACCCGCGACGACTATGCCGCTTGGCTGAAGGAGTCCTATGAGGCTCTGCCCGCCGACGAGCAGGCTTACTTCGAGCCCACCATCAAGGAGATGGAGTCTGAGGCCGCTGACCTCGGTCTCGGCGCCGACGGCGCTTACGCCCTTGCGTGGATCAAGCTCTGGGTCGAGAGCTACAACGCCCAGACCGACGACGGCCCGATCTGCAACACCCTCGTGGACGCTTCCGCGAAGGATCAGTTCGGTCTGATCGTTTACTCCAAGCTCCGCTCCGTCGAGGAGTCCGCTACCGTTTCCGTCAACAACGTCAAGGTCGCCGCTTATGAGGACGGCTACGAGGGCATCGGCGGCTACGGCTACTGCCACTATCTGTTCGTCACCGACAACAGCCCCCTGCCTTGGACTGCCTGCGCCTTCATCGCTTACATGACCTGCACCGCCGACGGCTTCTCCGCTTGGGGCAAGGACATGGGCGGCTACTCCAGCAACCCGATCGTTGCCGAGGAGACCGAGGCCAACTTCCATCACTCCATCGGCGGTATGGACGAGGACGGCACCACCGTCAAGTTCGCCGCGAAGAACGACCACGGCTATGAGTGGTGGACCACCGACGGCAAGCTCGTGCTCGAAGATCCTGAGTACTGCGCCTCCGTCGCCTTCACCGTCGGCAGCTGGATCGAGATGCTGACGAAGTACAGCGCGGGCTAAAAGCGCTAAGCTACCCCTTCCCCGGCGCTGAAATATTCAAGTTAAAGCAAAGCGCCCTTGGATCATAAGCATCCAAGGGCGCTTCCTTTCCAAAACGCCCCCGGCTCCGAAAATCTGAGAGGAGGAAGCCATGAACGAGTCAACCACCCTCCGCGCAAGCCAAGGCACGATCATCCTAAACAAGCTCAAGACCTTCTTTTCCAAGCCGCACAACGTCATCCTCGTGCTGCTCGGCATCATCCTGACCTTTACAACGGTCGCCCCCATCGTCGCCATCGTGGAGGACACCTTCAAGATCCATGCCGGCACGATCGACGCCCACCTGACGGGCCAGTCCTCCGGCTACACCGTTGTCAACTACGTAGACCTTTTCACCAGCCGCCTTGCCAAGACGAACCTCTGGACGCCGCTGCTCAACACCGTCCTGCTCGCCTTCGGCACCTGCGTGGTGTCCATTATCTTCGGCGGGCTGTTCGCGTTTCTCATCACGCGCACGGACCTCGCTTGGAGAAAATATCTGAGCTCCATCTTCATTTTCCCCTACATTATGCCGCAGTGGACGCTCGCCGTCGTGTGGCAGAACCTCTTCAACTCCAACGCCGTCACCGGCACGAGCAACGGTCTGCTCGCCGCGCTCTTCGGCATCAATATGCCGATGTGGTGGTGCAAGGGCCTGTTTCCGAGCCTGATGGTGCTGGGTCTGCACTACGCGCCCTTCGCCTATATCCTCATCGGCGGCATTTTCCGGAATATGGACGCGAACCTTGAGGAAGCCGCGACCATTCTGGACACCCCGAAATGGCGCACCATGTTCCGCGTGACGCTCCCGCTCGTGAAGCCCGCCATTCTGTCCACGATATTGCTCGTGTTCGGCAGCGCGATGGGCTCTTACCCCGTGCCGCACTATCTCGGACTCAGCACGCTCAGCACGAAGTATATCTCCATGAACAGCAAGTACACCGGCGAAGCGAGCATCCTCGCCATCATTATGATGGTCTTCGGCGTCGCGATCATGCTGCTCAACCAGTTCTCGCTGCGCAGCCGCAAGAACTACACGACCGTCACCGGCAAATCCGGGCAGATCTCCAAGATCCGTCTCGGCAAAGCCGGACGCATCGTCATCGCGCTCATCCTCGTCATCATCACCTTCTTCACCAGCATCTTCCCCATCATCTCCTTCGCGTTCGAGACCTTCCTCCCGAACCCCGGCGACTACTCCTTCCTCTACACGGGCGACGCCTCGAACCTCACGACGAAGTGGTGGCTGACGAACGAGAACATCACGGAAAACGGCATGTACGGTCAGAAGGGTATCCTATATAACGAAACCATCTGGCGCGCTTTTAAGGGCACGATACTGACCTCCGTCGCCTGCGCGCTGCTCGCCGGCTCCATCGGCACCATGATCGGCTATGCGGTCTCCAAAAACCGCCGCAGCCGCTGGGCGAACTACGTCAACTCCATCGCCTTCCTGCCCTATCTGATGCCCTCCATCGCCGTCGGCGTCGCGTTCTTCATCCTGTTCTCGACGGAGAAGCTGAACCTCTTCAACACCTACACGCTGCTCATCATCGCCGGCACGGTCAAGTATATCCCCTTCGCGAGCCGCAGCTCCTTGAACTCCATGCTCCAGCTCTCCGGCGAGATTGAGGAGGCGGCGATCATCCAGAACATCCCGTGGTGGAAGCGCATGACGCGCATCATCATCCCGATCCAGAAGTCCTCCATCATCTCCGGCTTCCTGCTGCCGTTTATGACCTGCCTGCGCGAGCTCTCGCTTTTCATGCTGCTCTGCGTGCAGGGCTTCATCCTCTCCACCACGCTGGACTACTTCGACGAGATGGGGCTTTACGCCTTCTCCAGCGGCATCAACCTGATCCTCATCATCACCATTCTTGTCTGCAACGCGCTTGTCAACAAGGTCACGGGCGCGAGCCTCGACAAGGGAATCGGAGGTTAAATCATGCCTGAAATCAAACTTGAACACGTCACCAAGCGCTGGGGCAAATTCTACGCCGTTGAGGACCTGAGCCTCACCATCGCCGACAACGCCTTCGTCACGCTGCTGGGTCCCTCCGGCTGCGGCAAGACGACCACGCTGCGTATGATCGCGGGTCTTGAGACCCCGACGAGCGGGCGCATCACCATCGGCGACACCGTCGTTTTCGACAGTGCGCTCGGCATCAACATCCCGCCGAACAAGCGCCGCGTCGGTTTCCTGTTCCAGAACTATGCGCTCTGGCCCAACATGACCGTTTACCAGAACATCTCCTTCGGTCTTGCGAACGTCAAGGAGCCGATGCCGAAGATCGACTTCGAGGCGAAAAACGCCGCCCGCCTTGCCGAGATCCTCTCCTCCCCCGCCGAGGTGCGTGCGGTGCTGGACGAGTGCCGCGACAAGGACGGAAAGCTGGACGGCAAAAAGGCTGTGCTGAAGCTCATCGACGCCTTCACCCTCTCCCAGTACACGGCGAAGAAGCTCTTTGACTATCATCTGGAGTCCGGCAAGGACGTCACCGCCGAGGCGGAAACGCTGCGCGCAAAGACTGCCGCCGCGAAGAAGGCAGCAGAGAGCGCCGGAACGCCGCTGGACGCCGAGTTCCGCTTCACCCGCGGGGGCGAGCCTATCCTGACGACCCGCAAGCTGACGAAGGAGGAGATCGACCTCACTGTCCGCCGCGTCAGCCGCATCGTCAAGATCGGTATGTTCATGGACCGCTACCCCGCCGAGCTCTCCGGCGGTCAGCAGCAGCGCGTCGCCATCGCCCGCACCCTCGCTCCGGAGCCGACCGTACTCTTTATGGACGAGCCGCTCAGCAACCTCGACGCGAAGCTCCGCCTCGAAATGCGCTATGAGCTCCAGCGTCTGCACGTCGAGACCGGTTCCACCTTCGTCTACGTCACCCACGACCAGATGGAGGCAATGACGCTCGCGACCCAGATCTGCCTCATCGACAACGGCGTGCTTCAGCAGTACGAGGCCCCACTGGACGTCTATCACCAGCCGGCGAACCTCTTCGTCGCGGACTTTGTGGGCAACCCGTCCATCAACTTTGTGGAGGCCCGCGGCGCTCAGAACGCCGACGGCAGTCTCTCGCTCACTGTTCTCGGCGGCGAGAAGGCGACCTTCCGCCCCTCCACGCCGCTCGACCTCGCCGCATGGTTCGCCGCCCGCGACAAAGCGGACGCGGACAAAGCCGCCGCGCTGAAGGCGAAGACCGCGGAAAAGGGCTATGTCGAAAAGGGCAATAAGGACGAGGTCTTCCGCTACCACATCGCCAAGGTCGACGAGGAGGACGACGCCCTTCAGGAAGCGCCCGCCGTCACGAATGAAGACTTCGTGCTCGGCATCCGTCCGGAGTTCCTCGACATCTCCGACGAGACCGGCTCGCTCTCCGGCGAAATTTACGGTGCGATGCCGACCGGTATGGAATCCACCATCAAGGTCCGCGTCGGCGGCTACCTGCTGACCGGCGTGGTGTTCGGCAGCTCGCTGTTCACCATCGGCGCGAAGGTTCCCGTCTCCGTCTCCGGCGATCAGGTCATGCTATTCGACCGCCGCAGCGGTAAGCGCATCGCCTCCGGCTCGCTGACGTTCTGACATTCCGCGTTTTTTGCCCCGGTGCAGCGAAGCTGCGCCGGGGCGTTTTTTGAGAAAGGAGAAGCGAAACTATGCGTTTTCGCGCTGTGATCTTTGACTTGGACGGCGTGCTCTGCTCCACGGACGAATATCACTATCAGGCTTGGAAAAGCCTCGCCGACGAGCTCGGCATCCCCTTTGACCGCCGGGACAACGACGCGCTGCGCGGCGTTTCGCGCATGGCAAGTCTGGAGCTCATTCTCGCCAAGAGCAGCCGGAGCTGGTCCGACACGGAGAAGGAATCGCTCGCCGCGCGGAAAAACGAGCGCTACCGCGCGCTGCTCGCCGGGATGAGCCCCGCGGACCTCGACCCCGCCGTCGCGGAGATGCTCCGCGCGCTGCGGCGCGCCGGGCTGCGCCTCGCCGTCGGCTCGTCGAGCCGCAACGCACCCTTTATTCTGGACCGCCTCGGTCTCGGCGGCTTCTTCGACGCCGTATGCGACGGCAGCTGCATCACCCGCGCGAAGCCGGACCCGGAGGTCTTTCTCAAGGCAGCGGAGATGCTCGCGCTCCCGCCCGCGGACTGCCTCGTCGTGGAGGATGCCGCCTCCGGCGCCGCAGCCGCCCGCGCCGGGGGCTTCCCCCTCGCCTGCGTCGGCGACGCCGCGGCAAAAGGGCTCGGCGACCGGAACCTCAGCTCCGCCGCAGAGCTGGTCCGGGTGTGTCTATAAGAAAAAAAGGAAGCGCCGCCGGGCGCTTCCTTTTTTATTCACAGCTCCTTCAGAAAGAAGCGGTCCATCGTTCCGTGGAGGACGGACGCCGGGCGCGGGATATCGCGGAAGCCCAGCTTTTCGTAGAGACCGACCGCCGCCTTCAGGCTGCTGTGCGTCTCAAGATAGAGCCGCTGAAATCCGGCTTCGCGCGCCCAATTCTCCGCGATCTGCATCAGCTCTTTTCCGCAGCCTCTCCCCTTTGCGCCGTCGCTCAGATAGAGCTTCTGGATCTCCGCGCAGCCGGGGATCGCGGTAAATTCCGCAGCGCCGACGCCGCCGATCACCTGCCCCGCCTCGTCCAGCGCGACGAAATAAGTCCGCGTCCGCGGAGCGGCGTCATAATAAGCGCTCAGGCGGTCGAGCTCCGGGTCAAAATACGCCGTGCCCGGAATATCGAGGTGCCGCGCCTCCAAGTTATCGCGGATGATCTTTGCCACCGCCGCATCGTCCGCCGCGGTGAGCCTTCTGTAGTTCAGCATTGTGATTCCTCCTGAATCGTGAAGGTTGGGCTGCGCCCAAGTGAAGCGGCGGCTTCGCCGCGGTGAAGCTTCGCGCTTTGCGCGAAGTGAAGTTAAGCGTGCCGCAAGGCACACTTAACTCGAAAAGAGCACTTGCTTACGCAGGTGCTCTTTTCGTGGCGGAGAGTGCAGGATTCGAACCCGCGTGGGCTTGCGCCCTAACGGTTTTCAAGACCGCCCCGTTATGACCGCTTCGGTAACTCTCCGGATAGGAAACGCAATAGATAAGAAAAGAGACGCCGCGCTCGGCGTCTCTTTCTTGTGGCGGAGAAGTCGGGATTTGAACCCGAGCGGCGCTCAACACGCCCTACTCCCTTAGCAGGGGAGCCCCTTCGGCCTCTTGGGTACTTCTCCAAACCGAACTCGAAAACGGATTTTCAGTTGCCCGATTATATTAGCACAATCGGCAGGAAATGTCAACGCCGAATTTGCGTTTTTCGCCGCGTCTGCCGAAAAAAGTTCCGGCAGACGCGGGATGAGCGGCGGTTTTTACGCCTGCTGATAGGTTTCGAGGAATTTTCCGATGTCCCCCATCGCCTTGGCCATGATCTCCGGCTGCGGGAGCATGACGAGGCGGAAGTGGTCCGGCTCTGCCCAGTCGAAGCCGCTGCCGGGGACGAAAAGAATGTGCGTCGCGTGGAGGACATCCATCGCGAACTGCTTGTCACTCGTGATGTGGAACTTCGCGGCGTCGACACGCGGGAAGAGGTAGAACGCGGCGTGGTTTTTCACGTAAGTAATGCCGGGGATCTCATCGAGTGCGCGGCAGGTCGCCTCGCGCTGCTCATAGAGTCTGCCGCCGGGGACGAGCATCGCCTGCGTGCTCGCGCTGTCGGCGAGCGCGGCGGGGATGACGAGCTGGGTCAGCGCGTTGCCGCAAAGACGCATGGCGGCGAGCTTCTGCACCGCCTCGATCATCGGCTTTGTGAAGCTCTCCGGACCGGAGACGCACATCCAGCCGCAGCGGAAGCCGCAGATAATGTGGCTCTTGCTGAGCCCGTTGCAGGTGATGACCGGCAGCTCCGGCGCGAGCGCGGCGGTGGAATAGGTCGTGAGCCCATCCATCACGAGGCGGTCATAGATCTCGTCGGAGATGATGACGAGATCGCGCTCCCACGCGAGCTTGATGATGTCGAGCAGGACCTCCAGCGGATAGACCGCGCCGGTGGGGTTATTGGGGTTGATGAGCAAAATCGCCTTGGTCTTCGGCGTGATCTTGCGTCGGATGTCCGCCACGTCGGGATACCAGCCGCTTTGCTCATCGCAGCGGTAGAGCACGGGCTTGCTGCCCGTGATGTAGGCGACGTTGGTCCAGAGCGAGTAGCTCGGCGTCGGGATCAGGATCTCGTCGCCGTAGTCGAAGAGCGCGGTCGAGATCATCGTCGCGATCTCGCTGACGCCGTTGCCGATGAAGATGCTCTCCGGCGTGATGCCCTGCACGCCGCGGGAGAGATGATAGTCGCAGATGGCGCGGCGCGCCTCCGGCATGCCTTTTAAGTCGCAGTAAGCGACCGCCTTATCGAGATTTTTCTCCAGCGCGCCGCGAACGCTCTCCGGCATCGGAAAGCCGAAGGTCGCCGGGTTGCCGGTGTTCAGCTTCAGGATCGGCGTCCCCTCCGCAGCCATGCGGTTCGCCTCAACAAAAATGGGACCGCGGATATCGGAATGGACCTGCTCCATACGGGCAGCCATCTGGATGCTCATAGCGTTTGCCTCCTTTGGAAAAACGAAGTGAATGCTGATACTATACCACCTTTTCGACAAAAAAGATAGAATTATTTTTGCAATGTTGACGAAAGCGGAAAAAACGGTTAAAATGATAAAAATACCCTGCGCCGCTGGCGGCGCTGGTTTGTGGAAAAGCTACGGAACAAAGAGGCGCGTTTGATGGACTACAGAGCCGGAACACCGAAAATTTTACAGGACTTCCTCACCTATCACGAGACCATCCGCGGGCACTCGAAGAACACCGTGGACGAATACTTCCTCGACCTGCGGACCTTTTTCCGCTATCTGAAGCTAAGCCGCGGCGTCGTTCCCGCGGGAACGGACATCGAGGAGATCGACATTGCGGACGTGGACCTCGATTTTGTCGGCTCGGTGACGCTCTCGGAAGTGTATGCGTTCCTTTCGTTTTTAAGCCGCGACCGCGTGCGCAACCAGCATAGCCGCGAGACGAGCTACGGCATCGGCGCGGCGAGCCGCGCGCGTAAGATCGCGTCCATCAAGAGCTTTTATAAATATCTCACGAGCAAGGCGAAGCTCCTGAAGGAAAACCCCGTGCAGGACCTCGACTCGCCGAAGATCCCGAAAGCCCTCCCCCGCTACCTCACGCTGGAGGAGAGCCGCCAGCTCCTCTCCGCCGTGGACGGACGCTTCCGCGAGCGGGACTACTGCATTCTATGTATCTTCCTAAACTGCGGTCTCCGCATTTCGGAGATCGTGGGGCTGAACCTCGCCGACGTGCGCAGCGATAATCTCCGCGTGTTCGGCAAGGGCGGCAAGGAGCGAGTCGTCTATTTGAATGACGCCACCGCCGCCGCCATCAACGACTACCTGCTCGTCCGCCCGACCGCCGGGGCACGGAGCAATGCGCTCTTTCTCTCCGCGCGCCACGGGCGGCTCAGCCGCGAGGCGGTCCACAGCATGGTCAAAAAAAGCCTCCTGCGCGCCGGGCTGGACGCGGACAAGTATTCCGCCCACAAGCTGCGCCACACGGCGGCGACGCTGATGCTGCAAAACGGCGTCGACGTCCGCACGCTTCAGGAGCTGCTGGGGCACGAAAACCTCAACACCACCCAGATCTACACCCACGTCGACAGCAGCGAGCTCCGCTCCGCCGCGAGCGCGAACCCGCTCGGCGATTTCCGCCCGGACCGTCCCGCCGCGGACACGCCGGACGAAGACGACTGATAATCCGAAGAAAACCAAGGAGAAACGCCGCTCATGGTCTTTTCCAGCCTGCTTTTCATGTTCCAATACCTGCCGGTCGTGCTGGCGGTCTATTATTTTGTCCCGACACGCTGGCGCAACGTCTGGCTCTTTGCCGTGAACCTCGTGTTTTACGGCTGGGGCGAGCCGGTCTATGTGCTGCTGATGGTGTTTTCCATGGCGATCAACTTCGCCGCGGGCTTCCTCGTGGAGAAGTATAAGCACACCGACCGCCGCCGCGCGAAGGCGTGGCTCACGGCGGACGTTGTGGTGAACCTCGCGCTGCTCGGCTTTTTCAAGTATTACGACCTCTTCGCCGCAACGCTCAGCCGCATTCCCGGCGTCCATATCGCAACGCTTGGGCTGACGCTGCCGATCGGCATTTCGTTCTACACCTTCCAGACGATGAGCTACCCCATCGACGTTTACCGCGGCGACGCGGAGCTTCAGCGCAGCTTCATCTCCTTCGGCACCTTTGTGGCGCTCTTCCCCCAGCTCATCGCCGGTCCCATCGTGCGCTATAAAGATGTCGCCGGCCAGCTCGGCTTCCGCGCGAACAGCGTGGACCAGTTCGCCTCCGGCGTGCGGCGCTTCATTGTCGGTCTCGGCAAAAAGGTGCTCATCGCGAACAACATCGGCGCGCTCTGGGACGTTTACTCCGCCGCCTCCGGCGCGGAGCTGACCGTGCTGGGCTCTTGGATGGGCATCCTCGCCTTCTCGCTGCAAATTTACTTTGACTTCTCCGGCTACTCCGACATGGCGATCGGCCTCGGCAGGATGCTGGGCTTTGAGTTCCTTGAAAACTTCGATTACCCCTATATCTCCCGCTCCGTAACGGAATTCTGGCGGCGCTGGCATATCAGTCTCGGCACATGGTTCCGCGACTATGTTTATATTCCCCTCGGCGGCAACCGCAAGGGGATGGCGCGGCAAATGCTGAACATTCTGATCGTCTGGGCGCTCACAGGCTTCTGGCACGGCGCGAACTGGACCTTCCTCTGCTGGGGGCTTTATTACGCGCTGTTCCTGATGCTGGAAAAGCTGTTCCTCTTAAAGCCGCTCAAAAAAGTCCCCGTCCTCGCGACGGTCTACGCCCTTGTCGTCGCCGTCTGCGGCTGGGTCATGTTCGACCTGCCGAGCATGAGCGCCGCCTTCGGCTATTACCGCGCGATGTTCGGCGGCGGAGCCGGGCTCTGGAGCGCGCAGGACCTCTTTTACCTGCGCAACTACGCCGTGATCTTCGTCGTCGCGATCGTCGCCTGTCTGCCGCTCGGAAAGCGGCTCTACGACCGCCTCAGCGAGCGCGTCCGCGCCGCGCTGACGCCCGTGATGATCGCCGCGGTGCTCATTCTCTCCACGGCGTATCTCGTGGACGCGACGTATAACCCGTTTCTCTATTTCCGCTTCTGAAAGGAGGGCAAGCAGGAATGAAAAAGAAAGCCGCTATTGTCCAGACCGTGCTGTTTCTCGTCTTTATCGGCGTGCTGTTCGTGCTGGGGCTCGTTCTCCCGAAAAAGAGCTTCTCCGAGCGCGAGAACCGCGCGCTCCAGACCGAGCCGAAATTCACCTTCTCCGCCCTCTTCTCCGGCAAATTCACGACCGCTTACGAGGACTTCATCACCGACCAGTTCCCCCTGCGCGACGGGTGGACGACGCTGAAAGCCGGCGCGGAGCTCGCCGCCGGGAAGGACGCGAACAACGGCATTTATCTCTGCGAGGGCGAAACGCTGCTGGAGCCCTACACCGCGCCCGCGCAGGACGATCTGGATTTTAATCTGGACGCCGTGAACGCCCTCGCGGAGAATGTGGACGTCCCCGTCTATTTCGCGCTCATCCCCTCCGCGGCGGAGATCGACCGCGATCTGCTGCCGGACGGTGCGCCGAACGACAGCCAGCTGGACACCATCGACTACGCCTATAACTACGTCACGGCGCAGACTGTGGACATTGCCTCCGCGCTCGCCGCCCACCGCGATGAGCCCATCTTCTTCCGCACGGACCACCACTGGACCACGCTCGGCGCTTATTACGGCTATGCCGCCCTCGCCGACGCGATGGGCTTCGACGCCGTACCGCTCGGCGATTACAGCGAGACCGTCGTCAGCGAGGAGTTTTACGGCACGACCTATTCCAGCTCCGGCTTTTCGTGGGTGAAGCCGGACAGCATCAGCACCTTCGTCCCGGACACGGGCGTCACCGTCACGAACTACCCGCAGGGCGCCGCCGTTCCGGGCAAGATGTATGACGAGAGCTTCCTCGCCGTGAAGGACAAATATTCTTATTTCTACGGCGGCAACACCCCGCTGCTGACCGTCGCGACGGAGCACACCGACGCGCCGCGCCTGCTCATCCTTCGCGACTCCTATATGGACACGCTGAGCCCCTACCTGACCGCCCACTTCTCCGAGCTCCACATTCTGGACCTTCGCTATTACCGCAGCAGCATAAAAGCCTATGCCGCCGAGCACGACATCGACGCCGTGCTTGTGTGCTACAGCGTCAAAAACTTCGCCGAGGACAATAATCTGTTCCTCGCGGGGTATTGACGCCCTCCCTCGCCCCGCTGAAAATCCGCGCGTTTCCCGTTGACAAAGCTGCCGCCATGGTTTATCATGGCGGCAGCTTTTTGTTAGTCAGAACTAACACATAGAGAGAGGAAACACGCATGACCTTGGACCAGCTGCGCCCCGGCGAGGTGGCGCAAATCCTTTCTGTCGGCGGCGAGGGTGCGCTGCGGCAGCATTTTCTCGATATGGGCGTCATCCCCGGCGCGCGGGTGAAGCTGATGAAGCTCGCGCCGATGGGCGACCCGATGGAGCTTCGCATCCACGGCTATGAGCTGACGCTGCGCCTCGCAGACGCGGCGGAGATCGGGATCGAGCCCCTGAGCGCCGTGGAGCGCCCGCAGAGCGCGCACCGCGACTATCCTCAGCGCGAGCACCCGCATGACGCGGAGCACCCCGGTCTCGGCGAGGAGGGGCGCTATCACACAAAATCCGAAGGCACGGCGCTGCCGGAGGACGCGCTGCTGACCTTCGCCCTCGCCGGAAACCAGAACTGCGGCAAGACGACGCTTTTCAATGCCCTCACGGGCTCGAACCAGCATGTCGGCAACTTCCCCGGCGTCACCGTGGACCGCAAATCCGGCGCCATCCGCGGACACGCGCACACGCTCGTCACGGACCTGCCCGGCATTTATTCCCTCTCGCCTTACTCGGCGGAGGAGATCGTTTCGCGCCAGTTCATTCTGGAGGAAAAGCCGCGCTGCATCATCAACATCGCCGACGCGACAAACATTGAGCGCAATCTCTACCTCACGATGCAGCTGATGGAGCTGGACACGCCGGTCGTGCTCGCGCTGAACATGATGGACGAGGTGCGCGGCAACGGCGGCACGATCCGCATCAACGAGATGGAGGCAATGCTCGGCGTGCCGGTCGTGCCCATCTCCGCCGCGCGGGACGAGGGCATCGACGAGCTCGTGCGCCACGCGATCCACATCGCCCGCTATCAGGAAAAGCCGGGGCGCGTCGATTTCTGCGACGAAAATGCCCACGGCGGCGCTGTCCACCGCTGTCTCCACGGCATTATGCACCTTATCGAAGACCACGCTGCTGCGGCGGGGCTGCCGCTGCGCTTCGCCGCGAGCAAGCTCGTCGAGGGTGACGCGCTCGTCACGGAGGCGCTGCGGCTGAGCGAAAACGAGCGCGAGATGGTGGAGCATATCGTCGTTCAGATGGAGTCCGAGCGCGGGCTCGACCGCGCCGCGGCGATCGCGGACATGCGCTTTGACTTTATCGGGCGTCTCTGCTCGCGCACGGTCGTCCGCCCGCGGGAGAGCCGCGAGCATATCCGCAGCCGCAGGATCGACCGGGTCCTGACCGGGAAATACACCGCGATCCCGGCGTTTATCGCGATCATGGCGCTGGTGTTTTACCTCACCTTCAACGTTGTCGGCGCGGCGCTGCAAAACCTGCTCGCCCGCGGGATCGACGCGCTGACCGCGCTCACGGACGGCGCGCTTGCTGAGGCGAACGTCAACCCCGTCATCCACTCGCTCGTCATAGACGGCATTTTCGGAGGCGTCGGGAGCGTGCTGAGCTTCATTCCGATCATCGTCGTGCTGTTTTTCTTCCTCTCTATGCTCGAAGACAGCGGATACATGGCGCGCATCGCCTTCGTCATGGATAAGCTGCTGCGCCGCCTCGGACTCTCCGGGCGCAGCATCGTGCCGATGCTCATCGGCTTCGGCTGCACGGTGCCGGGCGTCATGGCGAGCCGCACGCTGCCGAGCGCGCGGGACCGTCGCATGACGATCGTGCTGACGCCGTTTATGTCCTGCACCGCCAAGCTTCCGATCTACGGGTTTTTCACGGCGGCGTTCTTCCCCGGCCGCGGCGGGCTCGTGATGCTCGCGCTCTATCTGCTGGGGATCTTAGTCGGAGTTCTCGTCGCACTCGCATCGAAGAACACGCTCTTCAAGGGCGAGGCGGTCCCCTTCGTGATGGAGCTGCCGAATTACCGTCTGCCGGGGCTCGGCAACGTCGCCCATCTGCTCTGGGACAAGGCGCGCGATTTTCTTCAGCGCGCGTTCACGGTCATTTTCCTCGCCTCCATCGTCGTCTGGTTCCTCCAGACCTTTGATTTCCGCTTAAACGTCGTTTCGGACGCGAAGGACTCCATCCTCGCCGTCATCGCGGGCTTCCTCTCCCCGGTGTTCGCGCCGCTCGGCTTCGGCGACTGGCGCATCGTGACGGCGCTTGCCGCGGGCTTTATGGCGAAGGAGAGCGTTGTCTCAACGCTGACGGTCCTGCTGGGCGGGGCGGCGGTGACGAGCATCCTGACGCCGCTTTCCGCCGCGGCGCTGCTCGTGTTCTGCCTGCTCTACACCCCCTGCGTCGCCGCCGTCGCCGCCATCCGGCGCGAGCTGGGCGGACGCTGGGCGGCGCTCGTCGTGGTGTTCCAGTGCGTCTTGGCGTGGCTCTGCGCCGCAGCTGTCCACGCGGTCGGGACGCTGCTTTGACAGCGTGGCACTTTCCCAGATTTTACACTTGCGCCCCACCGCGATCTGTGCTAAGCTACGATCGAGCCGGGGCTCCGGCGAGACACAAAAGAGAGCCCAACGCGCGCCTGAGAGAAAAAGAAGGGCGCAAAAATTTCAAAAAGGCGAACGCAAAGTAAGCGTCCGCCTTTCTTTTTTGCCGTTCCGCTTGACTTGAAGCGCGATCCACGTTAGAATGGCAAAGAGATCGCAATTATTCAGAGGAGGAAGCGACATGGCAAAGGACAAAGATTACGAATTCCCGCAGGAGTATTCCCGCAGGCAGCTGAACGCGCTTTACCGGGAGATCCCGCTGAAGGACACGACCTCGCGGCTCCTCCGCAAATATTTCAACGCGATGGCAAATCTCTACGGCATCATCCCGCTGCGCAAGGCAAAGGAGATCGTTTTCTCCTATAGCCCCAAGCTGGTAACGGAGGAGGAGTTCCTCGCCTTTGCGGAGATCGCGCGGCATGAGTGCGAGTGCTACTCCATCCTCGGCGATGACGAGCTCTATGACGACGGAAAGCCCACGAAGCCGCTTGACCGCGAGATCATAAACTATGTGCTGTTCGACGAGGACGGGGAGCTGATTTACGAGACAAAGAGTCTTCAGCAGGGCAAGCCCTATTATGTGCCGGAAAAAAAGGATTTTCTGGAATATGCCGACCCCTTTTGCTGCGAGAACACCCCGGCGCGCCGCAGGCTTTTCCTCTTCCTGACAGAGCGCGGCGGTCTGAGCGAGGTGAGCGCAAACGCGCTTCTTTACGAGTTCCTTTGCATCGTGAACGACGTCACGGTCTCCGCGATGGAGGAGGTCATCGACGCTCTGGATGCGTATGGCGTCCGGATGAAGTCCAAGAACGCCATGAAAATGTTTGTCGACCTTTTCACCGCGTTCCACAACACGACGCGGATGTACTGCAACCGCGGCTACACACCGGAGGAGATCACCGAGATGACGCCACCGGAGGAACGCTTCAAAGAGCTAACCTTCGGCAAAGAGACCGCGGACGCGATCAGACGGGGCGAGCTGAGCATCGAGGGGATCCGCATGGGGATCCTTGCCGCCGACCTTCCGAACGAGGCGGTGCGTATGAACCTCCTGAAGCAGCTCGAAAAACTCGAAGCCGAAATGGGCGGCAGCGGCAAATGGCCCGGTCCCGGTCCCTTCCACAGCTGACGGAAACCGAAAAGAATGGCGGACGCTTTTTTTGAAAGCGTCCGCCTTTCTTTTTTTCAGCCGCGCTCCAGCAGCTCCCCGGCGCGCTGGGCGTCGCGGCGGATCTGCTCGCCGAGGGCTTCCACGGAATCGAACCTCCGCTCGTCGCGCAGGAAGTGCGCGAGCTCGACGCAGACGCGCTTTCCGTAGAGGTCGCCGGTGAAATGGAGGATGTTGCTCTCGACCGTAACGTTTTCGCCGCCGACGGTCGGGCGCGTGCCGATGTTCGTGACGGCGGGGTGCTCCCCGTCCGGCAGGACGACGCGCGTCGCATAAACGCCGCGGCGCGGGATGAGCACGCCGGGCTCAAAGCGCATGTTGATGGTCGGGCTCGCAAGCCGCCTGCCGAGGCGCAGTCCGCTGCGGACATTGTCCGTCAGCAGATGGGGATGCCCCAGCAGCGCCGCGGCGTGCTCCATCTCCCCCGCGGCGACAACGGCGCGGATGCGCGTGGAGCTCACGACCTCGCCGTCCAGCGAGACGGCGGGGATAATATCGCAGCCAAGACCGCGCGCGGCGCAGTAAGACGCCAGCTTTTCGCCGTCGCCCTCGCCGCGGTCGCCAAAGCGGAAGTCATAGCCGACGACGAAGCCGGCGGCGTTATATTCCGCGCAGACGCCGTCCAGAAACTCGTGCCACGGCATATGCATCGTGTGCTCATTGAAGTGGATGCAGCAGGTCCGTTCAATACCGAAAAAACGGCGGATGATATAGGCGCGGTCCGCCGGCGAGCAGAGCAGCGGCACGGGCGTTTTTTTGACGAAAATATCAGGGTGGAGGTCAAAAGTCAGCACCGCGGGCTCCGCACCGAGCGCGGCGGCGCGCGCCTTCGCCGCGTTCAGCAGCGCGGCGTGTCCGATATGAACGCCGTCAAAAAAGCCGAGCGCGAGCACGGTTTTGGGTCTTTGTTCCATAAAAAACCAGCTTCAATTCTCAAAAAAATTCTTGCGGGAGCACATTTTCCCCTCCCGCACCTCGCCGAGCGCGAGAAACGCGCCGTCCGGGGCATAGAGCCGGTAAACGGCCCCCTCCGGCAGCGGGCAGGTGTAGCGCACACCGGAGCGCAGCGCACGCTCCTGCGGGGCGGTGAGCGTCAGTGCGGGGTAAGCGCGGAAAAGCGTGTCCACCGGGAGGAGCAGCGCCTCGGCGCGCCCTTCCTCCGCCGCGGCGAGCACGTCGTCGAGCGTGTGTGCTTCGGCGAGCGTGAACTCCCCCGCACGGGTGCGCCGCAGGGCGCTCATGCAGCCGCCGCAGCCGAGAGCGGCGCCGATATCGTGGCAAAGCGCGCGGATGTAGGTGCCCTTGGAGCAGCGGACGCGGAGCAGAATGTCGCCCGCGTCGTCCCGTCCGAGGCGATCGAGCTCATAGATCGTGACGCGGCGGGGCTTTCGCTCCACCTCACCGCCGCGGCGGGCGATCTCGTAGAGCTTCTTCCCGCCGATCTTGATCGCCGAATACATGGGCGGCAGCTGCTCGATCTCGCCGCGAAAGCGCGCGAGCGCGGCGTCCAGCGCCGCGTCGGAGACGTCGGCTTCGCGCTGCTCCAGAACAGTTCCGGACGTGTCCTGCGTGTCCGTCGTGACGCCGAGGCGCAGGGCGGCAAGATATTCCTTCTCCGCCGCCTCAGCGAACTCCACCGCGCGCGTGGCGCGGCCGAGAAACACGGCGAGCAGCCCGGTCGCCATCGGGTCGAGCGTTCCGGAGTGGCCCACGCGCTTTTCGTGCAGCGCGCCGCGCAGCTTGGCGCAGACGTCCATGCTCGTCCAGCCGGCGGGCTTGTCGATGAGTAAAATGCCGTTCATTTCCAGATCTCGTTCACGGCGTCCAGCATACGGTCGGCGAGGGTCTGGGGCGGCAGGTCCACCGTGCAGCCGGATGCCATTTTGTGTCCGCCGCCGCCGAAGAGCGCGCAGACCGCCGAGGCGTCCACCAGCTCGTTCGTGCGCACGGACGCCTTGCTGCGCCCCGGCGCGATCTCGCGCACGGTGATGGACACGACGTTGCCGCGCACCTTCCCGGCGAGGGAGGCGAGATCGTCGCAGTCGTCCTCCGTCGCGCCGCTCTCGCGCATCATGTCGAGCGTGATGACCGCGATGTTGATCCGGTTTTCGCGGTAAGAGCGGAGCGTGGCGAAGATCATGCCCTCCAGCTTCAGACGCGGGAAGCTGAACGAGCGGAAAAACTGCTTATTGACCCAGCGGTGGTTCGCGCCGAGGTCCATCAGCCGCGCCGCGGCGCGGTGGGTGTCCGCGCAGGTGTTGCCGTAGCAGAAGCAGCCGCAGTCCGTGCTGAGCGCGATATAGAGCAGCGTCGCCTCCTCCGGCGTAACGCCGCAGCCGAGCGCGTCGGCGAGCTCTAAAATGATCTCGCCCGTGCTCGCCTTCTCGCCGCGCAGGAGCGTGGCGGCGGCGAAGCCGGGATTTTTCGGGTGATGGTCGATCGCGAGATCGACCGCGCCGGAAAAGCCGGGGCAGAACATCTCCGTCCCTGCGACGTCGACGCTGACGGTGTAAGCCGCCGTCTCGCCGCCCCCGGCGAGAAATGCCGCCGTCAGCGGCTGAAACTTCTCCGTGATCTCCGGATTCGGGAAAAGCCACGCGCGCTTCCCCATCCGGCGCAGCATGGAGCAGAGCGCCGCGGCGGAGCAGAGCGTGTCCCCGTCCGGGCGGGTGTGGGTCACGAGCTGAATGGCGTCATGGGCGCGGAGCAACGCCGCCGCCTCATTCGTCGTCATGCTGCGGCTCCTCCTTCGGGATATCGAGCTTTTCGATCAGGCTGTTGATATAAGCGCCGTGCTCGATGGAGTGGTCCAGCTCAAAAATGAGCTCCGGCGTGTAGCGCAGGCTGAGCGCCGCGCCGAGCTCGCGCCGCAGCCACGGCGACGCGGACTTGATGCCCTTTTTAAATTCCTTTTCGTTCACCTCGCCGAGGAAGCTGACGCTGACCTTGCAGTAGCGCAGGTCGCCTGTCGTGTCCACGTGGGTGATGCTCATCAGCTCCCCCTGCTGCACGCGCGGGTCCTTCACCTGCGGGAGCAGCCGGGAGAGGGCGAAGCGGATATCCTCGTTCGTCCGCTGGAGCTTGTTGCTTGCCATATTGCATTCTCCTTTGAATTTGAAAAAAGGGCGCACCGGCGGATGCGCCCTTTTCGTTGATCTTTTTTACCGCTTGATCTCCTGCATCAGGAAGCATTCGATCACGTCGTCCACCTTGATGTCGTTGAACTTTTCGATCTGCATACCGCACTCGTAGCCCTCGGCGACCTCCTTGACGTCGTCCTTGAAGCGGCGGAGGGAGGCGAGATCGCCCTCGTGGATGACCACGTTGTCGCGCAGGATGCGGACCTTGCAGCCGCGCTGGATCTTGCCGTCCGTGACGTAGCAGCCGCAGACGGTGCCGACCTTGCTGACCTTATAGGTCTCGCGCACGGAGGCGTGCCCAATGATGACCTCCTCGAACTTCGGCGCGAGCATGCCCTTCATCGCGGACTCGATCTCCTCGATGCAGTCATAGATGACGCGGTACATGCGGATGTCCACGCCCGCGCGGGCGGCGTTGTCGCGCGCGGCATTGTCCGGACGGACGTTGAAGCCGACGATGACCGCGCCGGAGGTCGCGGCGAGCATGACGTCGCTCTCGTTGATGGCGCCGACGCCGCAGTGGATGACCTTGACGCGCACCTCGTCGTTGGAGAGCTTCTCCAGACTCGTGCGCACCGCCTCGGCGGAGCCCTGAACGTCCGCCTTGACGATAATGTTGAAGTTTTTGAGCTCGCCCTCTTGGATCTGGGCGAAGAGATCGTCCAGCGTGACCTTGCGGGCGACGCCGAAGCTCTCGTTTTTCTGCTGCTCCTTGCGCTGGGCGACCAGCTCGCGCGCCATGCGCTCGTCCGTGACGGCGTTGAACACATCGCCCGCGCCGGGGACCTCGCTCATGCCGGTGATCTCCACCGGGACGCTCGGACCCGCGGACTCGACGCGCTGGCCCTTGTCGTTCGTCATCACGCGCACGCGACCGACGGCGGTGCCTGCGATGATGAGGTCGCCGGTGTGGAGCGTGCCGTTCTGGACGAGGACGGTCATGACGGGACCGCGCCCCTTGTCGAGACGCGCTTCGATGACCGTGCCGCGGGCGGCGCGGTTCGGGTTTGCCTTCAGCTCCTGCACCTCGGCGAGAACGACGAGGTTTTCGAGCAGGTCATCGATGCCCTGACCGGTCTTTGCGGAGATCGGGCAGACGATGGTCTCGCCGCCCCACTCTTCGGGAACGATGTCGTACTCGGTGAGCTGCTGCTTGATGCGGTCCGGGTTCGCGCCGACGACGTCCATCTTGTTGATGGCGACGACGATGGGGATGCCCGCTGCCTTGGCGTGGTTGATGGACTCGACGGTCTGGGGCATAATGCCGTCGTCCGCCGCAACGACGAGGATGGCGATATCCGTCACCATCGCGCCGCGGGCGCGCATGGAGGTGAACGCCTCGTGGCCCGGCGTGTCGAGGAAGGTGATCGGGCTTCCGTTGATCTCAACGGTGTAAGCGCCGATTGCCTGCGTAATGCCGCCGGCTTCGCCGGAGGCGACGTTGGACTTGCGGATGCGGTCGAGCAGGCTGGTCTTGCCGTGGTCGACGTGACCCATAACGACGACGACCGGGGCGCGGGGAACGAGCTCCTCTGCGGTGTCCTCGTGGTCGTCGATGAGGCGCTCCTCGACGGTGACGTGGACCTCGCGCTCGACGAGGCAGCCCATTTCCTCCGCGATGATGGCGGCGGTGTCAAAGTCGATGATCTGGCTGAGGGACGCCATCACGCCGTTGCGGATGAGGCATTTCACGACCTCCGCGCCGGTCTTCTTCATGCGGCTCGCCAGCTCGCCGACGCTGATCTCGTCGGGGATGGAGACCTTGAGCTTCTGCTTCTTCGCGATCTCCA
This sequence comes from Ruminococcus bicirculans (ex Wegman et al. 2014), assembly GCA_963649145.1. Classification (GTDB taxonomy): domain Bacteria; phylum Bacillota; class Clostridia; order Oscillospirales; family Oscillospiraceae; genus SVKR01. The sequence continues at coordinate 19,928 of CAVJGI010000002.1, read as the reverse complement.
GCTGAAGGCGCTGCATCTTGTCGCGCTCCTCCTGCCGGCGCTTCGCCGAGGTCTGCATATTCTGGCGCTGCTTGTTCTTGTTGTTGAATTTCTCCTTGCCGCCGCGCTGCTTTTCGCCGCGCGCGCCCGCCATGGTCTCGAACTTCTCGTCGTATTTGCTGAGGTTCGTGTTCGTGGAGCCGCGGGTATCGACGATACGCTTTTCCGCCGCGGGCTTGGGAACGTGGGGCTTCGGCTCTTCTTTCTTCGGTGCGGCGGCGGGGGCGGGAGCCGCCGCGGGTGCGCTCTGCGCCGGCTTTGCGGCGGCGGGCTGGGCGGCGGGCTTTGCCTCGGCCTTCGGCGCCTCCTTCGGCTTTTCCGGAACGGCGAAGATCTCCGCGATGGAGCCGACCTGATTATGCTGGGTCAGATACTCGAAGATGACGTCCAGCTCCGGGTTTTCCAGCACCTGCATGTGGTTTTTCGGCGCGGCGATATACTCCGTCAAGATCTCGGTAACGGTCTTGCTCGGCAGTCCGAAATCCTTCGCCACCTCGTGAATCCTGTATTTATTGTCCAAACTGCTCATACGTTAATTCCTCCTATCTCCCTTTTTCGCGCCCGCGCTCTTCTTCCGGGCTTTTGCCCTGTCCCGCTTCGCGGCGAGCGCCGCTGCGAGCGGGGCGTAGTCCGCGCCGAACTCCTCCTCCAGCGCCGCGGCGAAGCTTGCCGCGAGTCCGAGGTCCGCAAATGCCGCCATCGAGCAGCCGGGACGCCCCGTCGCTTCGGAGATCTGCTCCTTTAGAAAAGGCAGCACGGTCAGCGGAACATTTGTTTCAAACACATAGCCCTCCGCGCGGCGACGAGCGCCGTCGGATGCGTCCGACGCGAGGCACATCAGCCGCGCCTTGCCGGACTTTACGAGCGCCTTGGCGTTTTCCTCGCCGAGCTCAAGATTCCCGCCGCGGCGGGCGATGCCGAGATAACCCAGTGCTCTGCTCATGTCTCCCCCGCCTCCATCTGCGCCTGCAACTGCGCGAAGATCTCGTCCGGGATCGGCGTTTCCAGCGCGCGTTCGAGCGCCTTGGCGCGGACCGCTTTTTTCAGGCAGTCCGGGCTGGGGCAGACATAAGCCCCTCTGCCGTTGGCTTTGCCGCGGAAATCGAGGCTGATCGCCCCCTCCGGCGAGCGCACGACGCGGATGAGCTCCCGCTTCGGCTTCATTTCGCGGCAGCCGAGACACTGCCGCATCGGTATTTTCTTCTGCATGGTCTCCCCTGCCGCCTCCTTTTTCGCTTATTCGAGCGGCGCGCCGGCGTCGCTCTCCGGTTTGATGTCGATCTTGTAGCCCGTCAGCTTCGCGGCGAGGCGGGCGTTCTGGCCCTCCTTGCCGATGGCGAGCGAGAGCTGGTTATCCGGCACGATGACGCGGCAGCTCTTGCCGTCCTCGAACTGGGTGACGCTGAGGACCTCCGCCGGGGCGAGCGCCGCGGCGACGAACTCCTCGATATTATCGCTGTATTTGATGATGTCGATCTTCTCGCCGCCGAGCTCGCTCACGATGGCGGCGACGCGGCCGCCCTTGGGACCGACGCAGGCGCCGATGGGGTCAACATCCGGCTCGTTGCTCCAGACCGCCATCTTCGTGCGGCTTCCCGCTTCGCGGGCGATGGACTTGATCTCCACCGTGCCGTCGAAAATTTCGGGGACCTCAAGCTCGAACAGGCGCTTCACGAGGCCCGGATGGGTCCGGGAAATGAGCACCTGCGGGCCGCGGGTGGAGTTGCGCACCTCGACGACGTAGACCTTGATGCGGTCGCCCTCGGTGAGCGTTTCGCCCTTGATCTGCTCGTTCTGGGGCAGCAGCGCCTCGGTGAACTCGCTGTTGGAGCTGATCTTGATGGTCACGCCGTTGTTCGTCGGGTTGATGCGCTGGATGACGCCGGTCAGGATCTCGTGCTCCTTGCTGGTGAACTCCTCGTAAACGATGCCGCGCTCGGCTTCGCGGATGCCCTGAATGATGACCTGCTTCGCCGCCTGCGCCGCGATGCGGCCGAACTTTTTCGTCTCGACCGGGATCTTGATCTGGGTGCCCGCGCGGGCGCGCTTATTATAGGTTTTCGCCGCGTCGACTTGGATCTGGGTGGCGGGGTCCTCCACCTCGTCCACGACGTCCATGAGGACGTACATCTCGATCTTTTTCTTCTCCTCGCTCATATCGACGACAACGTTCTCGCCCGCTTCGGGGTTATCCTTGCGGTAAGCCGCGAGCATCGCGAGGCGGATCTTGTCGTACATATACTGGCGGGGAATGCCCTTTTCCTTCTCGATGTCCTCGATCGCGGTGAAAAATTCTGCGTTCATGTCTCTCAAAAACTCCTTATCGCATTGCTGTCCCCATCCGGGACGCATAGTGTATTTCTCTTTTACTGGATGCGCAGACGCACCTGCGCGACATCCGCCTTGGGGAAGGTGCGCTCCGTGCCGCCGCAGTCTACCGTGACGTCCCCGTCCGCATAAGCGCGGAGGAAGCCGGTGAAGACCTTGGCGTTATCGACGGCGCGGTAGAGCTTGACCTCCACGAAGCTGCCGAGGAAGCGGGCAAAGTCGCCGGGGCGCTTCAGCTCCCGCTCGGCTCCGGCGGAGCTGACCTCGAAAACGTAGCTGCCGGGAATGGGGTCCGCCTCGTCCAGAATGGGGTCGAACGCGCGGCTGAATCGCTCGCACTCGTCGATGCCGACGCCGCCTTCTTTGTCAATATAAACGCGCAGGAACCACTGTCCCGCCTCGCGGAGATACTCCACGTCCCAGATCTCGATCCCCTGCTCCGCCGCGAGCGGCGCGGCAAGGTCCCAAACACGCTGTGCAACTGCGTTCATCGCGTCTCTCCTCTGCCCGCCGGCAAAATTTTAAGCCGGCATTTTTGCTCACAAAAAAGAGTGGGGGGCGCCCACTCAGTCAAGGTTACTATCATCTAACGGTACCATCATAGCACAACCGTCATCGCAAATCAACCCTTATTTTGGGCGCAGACGGAAATTTTTTTCCGTTCTGCGCCCACATTTTGCGTCAATCCTCGTAAAGCGCGAGGAACTCCTCCAGTGTGAGGTCGTTTTCCATAATAAACGTCGCCGCCTCGACGCCGACATAGCGGAAATGCCACGGCTCATAGATGATGCCGGTCACGTCCTGCCGGTCCTTCGGGTAGCGGACGATGAAGCCGTATTCCTGACAGTGCACCGCCATCCACTGATAAAGCGCGGTGTTCTCCAGCGAGGCGTCCTTCACGGCGTAATACTGGTCCGTGATATCGCAGCAAAGACCGGTCTGGTGCTCGCTCGTGCCCGGCGGGGCGACGATCGTCGCGGCGACGGCGCGGTCGCCGCCGTACTGGGCGACCTTGCGCTCGTAGAGGTAATTCTGCATGTCATAGCTGCGGTAGCTGGAGCTGAGGTAAACGCTGAGCCCCTCGGCGCGCCCCGCGGCGATGAAGTCCTTCAGCGCGTCCACGGCGCGGGAATCGAAATACTGCCCGCCTTCGAGCTCCGTGAGCTCCGGGACATAGGTCCCGATGTCGTGCGTCGGGTTCGCGAGGATATATTCCCAGCTCGTGATGTCCACGTCCGGGCGGTAAGGCGTCGGCTCCGGGGTGGGCTCCGGCGTGGGCGTGGGGGTCGGTTCCGGGGTCGGTGTCGGCGTGGGCGTGGGCTCCGGGGGCGGTTCGGGCGTCGGCGTCGGCGCCGCGGTGGGCTCCGATGTCGGCTCCGGAGTCGTCTCCGGACGGACGGTGCAGGCTCCGAGCGAGAGCAGCAGCGCCGCGAGCAGCAGAAATACGGTCAGTTTTTTCATATCTCGTCTCCCAGCTTTCTTCGCAAAAGCGCGGGAGGAGCGGGCGCTCCTCCCCTTTTTGTTTTTATGTAGTCTTAAAACTCCTCGATGAACTCTTCGAGCGTCAGCCCCTCGTCCATCATAAACTTCGCGCAGGTCTCGCCGACATAGCGGAAGTGCCACGGCTCATACCAGCCGGTGATGTCCTGCTTGTCCTTCGGATAGCGGGCGATGAAGCCGTATTCGGCGCAATGCTCCGTCAGCCACTTCAGCACGGGAAGGTCCTCGGTGGACTCGATGTCCAGCTTGGTCGAGGAGCTGTCCAGAATGTCGACCGCGAGACCGAGCTGGTGCTCGCTCGTGCCGGGATAGGCGACGACCTTGCGCGCGAGCTGCTCCGCCTCGGCATATTCGACCGTGCCACCCCAAGCGATCTGGCTCGCCTTGCCGAAGAAGAGGTACGCCTGCGTCGAGTAAGGCCGGTAAGCCGCGGAGATCACGACGGTGTAGCCCGCCTCCTCCGCCGCGGAGAGCATCGCCTCCAGCGCGTCGGCGGCGCGGGTGTCGAAATACTGATTGTCGCGCACGGCGGTGACGTCCGGCGCGAAGGAGTTCGAGAGGACGTAAGTCTCGTTCACGAGCTTCAGATTCCAGTCCCCGGTCGAAATGCCGGGCAGACGGTCCCGGATGCGCAGTTCGGGCGTCGGCGTCGGCTCCGGGGTCTCCTCCGCGATGGGCGAGGAGGTCACGACCGGCGGATCGTCCACCGCCGTCGGTCCCCGCTCCGTATCGCGCGCGGCGTCCGGCGCGACGCGGGAGCTGATGACGACGAGCAGCAGCACCGTCAATACCAGCAGGATCAGGCTTTTGCCCTTGTTTGCCATAAGCAGAATATTTTCCCCTTTCTCTCGTCCGCGCCTTGCGCCGCGGACCGGATGAGCGGAATAGAATTCTTTATCTACACTATACCACGATGGCATATTCTACCATGCTTTTCCGGATTTCGCAAGCTTTTCCTCCACCGTCGGCGGATTTCGACGCTTTTCGGGGCGAAATTGCCCCACAGATGTGGGAAACTGCCTGCGGCGGGCGCTCACAGGCAGTCGATGGTGAGGTCGATGAGGTTATCGTAGCAGACGCAGGCGATGTCGTAAAACGCGCTGCCCTGCGCCGCGTCGATCGTCACGAAGGCGCGGTTCGAGCCCGTCTCGCGCAGGGAGCGCACGGTCCCGCCGAGCTCGGCGGCGAGCATCTCCGCCGTGTATTCCACGGTCGGGCGGCTCTCCTGCGTCGCGGGGTAGCGCTCCGCGTGGCTGAGCCGCTCGCGGCTTAAATAGAGGCGGTAGACCGTCCCGGTGTCCGCGTCGAAAAACACGTCCAGCCAGTTCTGCCAGTCGCCGCGCTGCTCCAGCCACATGCGCGCGATGCGCAGCGTCGTCTCTCCGTCCGTCAGGACGGTGTATTCGCTGCTGTAGGGTCCGCCCAGCTCCGCCTCGCGGTCGTCAATGCAGCGGGCGGCGAGGGTGTGCATCCGCGTTTCGCAGGCGGCGGTGAGCTCCGAGCCCGGCATCTCGATGCGCTCCACGGCGACGCTGTCGTCCCCCGCGAGATAGCGCTGGAAGATCTCCGCACGGCGCGGCGCGCCGTCCGTCTCCGCGGCGGGCTCCGCCGTCCGGAACGCAAGCGGCACGAGCATCGCCGCGAGCAGCAGAGCCGCCGCTGCCGCAATGGTGACGATCAGCTTCGTCCGCTCCGTGAGGTGCAGCGATTCAGTCAGCTTCTTCACGCGCAGCGCCTCCCTTCAGCAATATCCGCACCGTTGTGCCCTTGCCAAGCTCGCTCTCGTATTCGAGCCGCGTCCCGTGCAGCTCCGCGATGCGCTGGCAGAGCGCAAGACCGAGTCCGGCGCCGTTCTGGGCGCGGGAACGGGACTTGTCGATCATGTAAAACGGCTCCGTGATGCGGCTGAGCTCCTCGGCGGGCATGCCGCGGCCATGGTCGCGGACATAGAGCGCGTAGCCGCCGTCCTCCGCCTTGCCGAAAAGCTCGATGACGTCGCCCTTCTTGCTCGCCTTGCGCGCGTTGTCCACAAGGTTGATCATCAGCGTTTTGAAAAGGTCCGGCTCGACCTCGATCGTGCCGGGTTCCCAGCGCAGATCGAGCGTCAGCCCGTCGTTCGAGAGGCTCGGCACCGTCACCGCCGCGATGGAGCGGATGAAGTAGCCCACCTCGAACTTTTTCGGCTCGAACTCCTGCTTGCCCGCGACGATGATATCCATCAGCTTCAGCGAGAGCGCCTCAAGGCGCTTGCCCTCGGAGAAGATATAGCCCGCGGCGGTGAAGCGGGATTTGGGGTTCATGTCCTTGCTCCGGAGCATGTCCGCGTAGCCGATGATGGCGGTGAGCGGCGTTTTGAGCTCATGGGCGAACGAGCCGATGAACTCCTCGCGCCGGGACGCGACGTTTTCGAGGTTTTCGATGCTGCGCTCAAGCTCGCTGATGCGCACCTTCTGAAGCCGCATCGTCCGCGTTTCCGCGGAGCTCACGAACCACTCCACGGCGTAAACGAAAAAGCCGCCGGCGAGCACGGAGACGAGCAGAAACACGATATAAGCGCCGTAATAGCGCGACGCGGCGGGCACGCGGCGGAGCAGGATGCACTCGCCGATGCAGACGATGACCGCGATGACCGCCGCCGCAGCGAAAAACGTCTTGAGCGGCCGGCTGTTTTTGCGTTCCAAGCGTTCAGACCTCCAGTCGGTAGCCTACCTTGTAAATTGCCTTGATCTTGTCCTCCCAGTGCAGCTTCTTGCGCAGACGCTGCACATGGAGGTCCACGGTGCGGGAGTCGCCCATATAGTCGTTGCCCCAGACATGCTCATAGAGCGTCTCGCGGAACAGCGCGATGTTGCGGTTGCGGGCGAAGAGCAGGAGGAGCTCATATTCCTTCATCGTCAGCTGCACGTCCTTATTCCCGCGGCGCACGGCGCGCGAGCGCGTGTCGATCGTCACGTCGCCGACGACGAGCTCCATCTGGGTCTTCCCCGCGCGGCGCAGGATGCTCTCCACGCGCGCGAGCAGCTCGACGATCTCAAACGGCTTCGTAAGATAGTCGTCCGCGCCGAGCTTTAAGCCCTTCACCTTGTCCTCCGTGCTGCCTTTCGCCGTCAGGAAGATGACGGGGATCTCCAGCGGCTTGATGTAGTCCAGCACCTCATATCCGTCCGCGCCGGGGAGCATGATGTCCAGCAGCACAAGGTCAAAGCGCTGGTTCTCCACCGCGTCGCAGGCGGCGATGCCGTCATACACGCAGGTACACTCATACCCCGCCTCGGTCAGATTCATCTCGATCAGATCGTTGATCGGCTTTTCGTCCTCCACGACCAGAATTTTTATCATTTCAAACGCCACCTTCTTTTTTCAGAGTTTTATTATGTCCCGGCGTTGCATCATTTTTGTATGATTCTACCACGGATCGCGTTTCTTGTCAAAAATTAAGCGCGCCGCCCCGGAGGGCGGCGCGAAAAACCTTATTTGTTCCGGATAAACAGCACGCCGAGGGTATTGGGTCCGCAGTGGCTCGTTACGGTGGCGCCGGCGGTGGTGTCCAGAATTTCCTCGAAGTGACCCAGCTCCTCCAGCTTTGCGCGGACGGCGGCGACCGCCTCCGGAGCGCAGCGGGTGTGGGTGATGAAGGCGCGGCGCCAATCGATATCGCCGCGGGCGCTGACGCGCTCGGCGACGTATTGGAGCATGACATGCTCGATCCTGCCGCGGTATTTTTTCCCCGGCACCATCTTGCCGCCGCGCACCTCGATGCAGGGCTTCAGGCGCAGCAGGTTGCCGCCGAAGGCGCTCAGCGCGGAGCAGCGGCCACCTTTGTAGAGATAGTCGAGACTGTCGACCACGAAGCTCGCCTCCACGCGGCTTGCAAGCTCGGTGCATTCCTGCCAGATTTCCTCGGCGCTGCTGCCCGCCGCAGCCATCTCCGCGGCGCGGAGCACGAGCAGTCCCTGCCCGCTGGAAAGATTGCGGGAATCCACGACGAGCACGCCGCCGACCTCATCGGCAGCGAGATTCGCGTTCTGGAAGCAGGCGGAAAAATCCGCGCTGATGCAGAAGTGGACGACGGTCATCCCGGCGTCCCGCCAGCGGCGGAACTCCTGCACGTAGTCATAGACGTTGACGGCGCTCGTCTTCGGGAGCTTCCCGCTCTTCGCGACATATTCGTAAATGTCCTCCGGCGTGATGCCGAGGCCGTCCGAGCCGCTGCACTCCCCGCAGTGGACGGTCAGCGGTGTGATGGAGATATCGTATTTTTCAATGAGCTCCGGCGAGAGGTCGCAGGTGCTGTCGGATGTGATCTTAACATTCATAAAGCGCAGGCTCCTGTTTCAAAAAAGCTCTGCCGCGATGCGGCACGGGCTTCATTGTAGCAAATTATCCGGCGTATCGCAAGATATTTTTTGTCTCCCCCGTCCGGCCTTATGTTTTCTCCATCGCCGCCTGCACCTCCCGCGCCGCCTTTGTGAGCGGTCCGGCGTCCGCCAGCAGCCCGGTGAAAAACGCCTTCACGTCCGGGTCGGCGAGGATATAGCGGACCTGACTGTTCGCAAGCGCGGCGGCGAACAGCAGCTCGCGCTCCGCCGCGGTCCACGCCGCGACCTGCCGCAGCTTTTCCACCGCCGCGTGCGTGGCGGCGAAGCTGGCGCTGCTCTCCAGCTCCAGCAAAAGCGCGGCCTTTCTCTTCTCCTCGTCGCTGCGGCTCCGGTCGGACTCCGTCTGTTCCTTGCGGCAGGCGAAATACCGGGACTCCAGCGCTTCGTTGCGCGCCGTGCGGTCGATGATGGCCTTGAGCAGCGTATCCAGCTCCGCGCCGTCAGAATAATCCGCCGGGGCAAAATAGCGGATACGACCGTCGCGCATCATTTTGTAGACCTTCGCCTTGTCCTTCGTCTCCGCACTGTAAACGCCGATGGAATAGCCGCCGTAAGCGTCCACGAGCTTCATGCAGGGAACATCCGTGTCGCTGTCGCCGATATAGACCATGTTGCGGAACGGGACGCGCAGCTCATCCGGCGGGAAGGAGTCGTTCACGCCGGGGTCGTTGATGTCCAGAACGCCCTTTTCGATGCGGAAGAGAAACTGGGTCTTGTTCGTGTAGTTCACGACCTGCGCCGGCCACTCCGCCACGCCGTCGGCGTCGTAATAAAAGCTGCTGGCATAGATCTTCTTGAACACGCCGGCTTTCGCAACGGCGGTGCCCTCGATCATCTCCTTCAGGCCGGAGGAGATAATGTAGTGCTCCACGATGACGCCGTGCGCCGCGCCGTAAGCGCGGATGCGTCCGAACCAGTCCTCCACGCCCGGAAACAGGCTGACGCTCGCGCCGTATGCCGCCAGCTTTTCGCGCGTAAAGAGCACCTTGCCCGCCGCGCGCTTTTTCATCAGGAGCATATAGGCGAGGTTCTGGTCCATATCGTTCTGTTCCGCCAGTTCGTTCGACTCGTTCCAGAAATCCCGGACATCGCAGCCCACCGACTGGATATAACCCTGCGCCTGCATATCGTCCGGTGACAGCGTTTTGTCGAAATCGTAGCAGATCGCGAGGACGGGAAGGTCCTCCTTGTGCTCTCTGATATACCGCTCCCCTGCCATAAATGCTCCTCTCCTTTTTCGTTGGTATTGTATCATTATACGCCGTTTTTGCGCTTTCCGCAAGGGGCGCGTGCCGCGTCAGCCCTCGATCGCGTTGCGGAGCTTTTCGAGCGCTTTTTTCTCGATGCGCGATATATAGCTCCGGCTGATGCCGCAGCGCTCGGCGGTCTCGCGCTGGGTCAACGGCGCGGCGGAATCGAGCCCGTAGCGCAGGCGGATGACCTCCGCCTCGCGCGCATCCAGCACGCGACCGACCGCCTCGCGCACCTGCCCGCGCAGCTCCGCGGTGCTGACATTCTCAAAGAGGTCCTCCTCCCCCGCCAGAACGTCGATGAGCGAGAGAGAATTCCCCTCCCCGTCGCTCTCAATGCTGTCCGAAAGACTGAGGTCCCCCGCACTCTTCCGCTGCGCGCGGAAGTACATGAGGATCTCATTTTCAATACACCTGCTCGCATAGGTCGCGAGCCGGACCTTTTTATCTGGGCGGTAGGTGCTGACGCCTTTGATCAGGCCGATGGTGCCGATGGAGATGAGGTCCTCCTGATCGGCGGCGTGGGCGTAGTATTTCTTCACGATGTGCGCCACGAGGCGGAGATTGTGCTCCACAAGCTCGTTGCGCGCGGCGATGTCGCCGCGGGAGACCCACGCCTCCACAGCGCGCGCCTCCTCCTCCGCGCGCAGCGGGCGCGGGAACGACCCGCTCCCCGGTCCGAGCCGCAGCGAGAAAAAGAGTCCCGAAAAAAACAGCGCAAGAAAAGACGAAAGCATGGCAGCAACCCCTTGATCCCGGATGGTTCCATGCTATTCGTCAGGCTTTGATCTTATTCGCATCTTTTTTCACATTCTTACTGACGCGGCGCGGCGGAGGATATAGAACATTTTCGGAATTTATGATTTTTTTGCTCTATCTTCTCGAAAGGAGGCCCCCATGCCGAGCCGCAGCACGATCGAGGTGCGCCTTGCGCGCGCCGCGGTGGATTCCTTTTCCCTTTCGCTCGACGTGCGCTGCCTGCTGCTCACGCGGAACGGAAAGGCGCTCTATGCCCAGTCGCCGCAGGGGGCGGACTGCGCCTTCTGCGAGCGCCTGCGCGACTCGCTACAGCTCACCGGGCTGCACTGCCGCGCGCTCCACGCCGAGGGCGTGCTCGCCTCGGAGCGCTTCGGCGGGCGCTATACTTACTTCTGCCCGCTGGGGCTCGCCTTCTGCGCCGCACCGGTCATCGAGGGCGGCAGGACCACGGCGGCGCTCATCGCCGGTCCCGTGCGCATCACGGAGACGGACGACGTGCTCGAAAGCGAGGCGCTCCCCTCCCCGCTGCCCGCGGCGATCGAGGTAAGGCTCCGCAACGGACTTGAGCGCGTCCCGGCGATGACGCCCCAGCGTCTGCACTATCTCTCCGGTCAGCTCTTCGCGAGCGCCGTCGTCGTCAGCGACAGCAGCCATGAGGTCTTTCTCAGCCAGAGTGAGAACGACCAGCAGAATTATATCGGAAGCTACATTGCGGGCATCAAGCGCAGCGCTCGCGCCGTGGGCTACCCCATGGCGCGCGAGCAGGCGCTCTACGAGGCGGTCGCCCGCGGAGATTCCGCGCTCGCGAACGAGCTGCTGGGTCAGCTCCTCGGCTATATTTTCTTCTATATCCGCAGCGAGGCGGACATTATGCAGCGCGTGCAGGAGCTGCTCGTCATCATCTCCCGCGCAGCGATCGCCGCCGGAGCGGGCAGCGCGCAGGTGTTTGAGCTCAGCGACCGCTGCCGCGAGCACCTGCGCCTCGCGGAATCCCAGTCGGACCTCACGGCGCGGCTCTCGCGCACGATGAACCACTTTCTCCGTCTCGTCATCGACCTCGGCAGCAGCGGACTTTCCGACGCGGTGCAGCGAGCGATCGAGTTTCTCTCCGCGAATTACGCCCAACCGCTCACGCTGGAGGACGCCGCAGCAGCCGCGGGCTACTCCCCGACTTATTTCTCCCGCGTGTTCCGCGAGGAGACGGGCGTCACCTACCGCGCGTATTTAAACCGCATCCGCATCGAGCGCAGCAAGCTGCTCCTGCTCTCCGGTCCCGTCTCCGTGGCGGAGGTCTGCCAGCTTGTCGGCTTCAGCGACCAGAGCTATTTCTGCAAGGTGTTCCGCGAGCTTGAGGGCGTTTCGCCGGACCGCTTCCGCAAGCGCTCGCGCCGCATCGACACCGAAAAAATAAGCGAGAGGACAGAGAACTTATGACGATTCTGGACAAGGTTTCAGACGCAGTGGAGAAGGGGCGGGTCAAAGCCGTCAAGGAGCTCGTTCCCGCCGCGATCGAGCAGGGGCACTCCGCGCAGGAGATCTTAAACGACGGTCTGCTCCACGGCATTGCCCGGTGCGGCGAGCGGAACGCCCAGTGCGCTTACGGCGCGGACGTCATCAGCCGCATCCGCTACGCGGAAACGCCCGGCGGACTCGAAGCGCTCACGCGCGCCGTCCGGGACCAGCTCGGCGCGATGCTGCGCGCGCTCTGCCCGGACCTCTCCCGCCTCCGCCGCGCCGCGGTCGCGGGGAACACCGTGATGGAGCATCTTTTCGCCGGGCTCTCGCCGGCGGGCATCGGAAGAGCGCCGTTTACACCGCTGAGCCACTTCGGTTTTGAACGCGCGGCAGCGGAGTTCCTGCCCGGTCTTCCGGCGGACTGCATGCTCTATCTCTGTCCCGCCGTCTCCGGCTATGTCGGCGGCGACATCACCGCCGGGCTGGTCGCGAGCGGCGCTGCCGGGAGCGCGGAGACCGTGCTGTTTCTGGACGTCGGCACAAACGGCGAGATGGCGCTCGGCGACCGGGACGGCTTTCTCTGCTGCGCTGCGGCGGCGGGTCCGGCGTTTGAGGGGGCGGAGATCGCCTGCGGCTCCCGCGCCGTGCCGGGCGCGATCAACGCCGTGGACCGCAACCTGACGGTCCGCGTGATCGGCGACGGCACCGCCGAGACCCTCTGCGGCAGCGGGCTCATCGACGCCGCGGCAGCGCTGCTCGAAAACGGTCTGCTCGACGAGACAGGCAGGCTGCGCGGCGAGCGCTATGACCTCACCGACCGCGTGTTCGTCACGGCGCAGGACCTGCGGCAGCTCCAGCTCGCGAAGGCGGCGGTTCGCGCCGGGATCGAGACGCTGCTCGCGCGCAGCGGCAAGCGGTATGGGGATGTCTCCGCGGTTCTGCTCGCCGGTGGCTTCGGTGCTTCCATGGACCTGCGCAGCGCCTGCACCATCGGGCTGCTGCCCCCGGCGCTGCGCGAAAAGACGCACCACGTCGGCAACAGTGCCGGGCTCGGCGCGGCGCTCTGTCTGACGGACTGCGGGCGCGAGGGTGTCCGCCGCGCGGCGGCGCGCTGCCGCTATCTGGAGCTCTCCGGTGCGCGGGACTTCGACGAGCGCTTTGTGGACGCGATGTTTTTTTACGAATGAGAGGACCTTGACGGATGATCGACGTGAAAGCCGCCGCGCTCGAATGCGGTTTCTCCGCCGCGGCGGACCTCGACCCCGCGACGCTGCGCTTTCTGCCGGAGGTGCGCAGCATGTGCCGCGCCGACCGCTGCCGGAGCTTCGGGCGAAGGTGGAGCTGTCCGCCGGGCTGCGGCGAGCTGGAGCTTTGGCGGGAGCGCGCCGGGAAATACCGCGGCGGCGTTCTGCTCCAGACCATCGGTGAGCGCGAGGACTCGCTCGATTTGGAGGCGGCGGAGGAGGTCTCGCGACGCAACGACGCGAATTTTTACCGCCTTCTCGCGCGTCTGCACGCGCAGGGGCTCGATTTTCTGCCCATGGGCGCCGGAACCTGCACCCGCTGCGCGGCGTGTACCTACCCGGACGCCCCCTGCCGTCACCCGGAGACCCTCGCCCCCTCCATGGAAGCCTGCGGTCTCTTCGTCAGCGACGTCTGCCGCAGCAACGCCCTCCCCTACTACTACGGCGACAAAAAGATCGCCTTCACCTGCTGCGTGCTGTTTTAAGAAGGCGCTGCATATAAAATTTTTTCTCGCGCGTAATGAAAAATAGGTGGGCAAAGTGGGCAGAAACCCGCAAACCGTTGGGGCGCAACGGTTTCAGCTGGCCACTTTTGTTTTAAAAAGTGGGCAATTGCCCAGCTTTTCTGGCCATTTTTGCATTTTTGACTCGGTTTCACATTGCGAATTTTCTCAGTCGCCCAGAAAAAGTGGGCAGAAAGAAAAAACTGGGCACAAATCTGACCAGCAGTTTACGGACGATTTCTCACCGATTTTTGCAAAAAGAAAAGCCCTTGCGAGACCTGATTAGAGGTCCGTACAAGGGCTTTGGTAGAGGTTATTTATCAGAAAGGATTTCGGGAAGAACGTCTAAGATCTCGCTGTTTTGGTAAATAGTTTCGAGTAATTCAAGCTCGTCGTTTGTAAGTGAGGTATTTAAATTTTCATTATCGTAATCGTAATAGTAGAACGTGAAAAGAAACTGGAGCGCTTTCGCTGCCGAAGCAAAATCCTTATCTGAAACGACATTTTCTTCTTTAAGTAATGAAGAAAGCGTAAAAGTAAAAACTGCTACATAAAGTGCAGGATCCTCATCAAGAAGCTCGCGAATTTCAGTTCCATCATCGCTTCCAAAAGAATTTTCGCTCATATAATCAATTATCCGAACGGACTCTTCGTCTGTATAAACAGGACCAGTGATTGAAAGCATCTTTACGTGCTCCCTGATCACATCCCACCGAATATCTTTTTCTTCTACAGGTTCGGGCGTAGGCTCCGGAGTCGGTTCAACAGTAGGGACGGGCGACTCCTCAACCTTAGGATGTCTCAAATCATACGCGAAATCGCTATTGATGCAGTAGATAAACAGCGCATTCAAAGGCTGTTCATCATCGCCACTGTCCTCAGTAGCAACGGCAAAGGAATACCAGCCCTCAGCATCATTCCAGCCTTTTCCATCGTCTCCTGAATATGACAGCTTGACGAATCTATCGCCTTTAGCATCAGCGGCATACGCATCAATCTCTTCCTGAGTACAGAACTCAACGTAAACCATAATGCGAGAGCCGTCATCTTCTGAGTTCGTTTCAACCGTGCTCTTCGGAAAATACTTATCCGGTTCGACAACGAATTTAGAGAGGCTGCTAACGAAGTTTCCTTCTTCATCCAGATACGGCTCGATAATGTTACTTTGTTTAACATCGGGTGTTTTTTCGCTTTTACCGCATCCAGCAAGGGAAAATATCATAGTGAGTGCGAGGATCAGACAAAGTGTTTTCTTCATTCTATTTACCTCCTTTTTGATAGTGGCATTATATCACGCATCTTTTGGATTTGCAAGGAAGTATCCGAGAACCTTTTCACCTGCTGCGTGCTGTTTTAAAAAGCGAAAAAGCGCCCATGGGGCGCTTTTTTTATTTCGCCCCCAGCACGCCGAAGACGCGGCGGAGGGCGGCTTCTACGGTCTCCAGCTCGTCGAAGTCATTATAAAACGCGGGCGAGATGCGGACGGCGTAGTCGGCACCGAGGCGGCGGAGCAGGGGGCGGGCGCAGTGGTGGCCGCTGCGGACCGCGACGCCGAGCTTATCGAGCAGCACGGCGACATCGAACGCGCTCGCGCCCTCGACCGTGAAGCTGAGCGCTCCGGCACGAGAGCGCGGCGCGCCCAAAATACGCACGGCGGGGAATTTTCCGAGCATTTCCTCATACGCCGCGAGCAGCGCGTGCTCGCGCGCGGCGACGGCGTCCAGCCCGATGCCCTGCAAATATTCCAGCGCCGCGCCGAGCCCGATCGCCGCCGG
Organism: Ruminococcus bicirculans (ex Wegman et al. 2014); assembly: GCA_963649145.1. Taxonomy (GTDB): domain Bacteria; phylum Bacillota; class Clostridia; order Oscillospirales; family Oscillospiraceae; genus SVKR01. The sequence continues at coordinate 4,696 of CAVJGI010000002.1, read as the reverse complement.
ATAGTTCGGCGTTCCCGCCTCGAAGCACTGCGGCGCGGCGGAAAATGTCGCTTCATAGTCCGTCACGTCGTCGACCATCCCGCCGCCGAAGCGGACGGGGCGCAGCTGCGCGAGCCGGTCCCGCGCGGCATAGAGCACGCCGATGCCGCCGGGTGAGCCGAGCTTGTGACCGGAGAAAACGAGAAAATCGCAGCCGAGCGCGCGGACGTCGATGCGCCGGTGGCGCAGCGCCTGCGCCGCGTCCACGAGCACCGCCGCGCCGACGGCGTGCGCCGCCGGAATGATCGCCTCCAGCGGGTTCACCGTGCCGGTGAGGTTGGAGACGGCGGTGATGGCGAGGAGCTTCACCTCCGGCGTCAGCAGCCGCGCGAGCGCCGGGAGGTCGAGCTCCCCGCGGTCCGTGACGGGCGCGACGCGCAGCTCCGCCCCGCTCCGGCGGCACGCCTCCTGCCACGGCACGAGGTTGGAGTGGTGCTCCATCTGCGTCGTGATGACGGCGTCGCCGGGGCGGAGGACCTGCTCGGCGAACATCTGCGCCAAGAGATTGATCCCGCCGGTCGTGCCGGAGGTGAAGATGATCTCCTCCGGCTCCGCGCCGAGAAAGGCGGCGACGGTGGCGCGCGCGGCTTCGTAAGCTGCGGTGCTCCGCTCGCTTAAGCTGTGGATGCCGCGGTGGACGTTGGCGTTGTCACGGACATAGTGCGCCCGCACGCGCTCCAGCACCGGCAGCGGCACCTGCGCCGTCGCCGCGCTGTCCAGATAAACGAGCCGCCGCCCGCCGATCTCCTGCGACAGAATCGGAAAATCCCGCCGCAATGCGGTGAAATCAGGCACAGCAGTCCACTCCCCGCTCCAGCGCGGCGGCGGCAAAGCCGCGGATGCGCTTCAAGATATAGCCCATGCCCTTCTGCCGGCTGGACTCAAAGGTCTCCATGATCGCCGTTTTGCGGAGAAATGTGATCTCCGCCGCGGCGACATCGGCGAGCGTCTCACCGTTCAGCAGCTCCTCCAGCAGCTTCAGCACGCCCCGGATGATGAGCGTTCCGCTGTCCGCTTCAAGATAAAACCTGCCGTCCTGCGCGCGCATCGCGAGCCAGACCTGCGACTGGCAGCCCGCCACGAGACGCTCCGGCGTTTTCTCCGTCTCCGCCATCTCCGGCAGCGAGCAGGCTATGGTCACGAGATAGCTGTACTGGTCGAAGCTGTCACCGAGCTCATTGAAATCGTCAATGAGCCGGTCCTGCTTTTCCTGAATTGTCGCCATTGGGCTCACTCCTTTCGCTCCCGCAGCAGGCGGCATATCTCCGCCGCAAGGTCGCGGACAGTCTCCATATACGCGGCGCTCTGCCCGTCGAAGCGGACCCCAAGCGTTTTCTGGATCGAGAGCAGGAGCAATATCCGCTTCGTCTCGGCGGAGGACACGCCGCAGCCGGGCGAGACCTCCTCCACCGACACGCCGCGCTCGCGCAGCCGCTGCGCGTTCCGAATGCTCCGTTCCGTGAGCTCCCGGAGCGAGTCCGCGCTCTCCGGCGCATCCTCCAGAAGCAGCTTTCCGAGGACGTAGGCACGCAGATTTTCATAGACGAACTCCGCGTCCGGCTCTGCGCAGTCCCGGATCGCGCAGAGATGCTCCCCCGCCTCGGAAAGCCGCCGCCTGAGCTCCGGAAGCTCCGGTCTCTGGGCGGTCATCAGGCGGTGACGACCTTAAGACCGAGCTGCCTACCGAACTCGACCATTTCCTCCAAGCAGTCGCCGTAAACCAGCGGGATGTGGTTGCCGAAGCTGACCTGCTTTTCGTGGAAATCGTGTCTGTCCTTCACGGAGAACACCACGCCGCTCGTGCAGCCGTTGAGGTCCTCGCCGACGCTCGAACGGACGACGCCGCGCGCTACGAACAGCGCATCCGCCGCGGGCGAGAAGCGCGCCATCGTGATGATCTGTCCGGCATCGAGCCGGAAGTCGTGGCGCAGCGTCGGGCCCCAGCCGCTGCCGGTGAAGGGATGGATGCGGTAAGGCGCGTCGGGCTCATTGAAGCCGCGCATTTTGCGGTTCGGGACGGAGTGGAGCGTCAGGATCAGATTTCTGCGCGCCTCCTCGTCCTCGATCTCCGCGACCGCCTCGCCGAGCTTCGGCATCCAGATGAAATTATGATAGAGCGTCCGGTTATCCTCCTTGAGCGGCACGCTGATCGTGTTGCCGAGATAGGGCGCGGAGGCGCTGAAGTTGCTGAGCGCGATCATTGCCAGAAGACCGGGGATATCGTACTCGCAGGCGGAGGGGATGCCCTCCTCGCAGAGCAGCGCATGATTGAGGCAGAAGGTGAACTGCTCCTTGTTCAGCCGCGTGGTGGCGCACGCCTCCGGGCAGGGGATCGTCATGGCGTTGCACTCCATGTGCTCCATGGCTTTTTTGGAGAGCATGTAGGCACGCAGCGAGTTTTCGATATACTGCTTCTTTACGGTACACTCCTCCGCGTTTGCGATGAGCTCGTCCGCGCGGCGGCTGACCTCCTCCCGCTCGTCCGCCGTCAGATTGAGCCCGCGGCGCGTCGGAAGCGTGTAGTTGCCGTCCGGGGCGTTTCCGGTCGCCTGATCGAGATATTCGTGCAGGTCCAGATAGCGGAAGTGGACACCGAGCCTCCGGGTCACTTCCTCCAGACTCAGGAAGCCGTCCGAGGCGCTGATCGGCGCCATGACGGAGTTTCCTCTCGTGACGAGCATCACGTTGCTCTTCCGGAAAACCTTCCGCACGCGCAGGATGCGGAGCTGGCGGACCGTCTCCTCCCACGTCGGGAAGGTATAGGCTTCAAAGCCGCGGGCGCGCAGCATTGCCGAGACGATCGTGTTGTTGCAGCAGAACTGAACGGAGAGGATCGGCTTGCGCGTTTTCTCGGCGAGCGCCAAGATCTGGTCGTATGTTCTGCCGACGGAGGCAACGAGATAGCAGTCCGCCTCAAGATCGTCCGCACGCATTTTTTCAATATCGTCGGCGTGAACGATAAACTGCTCGTCGTGCTCGCCGTAGAGCGGTTCGAGAAGGCGGAACTCGCTGCGGGAAAGCTGCGCCTCCAGCTCCTCTTTGAATTTCTTGAACGCGATCCCGGCTGCCATGCGGTCATATTCTGCCGAAAGTTGCTCGCCGACACCGAAGCGGCAGGGACCCTCAAACGCATATTCGTGGACCATCGCGCCGAAGATCGGCTTGATATTCAGCTTCATGTCGATACCTTTTTGAATACTCATCTTGTTCTCCTGTAAAAATTTGTTGATAGATTTTGATCCGGTCAGCCCTCTTCGCGGCGGAAGCGTTCAAAGGACTCTGCCCGGCGCTCCGGGATGCTGATCTTCCGCTTATCGAAGATGCAGCAGAGAATAAACACGGCGATGCACATCGGCCACTCGAAATAGATTGCGGTCGGGAACGCCGCCTTGACCGCCGGGACGAACATCCAGAGCAGGAAGAAAATGTAAGCGCAGCCCATTGTGACGATGGCGCTGCTCTTCTTGATCAGCTGCGGGCAGTAAAGCACCGCCACGACCAGAACGAAGAACGCCGGCGTGATGCAGAGAATGGCGAGGAAGGCGCTGACGAAGGACTTGATCGTGAACGCCGCGAGGACCGTGATCGCGGTCAGGATCACGAGAATGATCCGGGAGGTGGTCTTCTCCTGCTTCTCCGTGCGGGCACTCTTCTCCTTCCTGAGCGGTGCCAGAATGTCAAATTCAACGAGCTGGACGGAAGCGAGCAGCAGCGCGACGCCGGAGGAGACGATGACCGCCCAGAGTCCCGCAAGACCGATGCCGGAAAGCACGGGGTGGAGCGTCATCAGGACCGTGGACATTGCCTGCGCGGACGGCGTTTCGGGATAAAACGCGCGGCAGATCAGACCGAGGACCGCGCAGATCGCCGTGACGGGCAGAAGCGTCAGCCCGCCGCAGAGGATGCCCCATTTTGCGACCTTCGGGGATTTCGCGGTGAGCGCCAGCATGGTGTTGGACTGGGTGCTGATGCGGTTGCCCGGCTCGGAGACCATCAGGCTCAGCGCGTAAGCAATGCCGACGCCGCCGGTCAGGGACCACCAGCTTCCGCCATGCTGCGTCGCCTCCGGGATGTTCGCCACCGCGGTGTGGACGGCGGACCAGCCGCCGTGGTTCGCGACCGCGACCACCGTGCAGAGGATGAGCGAGAAGAAAATGACGATCACATTGATCATATTGGCGAGGCTCGCGCCGAGCAGACCGCCGAAGAAGCAGATCAGCAGGAACGCCGCCGCAGTGATGAGCATGCCCATCTGCATGGACACGACGCCGGGGAACATGCTGGTGAGGAACTCGCCGCCGGCATAATACTGAAGCGCGCAGACGCCCAGAATGATAAAGAGCTGGCCGAGGCAGAGCAGGAAGCGCGGGACGCGGCCGCAGTAATCGTTCAGCATTTCCGAGGTGGTATTGTAGCCGAGGATGCGCAGGCGCTTTGCACCCAGCAGCGCAAGGACCAGAACGCCGAACACGCCCGCCCAGCCATACCAGACGCCGGAGAAGCCGCCCGTCATCGCGAGCTGCGCCGTCCCCGTCGTGCTGGAGCCGCCGATCACGTTTCCGGCCATCATAAAGAAGATCAGATAGAACGGGAGATTCTTGCCGCCCATATTCGCTTGTTTTTCGCTAAGTTGCAAGAGAACCCCCGCCTTCGCTGC
>CAVJGI010000001.1:0-77157 GCA_963649145.1 Ruminococcus bicirculans (ex Wegman et al. 2014) | reverse complement strand
CTCCACTTGCTTTCCCCTGTCGAGTTCGCTGTCCAATTTGTTTGACAAACTTACAAAAAACCGGCCGGAGTTTCCTCCGACCGGCTCGCTCTCTTTTTTCACGCTCTGGGGTGCGCCTTATTGTAGACGTCCTTGAGCTGTTTTTTCACGAGGTGGGAATAGATCTGCGTGGAGCTGATGTCGGCATGACCGAGCATCTCCTGAATGGAGTGGAGGTCCGCGCCGTTTTCCAGCAGGTGCGCCGCGAAGGAGTGGCGCAGGGTGTGGGGCGTGATGTCCTTCTCGATGCCCGCCTTGACCTGATAGGACTTGATGAGCTTCCAGAAACCCTGCCGGCTCATGCGCTCGCCGCTGACGTTCACGAACAGAGCCTTCTCATCCGGCGAGGCGATCATCCGCGGGCGGATGAACTCGACATATTCGCCGAGCGCCTTGATCGCCGCGGAATAGAGCGGGATGGCGCGCTCGTGGTCTCTGCCGCGGCAGGTGACGATCCCGGCGGCGAGATTGAGGTCGGAAACGTCCAGATTGATGAGCTCGCTGACGCGGATGCCCGTCGCGTAGAGCAGCTCCAGCATGGCGCGGTCGCGGTAGCCCTTGGCGTCCACACACTCCGGCTGTTCGAGCAGCAGCTCGACCTCCTTGCTGGTGAGGATCTGCGGCAGCTTCTGGGTGGTCTTGTCCGGAACGAGGACGGCGGCGGGGCTGTGGTCCACCGCGCCGGTATCGAGCAGGAAGCCGTAAAAGCCCTTGATGGACGCGATAGCGCGCGACACGGTCGCGACGGACTTGCCCTTCCCCTTGAGCCACGCGATATACTCCGTCAGGACCGCCTCGTCCGCCGCGGTGAAGCCGAGGTCCGTGTGGGAGGAGAGATATTCACCGAGCTGGCGAATGTCGCGGAGATAGGAGGCAAGGGTGTTCGCCGAGGCTTTTTTTTCGTTTTTGAGGTAGCTCTCATACTTCGTAAGACAGAGCGAATCCTTCATCCTTCGTATCTCCTTTCTCTATAGATTCAGGGGCGTTTCTAAAGCTGCCGGAGCAGCATGGGTGCAAAATAAAAGCCGTAGACCGCGTCCAGCGCGATCAGCGGGAGGATCAGCAGCGCGCGGCGCAGCAAGGCGGCGCGGTCCGCCGGGGCGGAGACACCGAAGCGCATCGATGCGAGCGCACGGGAGGCGGAAAATGCGTCCCCCGCCGCGCAGAGGAAGCACGGCAGCGACCAGAGCGCGGGCGCACCGAACACGATGAGCGCGGCGAGCAGCCCGCGGTAAGAATAAGCGGCGTAAAGCGCCGCCACGCTTTGACCGAGGACCGCGCCGCGCAGCAGCGCCGCCGCCGGCGTGAACACCACGCCGAGCCAACTCGTCCCCAGCAGAAAAAGCAGAAGAAAAAACCGCAGCGCGCGCCAGAGCGAGCGCAGCAGCGACGTCGGCAGAAGGGCGGCTACCGCGGCGGCGTCCAACTCCCCCGCCAAGTCAGTGCGGAAAAGCATCGCCGCGGCAGCGCCGGCAAGCACGCCGAAAAACAGCATCGCGAGCAGCAGCGGCAGCACGCCGCCGTCCCGCCTTGTCCAGCCCCGCTTTGGGGGCGGCAAAAAGAAAAACCTGCCCATTAAAAATCACGCACCTTTCCGTGCACCGCGGTTTCCGCTGATTTACATAACAGCAGGCGAACATAATATACCGCAAATTCCTCCCGTAATCAAGAGCTTTGGAAAAATAAGTTGATTTTTGTGGATTATGCTTAAATATTATGTTAACTGTATTATGTTAACCACGTCAATCCGGCAGCGCTTTCTCACCCGATTTTCCCGTAATTTCAGCGTTTACAACCGATATCTTGTGATTTCTCTCTGTAATCAATCCCATATCTTGGTAATCAATTCGGAATTATGTTAACCCTTACGTTTGATGACTATTTGTTATCTTTCGGATTCATCTTCTCCTCCTGCGCCGCCGGCGGGCGGTCAACATAGTCCCGGCGAAAACACCACATAGCACGGTGAGAAGATTCCAGAGAAGCGAGATGTTGATAAGCGTAGAACTTTCGCAGAGCAGCCCCAAAATGATTACAAAAAGTGACAACACCCCGGCGGTCATCGCGGCGTAGGTCAGCTTCCCCGTCCTGACCCCGCCGGCGGCGACGAGCCCCGCAGCGGCGGACGCGAGCAGCAGCGCGAGCCGCGCCCAGAGTGCCTCCCTCCCCTGCGGCAGCCGTCCCGCCGCGCAGAGCGCAGCCTCCAGCAGCACGAGCAGCAGCATCCCCGCCGCAGCGCCCAGCCCCGCAAGCACCGCGCGGCGCGCGCTCCGCCGCTCCGCCGTCATTTTCTTATCCATGCAAAAACCTCCCCGAATAAGCTTGTTCCAAACTTATTCGGGGAGGCTTCGTTTGATGTTCGGTTTTTTACTTGGCGGGCTGCTCTTCCTTCTGGATGCTGTTCGTGGAGATCGCCCACTTGGTGACCTGAACGCGGACGCGGTCCTCGCCGGTCTCGAAGGTGATGAGGTCACCGCTGATGTCAACGACCTTGCCGACCATACCGCCGATGGTGGTGATCTTGTCGCCGACAGCGAGGCTGTTGCGCATCTCCTCGGCCTTCTTTTTCTTCTTGTTCTCCGGACGGATCATGAAGAAGTAGAACACCGCGATCAGGACAACGATCATGATGATGGACGTATAGCCGCCGCCGGAGGACGTGCTGCCATCCGTGCCGGTAGTGGCACAGCCGGTGAAGGCAACGCAGGCGAGGATCGCCGCGGAAAGGACGCCGAGCAGAGATTTGATCTTCTTTTTCATTCGGGAATGAACCTCCTCATTTAGTAACAAAAGTTAGTATATATGCTCTCTTCCGGAATTGCAAGACTTTTCTAAAGAAATCCGGCGTTTTTCGGAAGATTTCAGATGCGGACCGCCAGCCGCTCGGAATATTCGCGGCGGAACGCGGCGAATTCCCCGGCGTCCAGCGCTTCGCGGATGCGCTCCATCAGGTGGTTATAGAACCAGAGGTTATGCGTCACCATCAGACGCAGTGCGAGCGGCTCCTGCGCCTTGAGCAGATGGCGGATGTATGCCTTGGAGTAGCGCCGGCAGGCGGGGCAGCCGCAGCCGGGCTCGATGGGCTCCGCGTCGTGGTCGTATTTGCGGTTATTGAGGTTGATAACGCCGTTCCACGTAAAGAGGTGGCCGTGCCTACCGTTGCGCGAGGGCATAACGCAGTCGAAAAAGTCGATGCCGCGGGCAACGGACTCGATGATGTTGCTCGGCGTGCCGACGCCCATGAGGTAGCGCGGGCGGTCGGCGGGCATGTAAGCCTCCACCGCCTCGATCGTGTCGTACATCTCCTGATGGGTCTCCCCCACCGCAAGCCCGCCGATGGCGTAGCCCGGAAGGTCCAGTTCCGCAATGCGCTGCATGTGCTCGATGCGCAGGTCGCGGTAAACCGCGCCCTGATTGATGCCCCAGAGCACCTGTCCGGGGTTCACGGCGTCCGGCTCGGCGTTATATTCCGCGAGCGCCGCCTTGCAGCGCACGAGCCAGCGCGTCGTGCGCTCGCAGGATTTTTTCACATATTCGTATGGCGACGGGATCTTGACGCACTCGTCGAACGCCATGGCGATATCCGAGCCCAGATTTGACTGGATGCGCATGCTCTCCTCCGGACCCATGAAGATCTTTGCCCCGTCCACGTGGGAGTTGAAGGACACGCCCTCCTCCCGGATCTTGCGCAGCACAGCGAGGGAAAAGACCTGAAACCCGCCGGAGTCCGTCAGGATCGGACCGCTCCATGTCATGAACTTGTGCAGACCGCCCATCTCGCGGATGAGCCGGTCGCCGGGTCGGACATGGAGGTGGTAAGTGTTGCTGAGCTCCACCTGCGTGCCGATCTGCTCCAGATCCCCGGCGGAAAGCCCGCCCTTGATCGCCGCCTGCGTGCCGACGTTCATAAACACCGGCGTCTGGATCACGCCATGCGGCGTAGCATAAGCCCCGCGCCGCGCGGCGCCTTCTTTTTTGATGAGTTGAAACATCGAAATCTCCTTGGTGATGTTCCTCGCCGCCCGGCTCAGAACAGATCGCTGTGCGTCCCGGTCCGCGACAGAAACAGGATCAGCTCGTTTTCCCGGACCTGATACACCAGAAGCCAGTCCGGGGTAATGTGGCACTCGCGGAAACCGCCGTAGTCGCCGGTCAGAAGATGATCCCTGTATCGTTCCTCCAGCGGCTGCTGCATGGCGAGCTTGTCCACAACCTCTTCGAGCAGACTGATCTGATAGCCCCGTTTCAGGGCAAGCTTCAGGTCCTTCTTAAAGCGGTTGGACGCTATGATGTCAAGCATCCGCCTCGACCTCCCGGAGCAGCTCGGAGAACGAATGATAGCGCCGATAAGCGGCGGGATCCTTGTCCAGCTCCTCCGCTTCCTTCATCGCAGCCACCGTGTCGGCATTCGGGACCTCGCGTCGGATCGTAAACGGGATGCAGTTGTCGCGGATCGACTGGCGAAGGAAGATGTTGATCGCCGTGGAGAGATCCATACCGAAGTCCGCAAAAAGCTCCTGCGCCTGCGCCTTAACATCCGCGTCGATGGAAATGCTTGTCGAAACCTTACCCATTGTGCCGCCTCCTTTTTGCTGTATTATATGCCTATTTTGTTATATTGTCAACATTTTATACCCGCACCCACGTTTTCTCAGTGGATAAACATAGCATCCCCAAACGAGAAGAACCGGTAGCGCTCCTCTACCGCGGTGCGGTAGGCGTTTAAGATGTTCTCCCTTCCGGCCAAGGCGGAGACGAGCATGATGAGCGTGCTCTCCGGGAGGTGGAAGTTCGTCACGAGCGCGTCGATGCACTTGAACTTGTAGCCCGGATAGATGAAAATATTCGTCCAGCCGCTGCGGGGGTCCATCGTGCCGTCTGGGTTTGCGAAGCTCTCCAGCGTGCGGCAGGAGGTCGTGCCGACGGAGATGATGCGCCCGCCGGCGCACTTGGTCTCCGTGATGATCCGCGCCGTCTCCTCCGGGACCATGCAGAACTCCGAGTGCATCTCGTGGTCGAGCACGTCGTCCTCCTTCACAGGGCGGAAGGTGCCGAGCCCGACGTGGAGCGTCACGTAAGCGAGCTTCACGCCCTGCGCGGCGATCTTGTCCAGCAGCTCACGCGTGAAGTGCAGCCCGGCTGTCGGCGCCGCGGCGGAGCCGAGCTCGCGGGAGTAAACGGTCTGATAACGCTCAGAGTCGGCAAGCTTTTCCTTGATATAGGGCGGAAGCGGCATTTCGCCGAGGCGTTCGAGCACTTCGAGAAAAATGCCGTCATAATGAAAGCGCACAAGGCGGTTCCCGCCCTCGACCTCCGCCTCCACCGTGGCGGTCAGCTCCCCGTTGCCGAAGCTGATCTCCGCACCGGGGCGCAGCTTGCGTCCCGGACGGACGAGGCATTCCCAGACGCCGTCGCCCTTATCCGTCAGCAGCAGCACCTCGCAGACGCCGCCGCCCGGAACGCGATGGCCCATCAACCGCGCGGGCAGCACGCGGGAATCGTTCATCACGAGGCAGTCGCCGGGGCGCAGGTATTCGGGCAGATCGTAAAAATGACGGTGCTCCATCGCGCCGGTCACTTTATCGAGACAGAGCAGGCGCGAGCCGTCGCGCCGCTCCAGCGGCGTCTGGGCGATCAGCTCCTGCGGAAGATCAAAGTAAAAATCAGATTTTTTCATAGCGTACCATAGCTGAGCCCCACGCCGGTGTAGTAGAAGCCCAGAATATCCTTATAATCTTTGTTGTAATACCGCGCCATCGCGTTCGCACCCCACTGGCTCATACCGACGCGGTGGCCATACGCCCCGCGGGTCCACGCCGCCGCCTCGTAGGGGTCCGTGACGCCGCGGAGATAGTCCAGCCGGTTCGGAAATACCGCCTCGCTGTCGAGCGTGGAGCCGCCGTCGGCGGCGAAATAGAGCGCGCTGATAAGGCGGTTTCTATAGGTGAGATACTGGTTTTCCGTCTCCGCCGCGGCAGCGACGAGACGCTCGGCATCCGTATAGCCGAAATAGACCTGACAATAGTCGTCGTTCGTGACGTCAAAGCCGAAATCCGCGAAATACGCCTCGCTCTGGATATAGCTCTGACCGTAAGTCCGCGCGGCGACAGCCTGCGCCTTCAGCGCTTCGAGCGGGAAGCTGCTGCCCATCTCCGCGGCGCAGACGCCGGAGACATAGCGCTCGATGTCCACGCTGTTCACGACCGTGAGTTTCGGCTCCTCCGGGTCCAGCACAGCGTAAGCAAAATCGCCGTAATAGCGCTTCTGGGCAAACCATGTGACCGCCTCGGCGCTGTCCGACACGGGGCGGACGGCGAGATAATTCTCCGCGTCCGTGGACTCCACGCTGTAGAGCAGCGTGTCCGTTCCGGTAATGTAAACGCCGACGCCGCTGCCGTCCCCAAGGGGGCGCATCGTGATCTGGCGCTCCGCGGTGAAGGCGTCCTCGTCCTCGTAGGGGACGAAGCTGCGGTCGGTGTCGAAATAACCGAACTGATACCCGCTGCCGACGGCGTTTTCCAGATTCGCCGCCTCCATCGCGCTGTCGCGCTTTTCGGAGTAAGTATAGCGCAGCCCGACGCGGATGGTGCGCGCGGCGATGCGGACGCTGCCGTCGTCGTAGCGGAGCCCTCCCCCGCCGACCTCCTCCGCGCCGTCGAGCGAGGTGACGCCCGCGGCGGTGAGGACCTTGACGTTCTCCGTTCCGAGCAGCGCGGTGCCGTTCGCGCCGATGGCATAGCTCTGCGCCAGCTCCCCCTCCATCAGCTCGCCGCCGTTGACGTAAACGCCCCGCTTGGCGGAAACGAGCCCGGTGCAGCCGAGAACAAGACACAGTGCCAGTATTAAGATGACAGCTGATCGTTTTTTCATAAAAAATCCGTTGACGCTCTTTCTCTTGAATGTTATACTGTAAAGCACCAAAGCGGCAAAATGCGCCGTGTGATATTTTATTATAGTAGAATTCCGCCGCCAAATCAAGAGCTTTGTCGGAAGTTCTGTTTTTCAGCGGCGGCGCATAGGATCAAAACTGGGTCGGAGCACCGGTCGGAAAGGAACGGAAAAGCATGGAAAAATACAGGGTAGGCATTATCGGCGGCACGGGAATGGTCGGTCAGCGCTTTATCTCGCTGGTGGAAAACCACCCGTGGTTTGAACTGAAGGTCATCGCGGCGAGCGCAAGGAGCGCCGGAAAGACTTACGAGGAAGCGGCGCGGAGCCGCTGGGCGATCGAAACGCCGTTTCCGGAGAAATATAAGGACCTCGTCGTGATGGACGCGGACGCAGACAAGGCGGCGATCGCCGCGCAGGTGGACTTTGTGTTCTGCGCGGTCGACATGCCGAAGGACGCCGTACTCGCATTGGAGGAGGCGTATGCGAAGCTGGAATGCCCCGTCGTCTCCAACAACAGCGCCAACCGCTGGACGCCGGACGTCCCGATGGTCATCCCGGAGGTCAACCCGGAGCACCTCGCCGTCATTGAACCACAGAAAAAGCGCCTTGGCACGACCCGCGGCTTCATCGCGGTCAAGAGCAACTGCTCCATCCAGAGCTATGTCCCGGCGCTGAGCCCCCTGCGGGAAAAATACGGCATTTCCGACATTCTCGTCTGCACCTATCAGGCGATCTCCGGCGCGGGCAAGACCTTCGAGACGTGGCCGGAGATGGTGGATAACGTCATCCCCTATATCGGGGGCGAGGAGGAAAAGAGCGAGCGCGAGCCGCTGAAGGTCTGGGGCACGCTGGAAAACGGCGCGATCCGGACCGCGGCGTCCCCCTCCGTCACGGCGCAGTGCATCCGCGTCCCGGTCAGCAACGGCCACCTTGCCTGCGTGTTCGTGCGCTTTGAAAAGAAGCCCTCCAAGGAGGAAATTCTGGAGGCATGGCGCACCTTCCGCGGCGAGCCGCAGGCGCTTGCGCTGCCCAGTGCGCCGAAGCAGTTTCTGCACTACTTCGACGAGGATGACCGCCCGCAGACAAAGCTCGACCGCATGCTCGAAGGCGGCATGGCGATCTCCGTCGGCCGTCTGCGCGAGGATACGCAGTATGACTACAAATTCGTCTGCCTGAGCCACAACACCCTGCGCGGCGCGGCAGGCGGCGGCGTGGAGCTCGCCGAGCTGCTCTGCGCAAAGGGCTATATCGAGCGCAGATGATCATCCCCGCAAAAATCAAATAGGAGGCGTTTGTTATTTTGAAGCAGCCCATATTCCGCGGCGCGTCCACAGCCATTGTGACGCCGTTTACGAAAGATGGGATCGACTTTGAACAGATGAAAAAGCTCCTCGACTTCCAAGCCGAAAACGGCATTGCCGCGATCACGGTCGCCGGAACGACGGGAGAAAACGCCACGTTAGAGATCCACGAGTATGAGAAGCTCGTGGATCTCTGCGTTCAGCACACGGCGGGCAGGATGAAGATCATCGCCGGTGTCGGCGGCAACAACACCGCCGCCTGCGTGAAAAAAGCCCGGTTCGCCGCGCTCCACGGCGCGGACGCCGTGCTGCTGACGCCGCCGTATTACAACAAAACGACGCAGGCGGGCATCGTCGCCCACTGCTCCGCCGTTGCCGACGCCTCCGACGCGCCGGTCGTCCTCTACAATGTACCGAGCCGGACGGCGCTCGGCTTCACGGCGGAGACTTACCGCGTTCTCGCGCACCACGAAAACATCAACGGCGTCAAGGAGGCGAGCGGAGACTTTTCGCTCATCGCGCGCGTCGCCGCCGAGTGCGCCGGGGAGCTCAATCTCTGGAGCGGCAATGACGACCATACCGTGGCGATGATGGCGCTCGGCGCGCACGGTGTCATCTCCGTGGCGTCGAACCTTCTGCCGGCGGAAATTGCCGGGCTCACGGAGCTTGGTCTGCGCGGCGACTTCGCCGCGGCACGGGAGCGCGCGGCACAGTTCGCGGCGCTCTTCCGCCTGCTGTTTGTCGAAACAAATCCCATTCCGGTCAAGGCGGCGATGGACGCGCTCGGACTCTGCTCCGGCGAGCTTCGCCTCCCGCTCGTTCCGATGACCGAGGCAAACCGCGCGCTGCTGCTTGCGGAGCTGCAAAGGCTCGGCTGCACAAAGCGAAGCTGAGAAAAAGAATACCCGTCCCAAAAACTGCATAGACTTTGGACGGGTGATGAAATTTTGAACGCAAAAACGAAAAAGACCTGGACTTATATCCTCTGGATCGTGATCTCGCTCGCGGTCGGCGGGGCGTCCGCGCTCGTGAACGCGGGGCGGATGGAGGACCCGACACTCATCCGTCCGGCGCTCTCTCCCCCCGCATGGCTGTTTCCGATCGTGTGGAGCATTCTCTTCCTTCTAATGGGTATCTCCGCCGCGCGTGTGCAGCTCGGCGGCGCGCCGGACCGCGCCGATGCGCTGTTTCTCTTCTGCACGCAGCTCGTCGTAAATTTTCTCTGGACGGTGTTTTTCTTCCGCTTCGGCGCGCTGCTGCTGAGCTTTTTCTGGCTCATTTTCCTCATCTTCCTCGTGATATTGATGCTTGTAAACTTTGAAAAATGCGCCCCCGGCGCGGGCAAGCTGCAAATCCCCTATACCGTCTGGCTCATCTTCGCCGCTTATCTCAACTTCGCCGTCTGGCTATTAAACTGTTGAAAACAATGGAGAGACCCTGCCGGGAACCCGGCAGGGTCTCTCCATTGTTTTATAACTTGTTCATCAGCTTCGACGCCGCCTTCAGCATCAGGCGCTTTCTGCCAACGCCTTCGCGCTCGAAGTCGATCTCGACGAGATGGTCGCCGCCCATCGCGGTCATGGCGACGATCTTGCCGGGTCCGAAACTCTTGTGCTCCACACGGTCGCCGAGGGCGAAGGCGGGCGGAGCAGCCTTGGCGCTCGCTGGCGTGATGACGGGGCGGATGGGGCTCGGCGTGTGGCGCGGCTTCTGACCACTGGAGCCTTCAAAGCCGCGGGGCGCGTCGCTGTAGCCGTAGCCGCGCGGGACATAGCCGCGGTCGAGGTGCTCCGGCGGGATCTCCTCCACGAAGCGGGACACGCGGTTGTTGCTCGTTCTGCCGAAAAGCATGCGCTGCTGGGCGCAGGTGATATAGAGCCGGCGCTGCGCGCGCGTGATGGCGACATAACAGAGCCGCCGCTCCTCCTCCATCTCCTCCGGCTCGCCGATGGCGCGGATGCCGGGGAAGATCCCCTCCTCCGCACCGACGAGGAACACGACCGGAAATTCCAGCCCCTTCGCCGAGTGGATCGTCATCATCACAACGCAGTCGGCGTCCGCGCCGAGCGTGTCGAGGTCCGTATAGAGCGCGACCTCGTCGAGGAAGCCGTGGAGCGAGGCGTCGCCGGTCTCCTTGATGAAGCTCAGGATATTGGACTTCAGCTCCTTGACGTTTTCGATCTTCGCCTCGTTTTCCGGGATATCCTTCTCCTGAAGCGCGCGGATATAGCCCGTGCGCTCCATCAGCTCGTCATAGAGCTCGTCGAGCGGCACCTCCGCGCTCTTGGCGCGCAGCTCCGCGATGAGCGCCGCGAACAGCCGCAGCTTGGCGGCGGCGCGCTGGAGCTCCGGGTATTCGTCCGCATGCTCCGCGACGGAGAAGGCGCTCCGTCCCTCGCGTGCGACGATCTCGCCGAGCTTTTCCACCGTTGTGGCGCCGATGCCGCGGGCGGGAACATTGATGATGCGCGCGAGACGCAGATCGTCCGCCGGGTTCGCGATGACATTCAAGTAAGCGAGCACGTCCTTGACCTCGGCGCGGTCAAAGAACTTCAGTCCGCCGTACATCCGGTAAGGGATTCCGCGGCGCTTGAAGGCATATTCCAGCTTGTTCGACTGGGCGTTCATGCGGTAGAGCACCGCGTGGTCGCTCCAGCGCTCGCCGCGGGAAAAATCCTCAAGGATCTTGTCGGCGACGAACTGCGCCTCCTCGTCCTCGTTCGGGGAAACGTGGAGCACGGGCTTCTCACCGCCGTCCTGCGCGGTCCAGAGCTTTTTGGCGCGTCGCTCGGAGTTATTGCGGATGACGCCGTTCGCCGCCTCCAGGATGTGGGCGGTGGAGCGGTAATTCTGTTCGAGCTTGATGACGCGCGCGTTTTTATAGTCGTTTTCAAAATCGAGGATGTTGCGGATCGTCGCGCCGCGGAATTTATAGATGCTCTGGTCGTCGTCGCCGACGACACAGATGTTCTCATAGCCGCCCGCCAGCGTGCTCGCGAGCAGGTATTGCAGATGGTTCGTGTCCTGATACTCGTCGACGAGGACGTAGCGGAACTTTTTCTGATAAAACGCGCGGACGTCCTCATGCTCCAGCAGCAGCCGCACGGTGTTCAGGATGAGGTCGTCGAAATCCATCGCGTCCGCCTCGCGCAGGCGCTTTTCATACTCCTGATACACCTCCGCGACGCGCCTTTTGCGGACATCGTAGCTCTTGTTCGCCTGTTCGAGCAGCTGCGCGGGCGTCAGCATCTCGTCCTTCGCCTTGCTGATGACGGAGAGCACGTAGCGATAGGGGAACATTTTTTCGTCAAGGTCCATCTCGCGGAGGATCTTTTTCGCGACGGACTGGGTGTCCGCCGTGTCGTAGATCGTGAAGGAGCGGGAATAGCCGAGGCGCTCCGCGTCGCGCCGCAGGATGCGGACGCAGGCGCTGTGGAAGGTCTGCGCCCAGATATCCTCCGCCGCGGGACCGAGCGTCCGGGAAAGGCGCTCCTTGAGCTCCCCCGCCGCCTTGTTCGTGAAGGTGATGGCGAGGATGCGCCACGGCTCCACCGGGTCGACGGCGGCGATGCGCTGTGCTTCCTCGGAGGGTCCCGCCTCCATCACGGCGATGTCCGCCTCCGTCGCGCTCTCCGGCACAAAGTCGCTCTCCGAGGCGGTCCCGTAGCGCACAAGGTTCGCGATGCGGTTGATGAGCACCGTCGTCTTTCCGCTGCCCGCGCCGGCGAGCAGCAGCAGCGGTCCCTCGACGGTCATGACCGCCCTGCGCTGCTCCGGGTTCAAAAACGCAAACTCCGACGCGATGAGCGCGCGCCGCGCCGCGATAAATCTTTCTCTGAATTGGCTGTCCATAGCGTCTCCCAAAAATTTTGATTTCCGGGACATTATACTCTATTTTTCCGCGAAAGGCAAGGCAAACGAAAGCGGGGACCGCGTATCATGCGCAGTCCCCGCTTTTCAGTTCTCCCCCGCTCCGAGCCTTTCGCGCAAAAACGCCAGCGCACGGCGCTCTAAGCGCGAGACCTGCACCTGCGAGACGCCGAGGATACGGGCGGTCTTGTCCTGCGTAAGCCCGTGGAAAAAGCGCAGCGAGATGAGCTTCCGCTCCCGCTCGCCGAGGGCGTCGATCGCCTCTGAGAGTGCAAAGCGCTCGATGAGCCGCTCCTCCGCGCCGTAGTCGCCGAGGACGTGTTCAAGCGTGAAGCCGTCCTCGCTCTCGCGCTGGAGCGATTCCGTCGGTCCGGCGGCGGTCTCCGCGGCGGCGATGTCCTCCGGCGAAATGCCGGTCTCCGCCGCGATCTCGCTGAGATAAGGCTCCCTGCCGAGGCGCTGCTCCAGCGCAGAGCGCGCCGCGCGGATGCGCTGTGCCTGCTCCTTCAGCCCGCGGCTGACCTTGACCGGTCCGTCGTCGCGCAGAAAGCGGCGGATCTCGCCGGAGATCTTCGGCACGGCGTAGGTGGAAAACTGGGTGCCGAACGCCGTATCAAAGCCGGCGACCGCCTTCAGGAAGCCGACGCAGCCAAGCTGATAGAGGTCGTCCGGCTCCGCACCGCGCCCGAAAAAGCGCCGCGCCACGGACCAGATAAGCCCGCTGTTCTCCTCCACGAGCCGCGCCGTCGCCTCGCCGTCCCCGGCTTGGGACGCCGCGATGAGCACCGGGGTGTCCAGCCGCTCCGTCACGCCTCGCGCTTCCTTCGGATGCGGCGCAGCAGCGTCACGGTCGTGCCCTTGCCCGGCGCGCTTTTCACGCGCATTTTGTCCATGAAGCTCTCCATAATGGTAAAGCCCATACCGCTCCGGTCCTCGCCGCCGGTGGTGAAAAGCGGCTGGCGGGCGCGCTCAACGTCCTCGATCCCGCGCCCCTTGTCCTTCACCGTGATCTCCAGATACTCCTCCCCCAGCAGCCGAACGCGCAGCCACACGGTGCCGATCTGGTTCGGATAAGCGTGGACGATCGCGTTCGTCACCGCCTCGCTGACGGCGGTCTTGATGTCGCCGAGCTCGTCGATCGTCGGGTCCAGTTGGGCGGCGAACGCCGCCACAGCGCTGCGCGCGAGCCCCTCGTTCGCGCTTTTTCCGGGAAATTCCAGCTTTATGTAGTTGCTGCTTTTCATCTCGCCTCCTGTGCCTCCTTTGCGATGCCGATCTTCACGATCCGTCCGATCCCCGCGGCGCAGAGCACCTTGGCCGGCTGCGACGCGGCGTTTTCCACCCACGCGCCGCCGCCCGTCTCCGAAAGCCGCCGGTGCAGCTTTAAGATCAGCGCGATGCCGGACGAGTCCATAAAGCTCAGCGAGCCGAGATCCAGCACACACTCCCGCGGCATATATTCATCCAGCAGATTTTCGATCACGCTCATGGATTTTTTCACCTCATGGTGATCCAGCTCCCCCGTCAGATAGATCGTGAGCCGTCCGTTCTGATACGCGGAAAACACCTTCACGCGCGCATCGCCTCCTTTTCAAAGTCGCTATGCCGATGGTAGCAGATATATGCGGAAAAATTTGTCAAAAGAAAACCGCCGCTGCAAAAAATGCAGCGGCGGGAAGGTATATAGTTTTTATCAGCCCAGATTCTTCAGGCTTTCGTTCAGGTTTTCGATCAGCGCTTCGAGCTTGGCTTTCTTCTCGCGCTCGGCGTTTACGACCGCTTCCGGGGCGCGGGCGACGAAGTTTTCGTTCGCGAGCTTGGCGTTCTGTCCGGCGAGCTGCTTTTCCGCGTTCGCGAGCTCCTTCGCGATGCGGGCGCGCTCCTTTTCAAAATCGACGAGGTCCGCCATCGGCATGAACATTCTGGCGCGTCCGGTGACGACGGAGACCATGCCCGCGGTGTCCTCCGGGGCGGCGTCGGTGATCTGAACTGTCTCGGCGTAAGCGAGCTTGCGGATATACGCCGCGCCGCTTTCAAACGCAGTCGGCGCGTCCGTCGCGATGATGAGGTGGCTGCGGCGGGAGGGCGGCACGTTCATCTCCGCGCGGCGGGCGCGGACGGCGCGGATCGCCTCCATGACCATCTCGAAGTTCGCCTCGTCCTCGGCAAAGCAGAGATCGGCGCGATACTTCGGATACTCCGCGGCGATAAGCGCCTCGCCCTCGTGGGGCAGCGCCTGCCAGATCTCCTCCGTGATGAAGGGCATGAACGGGTGCAGCAGCTTCAGGATATCGGTCAGGACATAGAGCAGCACATGCTGCGCGCCGAGCTTCGCCTGTGCGTCCTCGCCCTGAAGCCGGGGCTTCGTGAGCTCGATATACCAGTCGCAGAAATCGTCCCAGATAAAGTCGTAGATCTTCGCGGCGGCGACGCCGAGCTCATACTTGTCGAGGTTCTCGCAGACCGCCTTCACGGTGTCGTTCAGCTTGCTGAGGATCCACTTGTCCTCCAGCTCGAGGCGGGTAGGCAGGACGTTCTCCTCCACCGTGAGGTTCATCATGACGAAGCGGCTCGCGTTCCAGATCTTGTTGCAGAAGTTGCGCATCGCCTCGCACTTTTCGGTGTAAAAGCGCATGTCGTTGCCGGGACTGTTGCCGGTGATGAGGTTGAAGCGCAGCGCGTCCGCGCCGTATTTTTCCGCCATCTCAAGCGGGTCGATGCCGTTGCCGAGAGACTTGCTCATCTTTCTGCCGAGGCTGTCGCGCACGATGCCGTGGATGAACACGGTGTCGAACGGGTGCTCCTTCATCTGCTCCATGCCGGAGAAGATCATGCGCGCGACCCAGAAGAAGATGATGTCGTAGCCCGTCACGAGCACGCTCGTGGGATACCAGTAGTCCAGCTCCTCGGTCTTATCGGGCCAGCCGAGCGTGGAGAAGGGCCAGAGCGCGCTGGAAAACCACGTGTCGAGCACGTCCTCCTCGCGGGTGATGTTTTTGCTGCCGCACTTTTCGCACTGGCATGCGTCCGTGCGGCTGACGGTGATGTGGCCGCAGTCGGCGCAGTACCATGCCGGGATCTGGTGACCCCACCAGAGCTGGCGGGAGATGCACCAGTCGTGGCAGTTCTCCATCCAGTTCATATAGGTCTTGGTAAAGCGTTCGGGGACGAAGTTCACCTCGCCGTCGCGGACGGTGCGGATGGCTTCCTTCACGAGCGGCTGCATCTTGACGAACCACTGGGCGGAGATGAGCGGCTCCACGTCGTTGTGGCAGCGGTAGCAGGTGCCGACATTGTGGCTGTAGTCCTCGGTCTTGACGAGATAGCCCTGCGCGTCGAGGTCCTCGACGATCTGCTTGCGGCAGGCGTAGCGGTCAAGTCCCTCGTAAGCGCCGGCGTTTTCGTTCATGGTGCCGTCATCGGCGATGACGCGGATGACCTCCAGATTATGGCGCAGACCGACCTCAAAGTCGTTAGGGTCATGCGCCGGGGTCATCTTGACCGCGCCGGTGCCGAAGCCGATCTCGCAGTATTCGTCGCCGACGATGGGGATCTCTCTGCCGACGAGCGGGAGGATGCACTTTTTGCCCACAAGGTGGCGCAGATTCGGGTCGCCGGGGTTGACGGCGACGCCGGTGTCGCCCAGCATCGTCTCCGGACGGGTGGTGGCGACGGTCACGTCGCCGCTGCCGTCGGCGAGCGGATAGCGGATATACCAGAGGTGACCCGGCTTATCGACGTATTCGACCTCCGCGTCGCTGAGGGCGGTCAGGCAGTGGGGGCACCAGTTGATGATGCGGCTGCCCTTATAGATGAGCCCCTTTTCGTAGAGGGAGCAGAACGCCTCGCGCACGGCGCGGGAGCAGCCTTCGTCCATCGTGAAGCGGCTGCGGCTCCAGTCGCAGCTCGCACCCATCTTCTTCTGCTGCTCAACGATACGGTTGCCGTATTTTTCCTTCCAGTCCCAGACGCGCTCCAAAAACTTCTCGCGTCCGAGATCATAGCGCGTGAGCCCTTCGTTTACGCGCAGGTCCTCCTCCACCTTGATCTGGGTGGCGATGCCAGCGTGGTCCGTTCCCGGCACCCAGACGGCGGCATAGCCCTGCATGCGCTTATAGCGGGTCAGAATGTCCTGAAGCGTGCAGTCGAGCGCGTGTCCGATGTGGAGCTGGCCCGTGACGTTCGGGGGCGGCATGACGATGGAAAACGGCTTTTTCGCCTTGTCGGGCTTGCCCTCAAAATAGCCGCCCTTTTCCCAGAACTCGTAGATGCGCTTTTCCACGGTCTGGGGCTCATACACCTTTGGCAGTTCTTTCATTTTTTGTTCACTCCTGATATCTGAAGTATTTTTTGCAGAAACAAAAAGCGCCCCGAAGCGGAGAATGCTTCCGCTTCAGGGCGCCCGAAAATCAGCGCGGTACCACCTGAATTCCGCGCGAAAAATGCGCGCGGCTCTCATTGCTTTTCTGTAACGGGAAGACCCGGCCGGGCTTACTTCCTGACGTTCACCCCGGCGGCTCCGGACCGACCTTCATCCCGCCGCGGACGGGCGCTTTCCACCAAGCCGCGCCCTCTCTTTGCCCCGCGAAATCAGGATTACTCCTGTCCTTCCAAGCCTTTGACCCTGCCATTATAAATTTTCTTCTCTCTTTTGTCAAGCGGGGATTGCAAAATCCGGCAGTCGCGTGTATAATATTTCCATTCATTTTTGAAAGTGACAGGAGCTGAACGCAACTATGGAAGAAAGCAGCAGCAACTTTATCCACGAGTATATCCGGGAGGACATCGCCCCCGGCGGGCGCTTTGAAGGTATGCAGGTCCACACCCGCTTCCCGCCCGAACCGAACGGCTATCTGCACATCGGCCACTGCAAGGCGCTGTGCATCGACTTCGGCACCGCGGAAAAGTTCGGCGGGCTCTGCAACCTGCGCATGGACGACACGAACCCCGCCAAGGAGGACGAGGAGTATGTGGAAGCCATCCAGCAGGACATCCACTGGCTGGGCTTTGACTGGGGCGACCGCTTTTTCTTCGGCTCCGACTATTTTGATAAGGATTATGAATACGCCGTCGAGCTCATCAAGAAGGGTCTCGCCTATGTCTGCGAGCTGACACCGGAGCAGTTCCGCGAATACCGCGGCGACGTGAGCACCCCGGCGCGCTCCCCGTGGCGCGACCGCCCCATCGAGGAGAGCCTCGACCTCTTCGAGCGCATGAAAAACGGCGAGTTCCCGGAGGGCAAATACACCCTGCGCGCGAAGATCGACCTCGAAAGCGGCAACTTCAACATGCGCGACCCCGTGCTCTACCGCATCCGCTATATTGAGCACCACCGGCAGGGTACGAAGTGGTGCATCTTCCCGATGTATGACTTCGCCCACCCCATTCAGGACGCGCTGGAGGGCATCACCCACTCGCTCTGCTCGCTGGAGTATGAGGACCACCGCCCGCTCTATGACTGGGTCGTGAATAACGTCTCCGTCCCCTGCAAGCCGCGCCAGATTGAGTTTGCGCGTCTCGGCATCGACCACACGGTCATGAGCAAGCGCAAGCTGCGCCGTCTGGTCGAGGAGGGTCTTGTCTCCGGGTGGGACGATCCCCGCATGCCGACGCTCTGCGGTCTGCGCCGCCGCGGTTATACACCGGCGTCCATCCGCAATTTCTGCGAGCGCATCGGCGTCGCCAAGGTGCCGAGCACGGTGGAATACGCCTTCCTTGAGCACTGTCTGCGCGAGGACCTGAACGACCACGCCCAGCGCGCCATGGCGGTCCTCCGCCCTGTGAAGCTCACCGTCACGAACTATCCCGAAGGCGAGAGCGAGCTGCTTGAGGTGGAGAATAACCCGAACGATCCCGACGCCGGGACCCGGCAGGTCAGCTTCTCCCGCCACCTCTGGATCGAGGCGGACGACTTTATGGAGGTGCCTGTCCCCAAGTATAAGCGCCTGACGCCGGAGGGCGCGGAGTGCCGCCTCAAGGGTGCGTATCTCATCCGCTGCACCGGGTGCGTCAAGGACGAGGCGGGCAATGTCACAGAGGTGCTCTGCACCTATGACCCGGAATCCCGCGGCGGAGACCCCGCCGACGGCCGCAAGGTCAAGGGCGCGACGCTCCACTGGGTGGATGCCGCGACCGCCGTGGACGCCGAGGTCCGGCTTTACGGCAATCTCTTCTCCGATCCCGATCCGGACGGCGCGGACAAGGATTATCTCGCCTGCCTGAATCCGGATTCCCTCGAAGTGCTGACCGGCTGCAAGCTGGAAAAAATGCTCGGCGACGCCGCCGCTCCCGCCTCCTTCCAGTTCCTGCGCCTCGGCTATTTCTGCGTAGACAACCGCGACAGCGCGCCCGGACACCTCGTGTTCAACCGCGCCGTTGCGCTGAAGGACAGCTTTAAGAAATAATGTTGAAAAGTCCGTCCCCGGCGCTGCCGGGGGCGGACTTCATTCTATTTTATGAATACGCCCACACCGCGGCGATCTGGTCCTTCAGGACGCTGTAGCCCCAGAGCTTGGCGCTCCTTGTCGGGCTGTTCGGGTCGAGGACGCGGAAGCCCTCGGTCTCGTAGCCGGAGATGACGATGAAGTGGCCCGCACTCGTGAAGTCGCCGGGAAGCATGCTCGCGATGAGCACTTTTCCGCCGTCCAGCGCGGCGAGCATGTTCTCGCGCGTCGGCTCCAGCCGCTCCGCGCTGAGCCCGAAATGCGCCGCACCGTCGCTGAGAAGATCCCACGCGGTGCCGACGCCGGGGACATACCAGCCCTGACTCTCGCTATAGCGCGCGACGGCGAGCGGATTGGCGCTGAGGTCGCCGCGCAGACCGACGACCGCCATGGAAAGGCAGGTCGGCGCGCAGCCGGCGAGCCCCATCACATTCGTGCCGTAAGTCGCGTAGCCCCAGCGCGCGTCCCACTGGAGCAGCAGCGGCGTTTCGCCGGGCGTCACGTCGGCGGAGAGGTCGATGGCGTCCGGGGAATAGTCGCCCTCAATGCCCTTCGTCCAGCCGAGCACATAATTGAGCGCATCCGGGTTGCTGCGCGCAAGGGCGAGCACGTCGTCCGGGTAGCGCAGGGAGGAGAGCTCCACATAAACGCGCTTGCGCAGCTACGCCGGGGAGCAGAGCACGGCTGCCGCCAGAAGCGCGAGCAGCAGGAGAAAAACGATCCCCGCTCTCCCCTTTCTGCGCCGTTTCACCGGCGGGTGCATCTGTTCCGTCATCGCCGAAGCCCTCCTTTGTTTCATCTCTGCCCGCAGTTTAAACCAAAATTGCATCACCTTCCGCGCGGATCGGCATCATTTTTGCATCTTTTCACAAAGAAAAAGAAAAAATCAAAATTTTGTAAATTTCCTGTTGACAAATCCTATATCCTGTGCTAAAGTTTGTAATCGAACAAGACCTCTTTAATTCGGTCCAGAGCGGCCGACAAGGCGTCAGGATACTAAAAAGATCGTAAAGACGGCGTGCGCCGTTTTCGTCTGACCTTGTCCTTACCTTGAGAGGGACAGGGTCTTTTTCATTATCCGGAGGTTTGATTTCAAAATGGAGCTGAGATTCAAGGCGCAGATCTTAGACCGGCAGGCTTTTGAGCGCACGCTCGTGCGCATCGCCCACCAGATCATCGAGAAAAACCACGGCGTTGAAAACCTCTGTCTCGTCGGCATCCGCACCCGCGGCGTGCCGCTCGCCCGCCGCCTTGCGGAGAACATCCGCACCATTGAGGGCGTGGAGGTCCCCGTCGGTGAGCTGGACATCACCCTTTACCGCGACGACCTCACCACGATCGCGGACGCCCCGGTCCTCTCCGGCACGAGCGTGCCCTTCGACGTTGCGGGCAAAACGGTCGTTCTGGTCGATGACGTGATCTTCACCTGCCGCACGGCGCGCGCCGCGATGGACGCACTGATGGCGCTCGGCAGACCGGCGCGGATCCAGCTCTTCTGCATGATCGACCGCGGCCACGCGGAGCTGCCCATCAAGGCGACCTACATCGGCAAGAGCATCCCCACCGCGGCGACCGAGGTCGTCTCCGTGAAGCTCGACGAGACCGACGGGGAGACGAGCGTCTCCCTCTATGAAAAAGCGCAAGACCAATTCACATAAACCAAAAAGGAAAAGGAGAAAAATCGTATGAACCTCATCTACGGCATCAAGGACAAGCCCAGATTCGCGCAGATCATCCTGTTCGCGATCCAGCAGCTGCTCGCGATCATGGCTGCCACCATCGCAGTTCCCGCCGTCGTCAACAGCGCAACGGGCTCCTCCCTGCCCGCCTCCGCCGCCATCTTCGGCGCGGGCTGCGGCACCTTCGTCTACCTACTCTTCACCAAGAGCTCCAGCCCCGTCTTCCTCGGCTCCAGCTTCGCCTTCATCGGCTCGATGTGCTCCGCCTTCGGCGGCGCAGCCTCGATGGCGGCTGGCTACTGGGGCCTCATCATCGGCGCTGCGATGGCTGGTCTCGTCTATGTCATCATCGCGATCGTCGTGAAGTTCTGCGGCGTCGCGTGGATTGACAAGCTGATGCCTCCCGTCATTATCGGACCCACCGTCGCGATCATCGGTCTGTCCCTCTCCGGCAACGCCGTCAGCGATCTGATGAGCTCCAGCGTTTCCGGCGGCAGCACCTACGTCGCGCTCATCTGCGGTCTTATCACCCTCGCGGTCGTAATGCTCTGCTCCACCTTCGGCAAGAAGCTCGGCAAGCTCATCCCCTTCATCATCGGCGTCCTCGCGGGCTATGCCGCGGCGAGCATCTTCGCGATCATCGGCAACGCCACCAATAACCCCGCGCTCGTCATCATCGACTACTCCGCCTTCAAAGACTGCGGCATCATCGCCGCGCCGGACTTCACCTTCCTGCTCGGCGGCAACGGTCTGAAGGACTTGAACGGCACCTACTTCCTGACCCTCTTCACCGCCTACGTCCCGGTCGCCTTCGTAGTCTTCGCCGAGCACCTCGCCGACCACGAGAACCTCAGCTCCATCATCGGCGTGAACCTGCTTGAAAAGCCGGGTCTGAGCCGCACCCTCCTCGGCGACGGTATCGGCTCCATCGTCGGTGCCTTCTTCGGCGGCGCTCCCAACACCACCTACGGCGAGAGCATCGGCTGCGTCGCCATCACCCGCAACGCCTCCGTGACCAGCATCTGGGGCTGCGCCGTCCTCTGCATCATCGTGAGCTTCGTCAGCCCGCTGATGGCGTTCCTCCAGACCATCCCCAGCTGCGTGATGGGCGGCGTCTGCGTCACGCTCTACGGCTTCATCGCGGTCAGCGGCTTCAAGATGTTCCAGAAGGTCGACCTGAATGAGAACCGCAACCTCTTCGTTGCCTGCGTGATCTTCATCACCGGCGTCGGCGAAATGGTCGTCTCCTTCGGCGCGGTCGAGATCCGCACCACCGCCTGCTCCCTCATCCTCGGCATCCTGACCAACGTGTTGCTCGGCGGCAAGAAAAAGAGCAACACGGAGGCCCCGCTCCAGAAGTGAGCCCTCTCCTGATCCGGAAAAACATACGATAACAAAAGAACAGGTCTCTCCTGCTGTCCGGGAGAGACCTGTTTTTTCGTTTATTCCCAAGCCCGGAAATTATCCGGGACGATGCCGAACTGGAGCAGCACCTTGCCGATCACGTGGTCGATCTGCTCGTCCACGGTCGTGGGGCGGTTATAAAAGGTCAGCATCGGAGGAACGATGGCGGCGCCCGCTTCGGCGGCGAGGGTCAGGTTACGTAGGTGGATGCGTCCAAGCGGCATTTCGCGCGGGCAGAGCACGAGCCGCCGCCCCTCCTTCAGACAGACGTCCGCTGCGCGCAGGAGCAGATTTTCCGAAAAGCCGTTTGCGACAGCGGCGAGCGTTTTCATGCTGCACGGCAGGATGATCATCCCGTCCGTCCGGAACGAGCCGCTCGCGACCGCGGCGGCGAGGTCGTGGTTATCGTAAACGACGTCCGCGAGGTCATAGAGCTCCCGGATGGGCTTATCGCACTCCAGTGCCCATGTGCGCTCCGCCGCCTCCGTCACGATGAGGTGGATCTCCGCATCTGCGCTCTCGCGCAGCGTTTCCAGCAGGCGGCGGCCCATGATAACGCCGCTCGCGCCGGAGATCCCGACGATCAGTCTCATATTTTGTCCTCCTTCAGCTCCGCGAGCAGCTTATCGAGACAGCGCTCGCTGTTTTCCACCAGCGCGGCGATCTCCGTCTCGCCCGCGCCGTCGACATGCAGCCCGGCGCTGACGGAGACCGTGCAGCCGAGCGCGGCGGCGAGGCGCTTTGCGAAGCGGCACGCCACGCGGTCGTCCTGGTGAGTGCGGACGGTGATGCAGCTCACCGTGGCGCTCCCGCGCTCCGGCTCATATTCGCCGAGCGCCGACGCGCCGATATGCGGTCCCGTGCCGCCCGTGACCGCGACGGCGAGGTCCGCGCCGCAGCGGACAGCGTCCGCCCGCACCGTAAGTGCGCCGGTCCCGGCTGTGACAGAATAGGCCATTTTTCGCATCCACTCCCCGTTTTTTCTTGATTCTACCAAAAAATCCGCCGCACCGCAACGGAAATCTTTGATTTTTTGTCCGGTATCATGTATAATATTACAAAACAAACGCGGAGGCAAGACATGAAACTGACGGTTCTGATGGAAAACAGCGCGGCGGGTCCGGTGGCTTGCGCCCATGGGCTCAGCCTTTTTGTGGAAGCCGCGGGGCACCGCATTCTTTTTGACGCCGGTCCGGACGGCGCGCTGCTGGTGAAAAACGCCGCGGCGCTCGGCGTGGACCTCGCTTCGGCGGACCTCGCCGTGCTCTCCCACGGCCACTATGACCATTCCGGCGGGATGGAGGCGTTTCTGGAGCGGAACGGGCGCGCGGTGCTCTGTCTGCGTCGGAGTGCGCTGGAGCCCCATGGCGCGCTGTGTCCGGACGGCAGCGAGGAGAACGTCGGCGTCTCCCCCGCCCTCGATAAGCGCTTCGCTGCGCGGCTGCGCTTCACGGAGCCGCTGGAGCAGCTCGCGCCGGGGCTGACGCTCTTCTCCGACGAACCGGGGAAGGTGCTGCTCTCCGGCTCCTTCGCCTCCTTCCGCGAGGCGGGGCACCCGGACGACTTCGGGCATGAGCAGAACCTGCTCCTTGAGGAAAGCGGGCTGCTCGTGCTGCTCGCGGGCTGCGCCCACCGGGGGATCGTGAACATCATAGGCCGCGCCGCGGAGCTCGCCGGGCGCGCGCCGGACGCCGTTTTCGCCGGCTTCCACCTCACCCGCCCCGGCACGGGGACCGACGAGCCGGAATCGCTCATCCGCGCCGTCGGCGAGCGCCTCGCCGCGTATCCGAACACCGTTTATTACACCGGTCACTGCACCGGCGCACAGCCCTATCAGATTTTAGAGGAGTATCTGCCCGGACGTCTGCATCCCATGTCCTGCGGCAGAGTATTTGAGATCGTATGAGAGACCCGCTGACGCCCGTTTACGCCGCGCCCTGCGCGGACTATTCGCCGGAGCGCTGCCGCGCCGCCGTCGCGGAGCTGGCGGACCGCTTCCCCGCCCTGCGGGACGTCCAGCCCGGCGCGCGGGTGCTCGTGAAGGCCAACCTCGTGACGGCGCTGCGCCCGGAAAAGGCGGCGACGACCCATCCGGCGCTGCTCGCGGCGCTGACGGAGTATCTCACCGCGCGCGGCGCGTCCGTGACGGTCGGGGACTCCCCCGGCGGACCTTTCACGCGCGGCTATCTGGAGGGCGTTTACAGCGCAACGGGGCTGCGCGGCTGCGGCGCGGCGCTGAACGGCGATTTTTCCGTAAAGCGGGCGGAATACCCCGACGCCGCCCGGCTGCGCGACTTTGACTACACCGGCTGGCTGGACGGCGGGGACCTCATCGTGAACTTCTGCAAGCTGAAAAGCCACGGTATGATGGGGCTCTCCTGCGCCGTGAAAAACCTCTTCGGCGCGGTGCCGGGACTCACGAAGCCCGCGTACCATTACCGCTTTCCGGACTACGCACAGTTCGCCGACATGCTGTTGGACTTAAACGAATATTTCCGCCCCGCCGTGAACATCGTCGACGCCGTGGACGCGATGGAGGGCAACGGTCCCACGGCGGGCACGCCGCGGCATCTGGGCGCGCTTTTTGCCTCGGAGAGCCCCTACACGCTCGACCTCGTCTGCGCCGACCTCATCGGGCTTACCCGCGCGCAGGTGCCGACCCTCGCCGCCGCCGCGCGGCGCGGCTTTGCACCGGAAACGGCGGCGCTCGTCCCGGTCATCGGCGACCTTGCGCCCTTCCGCGCGCCGGACTTCGACACTGCGAGTGCGGACGCCGGGATGGAGCACTTCCTCGCCGACCGCGGGCTCGGCGGCGTGCTGAACCGCGCGGCGAAGGATATCCTCGCCGTCCGCCCGCGGCTGGACGCGAAAAAATGCGTCGGCTGCGGAAAATGTGCCGGACTCTGCCCCGCAAAGGCGATCGCGCTCGTGAAAAAGCGCCCGCGCATCGACCGCGGAGCCTGCATCCGCTGCTTCTGCTGTCAGGAATTCTGCCCCGTGGGCGCGCTCTCTGCCCGGCGCAGCGCCCTCGGCGATTTTGCACTCCGCCACACCCAGCGGAGCGTTTGAAAGGAAGCGAACAAAAAATGGAGACAAGACCCATTTCCCTGCCCTTTTCCGACCCCCACGCCGCGCTGACCGCTTATCTGCCGGACGGCGGGGCGAAGGCGGCGATCCTAATCCTGCCCGGCGGCGGCTATCAGCTCTGCGCCGAGGTGGAGGGCGCGCCCGTCGCGGCGCGCTTCGCCGCGCTGGGCTACGCCGCGCTTGTCCTGCGCTACCCAACGCTCGACTGCGGCGCGGAGCACACGGTCTTCCCCGCCCCGCTGCGCGAAGTCGCGCTCGCCGTGGCGTTCATCCGCAGCCACGCCGCCGAACTCCGGCTCGAAAGTCCCTTCGTCGTCGTCTGCGGCGCGAGCGCGGGCGGCCATCTCGCCGCCTGTTACGGCAGCTGCTGGAACTCCCCCGCCGTTTTCCGCGGCATCGCCGAGCCGGAGACGCTGCGGCCGGACGCCTGCGTCCTGCTCTACGCCGTCACGGAGCTGACGAACGCCTTCACGATGATGGCGAACGCCATTTACGGTCAGCCCGGCTTTTTCGAGCGCGAGGAGCTCGAACGCTGGAGCGTTCTGAACCTTCTCGGCGAGCAGAGCGCGCCCACGGTGCTCTTCCACTCCGCGCCGGACCCCGCCGTTCCGATGACGCAGAGCGTGGAGTTTTTCGCCGCGCTTCAGGGGCTCGGCATCGCGAGCGAGCTGCACATTTTCGGCTCCGGCGAGCACGCTTACGGCCCCGGCACGGGCACGGAGGCGGAGATCTGGCCCGATCTCGCCGACCGCTTTCTGACCGCGCTCCGGACCGAGCCGGACCGCTTTGATATGGCGAAAATGCGGGCTGCGCGCGCCGAGCGCCACCGCCGGGAACAGGAAGGGCGCACATGACGGAGCATAAAAGCCTCGGCACCGATTTCACCGAGGGCGCCGTTATGCCGATGTTGCTGCGCTTTTTCGTGCCCTTTCTGCTCGCGAATCTGCTGAACAGCATCTACAATATGGTGGACACGATCATCATCGGCCAGTTCGTCGGCAGCACGGGTATCGTCGCCGTCTCGATGGGCGGCAAGATGCTGAATGTGTTCACGAATATCGGGCTCGGCTTTGCCGGCGGCGGGCAGATCCTGATCTCCCAGCTCGCCGGCGCGCACCGGCGCGACGAGTATAACGCCACGATCGGCACGCTGCTGACCGAGATGGCGGCGCTCTCCGTCGTCTGCACCGCGGGAACGCTCTTCTTCGCGCGCGATATCCTCACGCTGCTGAACACGCCCGCTGACGCCTTTGACGGCGCACTCGATTATCTGCGCATCACGAGCATCGGTCTGCCGCTCATCTTCGGCTATAACGCTGTGAGCTCCGTCCTGCGCGGCATGGGCGACAGCAAGCGCCCGCTCATCTTCATCGCCGTCGCCGCGGGCTTCAACCTTGTCGGCGATCTGCTCTTCGTCGTCGCCTTCGAGATGGGCGCGGCGGGCACCGCCGTCGCCACCGTGCTCGGTCAGGGGCTCTCGCTCGCGTTTTCCGTCGCCTTCCTCTACCGCCGGCGCGAGCGCTTCGGCTTTGATTTCCGCCTGCGCTCGTTCGCCGTGGACTGGAAAAAGCTCTGGCTGATGGTCCGTCTCGGTCTGCCCGTTGCGCTGCGGAGCATTTTCATCACCGGCACGCAGCTCGTGATGATGGGTTATGTAAACCTCTTCGGTCTCAACGAATCCGCCGCTTACTCTATCAGCGACAAGTTCTATCACCTCGCGAACATCTTCTCCTCCTCCGTCATGCAGTCGGGCAGCACGCTCGTGGCGCAGAACATCGGCGCGGAGCGGCGCGACCGCGTGAAGACCATCCTGCGCTGCACGGCGGTGC
This sequence comes from Ruminococcus bicirculans (ex Wegman et al. 2014), assembly GCA_963649145.1. GTDB lineage: Bacteria > Bacillota > Clostridia > Oscillospirales > Oscillospiraceae > SVKR01. Next base: position 50,614 of record CAVJGI010000001.1, on the reverse strand, counting down.
TCACGATCGCGTTTTCGCTGCTGCTCTCCGCCGTCTCGCTCGCGTTCCCGCGCTTTATTTTCGGTCTTTTCACGCCCGACGAGGCAGTCATCGACTTTGCGCCGCGCTTTATGCCCGTGATCTGCCTGATCTATCTGCTCTCCTCGCTGCTGTTCTATGACGCCGTCGTCACCGGCACGGGCTTCACGCTGCTCAGCATGATCGGCGGCATTTTGGACGGGCTCGTCCTGCGCGTGGGCTTCAGCTTTTTCTTCGCCTACGCCTGCGACCTCGGCGTCCTCGGCTTCCTCCTCGGCGACGCCCTCGCCCGTCTCGGACCGATCTCCATCGACATGATCTATTACTACTCCGGCGCTTGGAAAAAGCGCAAGCGCCTCGTGGAGCAAGCAGAATAAAGTCATTAAAGCTTAAAGCAAAAACCGGAGCTGCCGACGGCAGCTCCGGTTTTTTTTATTTGAATTTATTCCGCGTCTTCCCAGTTGTGCCAGACGTTCTGGACGTCCTCGTTTTCCTCGAACATGTCGAGCATCTTCTGCATGTTCTTGGCGTCGTCCTCGTTCGAGAGCTTAATGTAGCCCTGCTGGGGGATCATTTCCTCCTGCGCGGAGAGGAGCTTATAGCCCTTCGCCTCCAGCGCGGCGGCGACGGCGGCGATGGCGTCGGTCGCGGTGTAGACGGTCATGGTCTCGCCCTCCGCCTCGAAATCGTCCGCGCCGGCTTCCAGCGCGTCCATCATCACGGTGTCCTCGTCGAGCTCCTCGTCCTCGTTGTCGATGACGATGACGCCCTTGCGGTCGAAGGACCAAGAGACGCAGTTCGCGGCGCCAAGATTTCCGCCGTATTTATCGAAATAATGCCGGACCTCGGAGGCGGTGCGGTTGCGGTTATCGGTCATCGCCTCAACGATCAGGGCGACGCCGGAGGGACCGTAGCCTTCGTAAGTGACGCGCTCGTAGTTATCGGTATTGCCGGAACCCAGCGCCTTTTCGATGGTGCGCTTGATGTTGTCGTTCGGCATGTTGGCTGCCTTGGCCTTGGCGATGACGGTGGCGAGGCGGGAGTTGTTGTTCGGGTCGCCGCTGCCGCCCTCCTTGACCGCAACGATCATTTCACGCGCGATCTTGGTGAACGCCTGCGCGCGCTTTGCGTCGGCGGCACCCTTGGTTTTCTGTATATTGTGCCATTTGGAATGTCCTGACATGTATCTCACAGCCCCTTGTATAAAAATTAGCTTATATATTTTAGCACAAACATTCCGACATGGCAAGAGGCAAAGCGCGTTTACGACAGGGTTTTCGGGATGAGCAGCAGCCTCGACCAGCCTTCGGGTGCTTCGTCGAGGCGGTTTGCCTCGCGGATCGCGGCGACGGTCGAGCAGTTTTCGCGCGCGATCGTCCAGAGATCGGCGCTGCTGTCGGCGCGCAGGAGCACGAGCGTCGGGCGCGCGGCGGTCTCCAGCGGCGCGGTCTCGTCATAGCGCAGCGCCGTGATGCACTGCACGGTCTCCTCCGTGCGCAGCAGCGCATGGAGCGCCGCCGCGACGCGCACCTCCGCCCCGCCGTCCGACGGCACGGCGGAGACCTCCGTGAGCTCCGCGGATACGATCTCAAGCCGCTCCCCCTCGCCGAGCTCGGCGGAGCAGTCCAGCGAAAAGCTGCGCCGCGCGGCGCAGACGCTGCCCGCCGCGGTGCGCCAGACGAGGAGCACGCTGAGCGGCAGCGTCACGCTCCCACCGCTCACGACCGGCACGCACGCCGAGGCACAGACCGTCACGATCTCCGCCGGCATCTCCGCGGTCGGGAATGGGGCGCGCAGCGCGCCGTGGAGCACGGTCTCGCGCCGGATGAGCGAGAAGGTCTCCGCGCTGCGCTCGCTCTCGACGGCGAAGGCGTTGCTGTAAGCGTCGGTGAGGCAGCGGAGTGTCTCCGTTCCGCGCACCGTCGCCTGCGCGACGAGGTGGAGCTCCATCTCCACGCGCCCGGCGGCGGTCAGCTCGTAATAGCTCCCGCTCGGCTGGATGGCGACCGTCACGAGCGCCTCGTCCGGCAGCCGCTCCGCCTCGATGATCTGGGAAAAGGGTGTGGAAAACTCCGCCGCGGCGATGCCGCCGCGCTCGTCGAGCACGAGCAGGCGGCTCTCCGCCCTGCCCTTCACGACGATCTTGCTGCCGACCGTGCGCACCTCCTCGGTCTCCACGCGCGTCTTCTGCCCCACGATACGCTGCGCCGCGACGCCCTCCGGCGGTTCGAGCTCGTCGGTGAGGACGAAGGTCTTCTCCGTCACGGACGCGACGGCGGAGAAGCTGAGCTCGCGCTCGCGGGTCTGGATGCCCGCCTCCGCCGTCTCCGGCGCGGCGCAGACGCTGCGCTTTGCGCACTCGTAGCAGGCGACGGAAAACTCCACCTCCGCGCGGACGGAGACCTTGCGCGGGTTTAAAACGCGCGTGTCCAGCGCGGCGAGGCGCAGCTCCGCGGTGCAGAGCCCACCCTCCGGGATCGCGGCGTCCTCCGCGGTGAGCGCGAGCGGGACGTTCACGTCCAGCAAAAACGGCACGCCGCCCTCCTCCGGCACGCAGCAGACGCGCGCGGGGACGTTCGCCTCGATGCGCAGCCGCCCCGCAGCGACGTCCTTGCTGCGGATGAGCACGTCGCCCGTCGTGCAGAGCACCTCCCCGATATCCGGCAGCGTGTCCGGCACGACCGAGTCCATGCTCTCCTCTTTTCTGACCGTCTGCGAATAGACCCGGCGGCAGCAGTCCACCGCCGCGGCGCTCAGCTTGACCTCCATAGCGTTTGCTCTCCTTGTTCGGTAAAATTTTTGGTATTAGAGCCTATGCGCCGGAGATGTTGGATATGCCCTCACCTGTGTCCGCAGACGCAGCAGCCGCAGACGATGAGCGCGAGCCCGATCAAAAACCACCAGAAGCCGGACGGCAGCACCATGGCGAGCAGCACGACGACGCCCGCCGCGATCATCAGCAGACCGATGCAGCTGCCGAAGGGTCTCGGTCTCCGCATAAAAAAAGCACCGCCTTTCCGAACAAGATCCAAGGGGAAAAAGTTCCCCCTGCATTCTATGCGGAAAAGCGGCGATGGCTGAACGGTATTTATTTTTCCTTCTGCTGCCAGTCGCGGTACTGGGCGGAAATTTCATAAAGGCGTCTGTAGCTCTCGTGGCGGCTCGGCGCGATCTCTCCGTTTTCGAGCGCGACGAGCACGGCGCAGCCCGGCTCGCGCAGGTGGGCGCAGTCGTCGAAGCGGCAGCTGCCGATATAGGGGCGGAACTCCGGGAAGCACCATTGCAGCTCCTCCTTGGAGATGGGCTGCATCTGGGTCAGGTCAAAGGACGAAAAGCCCGGCGTGTCCGCGATGAGCGTGCCGTCCCCGACGTCGAAAAGCTCGATGTGGCGCGTGGTGTGCCGTCCGCGGCCGAGGCGGTCGCTGACCTCGCCGACGGCGAGGTGAAATTCCGGGGCGATGCAGTTTAAAATACTGCTTTTCCCGACGCCGGAGTTGCCGGTGAATGCCACCGTCTTGCCGCGGATGAGCGCCCGCAGCTCGTCGATGCCCTCGCCGGTGACGGCGCTCGTGCGCAGCACGGGGTAGCCGGTATTCCGGCTGAAGGCGTCATAGAGCGCGTCGCCGCGGTCGGCGTCGCATTTGTTGATGCAGACGATAACGCCGCACTCGCTGTGCTCGGCGATGACGGCGACGCGGTCGACGAGAAAGGGGTCCGTCACCGGGTTGACGTTCGCCGCGAGCAGCACGAGCGCGTCCACATTCGCAACGGCGGGGCGCACGAAGCAGTTCCGGCGCGGCAAAATCTCCTCCACGGCGCCGCTGCCGTCCTCGCTCTGGGCGAAACGGACGCGGTCGCCCACGAGGGGGCTCAGCCCGTCGCGCCGGAGCTTGCCCCTGCCGCGGCAGGCGACTGTCTCGCCCGCCGCGGTGAGGACGTAGTAAAAGCCGCTGAGGGCTTTCATGATCTTTCCTTCCGGCATAGAAACGTCAGCCTCCGATGCCGGTCATGCGCATCTGCGGCGCAACGGGCTCCGTGGAGTCCGCCGGGTCGTCCGTCTCCTCCGGCTCCGGCGTTTCTTCGGGCGGCTCGGTCTCCTTGGGACCGCTCGAAACCTGAAGATACACGCGGGTGTGCTCGTCGACCATGGTGTAAGCGTCCACGCTCTGCCAGATGACCGTGCCCGCCGCCATTTCGCTCTCCACAAGCGTCACGGAGCCGAGCGCGAGGTTCGCGTTCTCGATCTTTTCCACCGCCGTCCAGCGGCTGAGACCCACGAGCTGGGGCATCTGGACCTTCGCGACGGTCGGTCCGGTCGAGATTGTGAGGTAAACGGTCGCGCCTGCGGGCAGCTTTTCGCCCGCGGCGGGGTTGGAAGAGATGACGTATTCCTTCGTGATCTCCTTCGACGCCTCATATTCGAGCTCGCCGACGACGAAGCCCGCCTTCTGGAGCACCTGCGTCGCGTCGCGGTACTCGGTGTTCACGACGTCCGGCACCTCGATCATCTGCATACCGGTGCTGACCGTCAGGCTGACATCGATGCCGTCGCCGTCGAGCGTGCGGCTCTTGCCGCTCTGCGGGTCCTGACGGACGATGACGCCCGCCTCAACATCCGGGTCGACGACGTAGATGACGGTGAAGTTATAGAGCTTCTGGAACTCCTTGTTGTTCTGCACGTCCTCCAGCTCGCTGCCGACGAAGCTGGGGATGCTGATCTTGACCGGGTCGGAGAACAGGTCGCGCAGCCAGTAGTTCCAGAGAAAGACGAACACGGCGACGGCAAAGCCGAGCGCGAGCAGTATCCCGGAGAGCAGGCTCACCTTCGCAGCGCGGCGGTGGCGGCGGATGAAGCTCTCCTTCGTGAGCTCCCCGGCGCGGCTGAGCGGCTCTACGTTTTTCGGCAGCGGCTCTGCCGGTGCGGTCCCGGCGCTCTCGCCGACATAGGGCAGCTGCGCCGTGTTGCCGAAGCGGAACTCCTCCAAGTCGGCGAGCAGGGCGTCCGCCGTCTGGTAGCGCTGCTCCGGGTCCGCCGCCATGGTCTTCAGCACGATCGCCTCCAGCTCCGGCGGAATTTCGGGGTTCAGCTCCCGCGGCGGCGTGGGGTTCCCGGCGAGGTGCTGCAATGCGATCTCCTCCGCGCTCGCGCCCGTGTATGGCAGCGAGCCCGTCAGCATTTCGTAGAAGACAATGCCGAGAGAATAGAGGTCGCTCCGCGCATCCGCGGGCAGACCGCGCGCCTGCTCCGGGGAGATATAGTGGACGGAGCCGACCGCGGTGTCGCGGCTCTCCTCCAGCGCGCTCTCCAGATAGGCAATGCCGAAGTCGGCGACCTTGACGGTGCCGTCCATCGTAATCATCACGTTCTGGGGCTTGATGTCGCGGTGGATAATGCCCTTGCCGTGGGCGTGGGCGAGCGCCTTCGCGATCTGGGTCGTGAAATGGACGCTCTCGCGGCAGCTCAGCACGCTCTTGCTCTTCATATACTGCTTGAGCGTGATGCCCTCGATGAGCTCCATCACGATATAGTCGACCTCCGGCGTGCGGCTGACGTCGTAGACGGAGACAATGTTCGGGTGGCTCAGCATGGCGACAGCCTGCGCCTCTTTTTTGAAGTTTGCGCGGAACTCCGCGTCCGCCGCCATATCGTCGCGCAGGATCTTGACCGCGACGAAGCGGTTTAAAAGGTGGCACTTGGCTTTATACACGACCGCCATACCGCCGCGACCGATGACCTCAAGGATCTCATAGCGGCCGTCGAGCATCTGGCCGAGGTATCTGTCCATATTGGAATTATCCATAAAACTCATTCCTCCAAAGACCGGGGTGTTCCGTGCTGCGCGACCAGAACGCTCACGTTGTCCGGCGCGCCGCGCTCCAGCGCCGCGGCGAGCAGCGCCTCGCATGCCTTCTGCGGCGTGGGATTGCCCTGCATGAGCGCGAGCAGCTCGCTCTCCGGCACGACACCGCTCAGCCCATCCGAGCAGAGCAGAAGGCGCGTGTCCGGCTGGAGCTTCAGCTCAAAGATGTCCGCCGTCACCGTCGCCTCCACGCCGACGGCGCGGGTGATGATGTTGCGCTGGGGATGGGTCCGCGCCTGCTCGCGCGTCAGCTTGCCGCGGGCGATCATGTCCTCCACGAGCGAATGGTCGCGCGTGACCTGCTTGAGCCGCCCGCGGGAGAGCGTATATGCCCGGCTGTCGCCCACGTTTGCGGCAAAGGCGCGCTTTCCGCTGACGAGCAGCGCCACGAGCGTGCTTCCCATGCCCATGCAGCTGAGGTCTTCAAACGCCTTTTCATACACCCGGCGGTTCGCGTAATCGACCGCCTCGGTCAAAATGGCGCGGATGTCCGCCGGCGTAGACGTCTCGTCGAGCGAATTTGCGGCGTGGGACATAAAAGCGTCCGCCGCGATCGAGCTCGCGAGCCCGCCGGCGCGCGCGCCGCCCATGCCGTCGCAGAGCACGGCGGTCAGCAGCTCGCGCCCCGCCGGGGCATCAAAGCGGACCTCGTCCTGATTTTCCTTGCGCACCCCGCCGCGGTGGGTGATGCCAAAGACTTCGATCATGTCGTCGTCCCCCTTTCAAGCTCCCGCTTGCGCCGGAGCTGTCCGCAGGAGGCGTCCACATCGCCGCCGAGCGAGCGGCGGACGGTGTAATTCGCCCCGCGGGTGTCCAGTATCTTCGTAAATGCCCGCATCCGCTCCGGCGCGGAGGGCGCGAACTCGCGCTCCTCGACGTGGTTGAGCGGGATGAGGTTAATATGCGCCCGGACGCGGCGGGCAAGCTTCGCGAGCGCCTCCGCCTGCTCCGGCGAATCGTTCACGCCGTTGATCATCGCGTATTCAAAGGTGATGCGCCGCCCCGTTGCGGCGAAATAGCGCTCGCAGGCGCCGATCAGCGTGTCCACGCCGGTGCCGCGGTTGACGGGCATCAGGCGCGTGCGCGTTTCGTCGTCCGGTGCGTGGAGCGAGATCGCGAGCGTCAGCTGAAGGTCCTCCTCCGCGAGCTTCGCGATCCCCGCGGTCAGCCCGCAGGTGGAGAGCGAAATATGGCGCATGCCGATATTCAGCCCCTCCGGGCAGTTCACAAGGCGCAGAAAGCGCAGAACATTGTCATAATTATCGAGCGGCTCGCCGATGCCCATCAGCACGATGTTGCTGATCTTTTCGCCGAGGTCCAGCTCCGAGCAGAGCACCTCGTCGAGCATTTCGGAGGCGGTCAGGTTCCGCACAAGTCCGCCGATGGTGGACGCACAGAAGGCGCATCCCATGCGGCAGCCGACTTGGGACGAGATGCAGACCGTCGCCCCGTGTGCGTAGCGCATGACGACCGTCTCGACGGCGTTGCCGTCGGCGAGCTCCCAGAGATATTTCACGGTGCCGTCCGCCGCGCTGACCTGCTTGCGCAGACGCTTTAAGCGGAAAAGCCGGGCGTCCGCGGCGAGCTTATCGCGCAGCGACTGCGGGATGTTGCGCATCTCGTCGAAGCTGCCGACGCCCTTCATAAGCCACGAATAGACCTGCTTTGCGCGGAATTTCGGCTCTCCGAGGGAGACAATATACTGTTCAAGCTCCGCGGGGAGCATCGCTTTGATGTCTGTCATGCCATTCTCCTGAGCTTTGCCATAAAAAATCCGTCCGTGCCGTGGCGCTGGGGCCAGAGCTGGAGCAGCCCCTCCGGGGCGTCCAGCCCGCCGGGGAGCGTAAAGGGCTCCGCGATATAGTCCGGCGTCTCCGCTAAAAATGCGCGGACCGTGTCCTCGTTCTCCTCCCGCCGGACGGTGCAGGTGGAATAGAGCAGCGTCCCTCCTACGCGGACATAGCGCGCGGTGTTCTTCAGGATTGCCGCCTGAATTTCCGGCAGCGCGGCGAAGTCCGCCGGGTCCTTCCAGCGGATATCCGGCTTTTTTCGGATCACACCAAGCCCGCTGCACGGAACATCCGCGATCACGAGATCGAACGCGCCGTTCCAGTCCGGGCGGCTTACCCGCGCGTCACAGGCGAGGGTTTGGATCATATCGTCAACGCCGAGGCGCGCTGCGCTCTCGCGGATGCGCTTCAGCTTGTTCTCATGCAGGTCGCCGGCGGTGATGTCCGCCTCCCCCGCTGCGATGGCGGCGGCGAAGCTCTTGCCGCCGGGGGCGGCGCAGGCGTCCAGAATCTTCTGTCCCCGCTGCGGCTCCGCCGCTATTACGGCGAGGCGCGCCGCGGCGTCCTGCACGTAAAAAAGTCCCTCCCGGAACGCCGGGAGCGCGGCGAGGTCGCCGACCGTGTCCGCCATGAGGCAGTCCGTCAAAAACGGGTGTGGCTCCGTTTCGAGCCCCTCCGCGGCGAGCCGGGCACGCAGCGACTGACAGTCCGTCCGCAGGGTGTTCACCTGAAGCGCCGCGGGCGTGGGCGCATTATCGCAGCGGAGCAGCGCCTCCGTCTCCGTCTCGCCGAGGCGGAGCAGCAGCGCGTCCACGAGCGGGCGCGGGTGGCTGTATTGGATGGATAACCGCTCCGCCGTGTCCGCCGGGAGCAGCGGCTCCTGCGCGGAGGCGAGGCGGCGCAGCACGGCGTTGACGAAGCCCGCGGCGCGGGCAAAGCCCATCGCGCGCGTCAGCTTCACGCCCTCGTTCACCGCCGCGGAAGCGGGGATGCGGTCCATAAAAATAAGCTGATAAGCCGAAATGCGGAGCACGTCCAGCACCTTCGGTTCGATCTTCCGGAGCGGCAGGCTGCTCACGGCGGCGATGCGCCAGTCGAGATAGGTCCGATTCTGCATCACGCCGTAGCAAAGCGCGGCGGTGAGCCCGCGGTCGCGCGCGTCGAGCCCCTCGCCGGTCAGGACCGAGGAGAGCACCGCGTCCGACCATGCACCGCCGCGTCGGCAGCGCTCCAGCGCCGTCAGTGCGGCGCGTCTTGCGTCGCCCATTGTCAGCCCACCCGGATCGGATGCCCCAGCAGATAGTCCGCCGCGCGCATCCGCTTTTTGCCGGGTGCCTGAAGCTCCGTCACGCGCAGGGTCTCTCCCCCGCCGCAGGCGAGCTCGATCCCGCGCTTGTCCGCGGCGAGAACGGTCCCCGGCGCGGCGGCGGTGCGGTTTTCGGTATATTCCGCGGCGAAAACGCGGAAAACGCCGCCCTCCAGCTCCATCGTGGCGACGGGCCACGGCTGCAGGCCGCAGATGTGCTTCACGATCTCGCGCGGCGCGCGCGTCCAGTCGATGGGGCACATGGATTTATCCAGCTGTTTCGTATAGGTCGCGGCGGCGTGGTCCTGCGGAATGCGCGGGGCGGTGCCCGCCCCGATATCGCGCAGGGTGCGGTCCAGCAGGTCCGCGCCGAGGTGCATGAGGCGGTCAAAGAGCTCCCCGCTCGTCTCGAACTCGCCGATCTCCGTCTCCGCGCGGTAGATGATGTCACCGGCGTCCATATCATGGGCGAGATACATCGTCGTGACGCCCGTCACCTTGTCGCCGTTCAGCACCGCCCACTGGATGGGCGCGCTGCCGCGGTAGCGCGGGAGGAGCGAGCCGTGGACATTGATGCAGCCGAGCGGCGGGAGGGCGAGATATTCGTCCGGCAAAATCTTACCGTAAGCCACCACGACAACGATGTCCGGCGCGAGGGTGCGCAGCGTCCCCAGCGCTTCGGCGTTGCCGCGGAGCTTTTCCGGCTGAAAAACCGGCAGACCATAGGCGAGCGCGAGCGCCTTGACCGGCGACGGACGCAGCTCCATGCCACGCCCCGCCGGGCGGTCCGGCTGGGTGAACACGCCGACGACCTCATATTGCTTTTCGATCAGCTTTTCCAGCGACGCCGCGGCAAAGTCGGGCGTGCCCATAAACACGATTCGCATAGCGTTCTTAATCTTCTCCGTCCCCGGCGTGGCCGTAATACTCGTCGAGCTCCTCGTCGCTCATGATGTGGTCGGCGAGCTCGTCGAACAAAATGCCGTCTAAATGGTCCAGCTCATGGCAGAAGGCGCGGGCAGTCAGACCGTCGCCCTCGACCTCGAACCAGTTGCCGTCCCGGTCCTGCGCGCGGACGCGGATATGGTCCGGGCGCGTCACCCAGCCGAAGACGTTCGGCAGGCTGAGGCAGCCTTCGGGACCGGACTGCTCGCCGCTGCGCTCGATGATCTCCGGGTTGATGAGCTCGATGACGTACTCGTCCTCCCCTTCGGGAACGTTGGTCTCCAGCACGAGCACGGCGCGGCGCAGGATTCCGACCTGCGGCGCGGCGAGCCCGACGCCGTTGGCTTTGGCGAGCGTCTCCGCCATATCGTCGAGCAGGGTGTGCAGCTTTTCGTTGAAGTCGGTCACGGGGCGGCAGTGCTTGGTCAGCACGGCGTCCCCTTTTTCCACAATATTTCTCAGTGCCATAAATGAAACACTCCTTTTTCTCTTTTCGTTCTCATTCCAGCGGGTCCTGATCGGCGTAAACCGCGACGCCGCGGAACTCCCGGTCCGTGTTGCAGCAGATGAGCGCGCGCGAAACGGCAGCGCGGATCTCCCGGTCCGGACGGCAGCGGAGGGTCAGCTTGTAGCGGTAGCGGTTCACGACCTTGACGATCGGGTAAGGCGCGGGACCGAGCAGGTCCGTCCCCGGCTTTCCGGCGAGCGCGTGCTCCAGCAGACGGCGCAGCGCCGTGCAGCAGCGCAGCACCTGCGCCTCGTCCACGCCCGTCACGGTCAGGGCGATGAGCTGGGTAAAGGGCGGGCAGTGGAGCACGCGGCGCAGCTCGATCTCGCTGCGGTAAAAGCCATCGTAATCCTGCGCGGAGGCGAAGCGGATGACCTGATTTTCCGGCGTAAAGGTCTGGATCACGGCGCGTCCGGGGCGCACGGCGCGGCCGGAACGCCCGATCACCTGCGTGATGAGGGAAAAGGTCCGCTCCCCGGCGCGGAAATCACCGGCGTAAAGGCTCTGGTCCGCGAGCAGGACGCCCACGAGGGTGACGTTTTCAAAGTTGAGCCCCTTCGTGACCATCTGGGTGCCGATCATGATGGGGATCTTTTCCTTGCGGAAGCGGGTGAAAAGCGCGTCATGCCCGCCCGCGGCGGCGACGGTGTCCGTGTCCACGCGCAGTATCTCCGTCTCCGGAAACAGCTCGCGCAGCTGCTGCTCGACCTTCTCGGTCCCGTCGCCGGTGAATTTCAGCTCCCCGCCGCAGTCCGGGCAGCAGGGCGCGACCGGGCGGGAGTAGCCGCAGACATGGCAGACGAGGCGGCGGCGCGGCGCATGGTAGGTGAGGTTCACGGAGCAGCTCGGACACTTGAAGTTATAGCCGCAGTCGACGCAGGTGATGAGCTTCGCCGTGCCGCGGCGATTTAAGAACAGAATGGTCTGCTCGCCGCTGTCGAGGTTTTTTTGCAGCTCATCGCGCAGGAAGGAGCTGACGGAGCTGCCGTTCCCGGCGCGGAGCTCGCGCTTCATATCGACGATGTCCACCGTCGGGAGCGCGAGGCAGTTATAGCGGTTTTTGAGCTCAAAGAGCGCGTAGCGCCCGGTCTCCGCGAGATAGCGGGTGCAGACGTCCGGCGTCGCGCTGCCGAGCAGCAGCAGCGAACCGGCGCGGGCGCAGCGCCAGACGGCGACGTCCCGCGCGTGGTAGCGCGGCGCGCTGCCGGATTTATAGGTGTCCTCCTGTTCCTCGTCGATGATGATGAGGCCGGGGCGGTCCAGCGGGGCAAAAATCGCGCTGCGCGTGCCGATCACGAGGCGCGCAGAGCCGTTTTTGATCCGCTTCCATTCGTCATAGCGCTCCCCCGTGGAAAGCGAGCTGTGGAGCACGGCGATGGTCTCCCCGAAATAGGAGGAAAAGGTTTCGAGCATCTGGGGCGTGAGCGCGATCTCCGGAACGAGCAGTATCGCGGAGCCGCCCGCTTCGAGCTCGGCGGCGATGAGGCGGATATAGACCGCGGTCTTTCCGCTGCCGGTGACACCCTGAAGCAAGGCGCCCTGCGCTCTGCCGCTCCCGCGGAGGGCGTTCAAGCCCTCGAACACGCGCCGCTGCTCCTCGCTCAGCTCCGGCAGCGCGCTGCGCTCCTCACCGCTGCGGTACTGCGGGCGGCGGAACGCCTCGCGCGTGAAGCGCTCGATCACGCCGGCGTCGCAGAGGGTCTTGATCGTCTGGCGGCTCGCGCCCGTGAGGGCGCAGACCTCCGCGATCGGTCCCTCGCCGACGGCGGAGAGCAATCGCAGCACGGCGGACTGCATTTTGGCGCGCCCCGCCTTCTGTTCGGCGAGCTCCGCCGCCTCCTCCGCCGTCAGCGCGAGGCGGATGCAGTCGGTCAGCTTGTCACCGACGCGGCGGCTGCCGTCGCTGCGGAACCAGAGTCCCGCGGGGAGCATGGCACGCAGCGCCTCGTAGACCGTGCAGAAAAAGCGCTCGCGCATCCAGAGCGCGAGATCGAGCTGGTCCGCGGTCAAAAGCGGGGTCTCGTCCTCGACGGAGGCGATTTCCTTCACCTTCGCGCCATAATCGCAGCGGTCGGAAAGGCTCAGGACAACGCCCTCGGCGCGGCGGTTGCCGCGCGAAAACGGCACGACCACGCGCATCCCCGGCACGACCGCGCCGATGAGCGCGGGCGGCACACGGTAATCATAGGGCCGATCGACCCAATAGGTGACGTCGGAGACCGCGACCTTTGCAAACTGCTCTGCCATAACTTCTGCCGCGGACCTCCTTTCTCAAAAGCGGGTGTCGGCTCTTAAAAGCCGGGTTTTTATTCCTCCGCCGACTGCTCCGGCTCGGCGGGAGTCTCCTCCTCGGCGGCGGGCTTGGCGTCGCGGTTGATGGTGAGCTTTCCGGTGTAGACCTCGTTGATGGCGATGGAAACCGCCTTCTCGTCCAGCGGCTCGCCCGCTTCCTCATACTCCGCGGAGATCTTTCTCGCGCGCTGGGCGACGACGTTCACAAGCTGGTATCTGCTGCCGACCTTGTCGACGAGATCGGCTACGGGGGGATAGAGCATCATTTTGAATAGCACCTCTTAAAAATTTTTTCAGTCTTTCTGGCTGAGTCTTGCTTTATAGCTGTCGATGAGGTCGGAGATCTCGCCCGCGGCGCGGTCGACCTCGTCGTTTACTACCACGTAATCGTAATGATCCTTCAGGATTAGCTCGCGCTCCGCCGCTTCGAGGCGGGAGCGGATGACCTCGTCACTGTCCGTTCCGCGGCTGCGCAGGCGGTTTTCCAGCTCCGGCAGGCTCGGCGGCGTGACGAAAATGGTGAGGGTCTCCGGGCGGATGCGCTTGATCTGCATCGCGCCCTGCACGTCGATATCGAGATAGACGTCATACCCGGCGTCCAGCAGCTTCTCGACGGCGGCGCGGGGCGTTCCGTAGTGATTGCCGACATACTCGGCGTGCTCCAGAAACGCGTCCTCCGCGATCATGCGCTCGAAGGTGGGATGGTCCACGAAGAAATAATCCTTCCCGTCCACCTCGCCCTCGCGCGGGGGGCGGGTCGTTGCGGAGACGGAGAAGCGGAGCTTTTCGCGCTTTTCCATCAGGCGGTGGAGCAGCGTGCTCTTGCCGCAGCCGGAGGGCGCGGAGACAATGATGAGCGCGCCGCGCTGGGTTTTTTCACTCATCCGCGTCACCTCCCGCGGCTCTTCCGGCGATGGTCTCCGGCAAAATCGCGGAGAGGATCACGTGGCCGCTGTCCATAATGATGACGGCGCGGGTGCGGCGTCCGAAGGTGGCGTCCACGAGGACGCCCTTGTCGCGGCTTTCCTGAATGATACGCTTGATGGGCGCGCTCTCCGGGCTCACGATGGACAAAATGCGGGACGCGGCGGCGAGATTGCCGAATCCGATATTGACGAGCTTCATCTCTCTCCCGCTCCCCTCTCATTCAATGTTCTGGATCTGCTCGCGGATCTTTTCGATCTCGCTTTTGAGCTCGATGACCACCTTCGTGATCTCGCTGTCGCTGCACTTTGAGCCGATGGTGTTGCTCTCGCGGTTGAATTCCTGCACGAGAAAGTCCATCTTGCGCCCGATGGGAGAGCCGGTCTCCAGCATCTCGCGCATCTGGGCAACGTGGCTGCGGAGGCGGACGGTCTCCTCGTCAACGGCGACCTTATCGGCAAAAATACCGGCTTCGAGCAGGATGCGCTGCTCGTCCACCGTGCTGCTCTCCAGCACCTCGCACATCTTGCGCCAGAGCTTTTCGCGGTATTCCGCCACCGTCTGGGGCGAGCGGCGCTCGACGGCGGAGACGTAAGACTCCACGGTGCAGAGCCTGCCGGCGATGTCCTCGCGGAGCTTTTCCCCCTCGCGGCATCGCATTTTGTCGAACTCCGTAAGCGCGGCGTCCGTGATCTCCGCGATCGCGGCGGTCATGGCTTCGGCGTCCAGATCTGCTTTTTCAACAGTCAGCACGTCCGGAAAGCGGCAGAACGCGAGGGCGTTCAGCTCCCCGTCCATGCCGAAGCGCTCCGCCACGGAGCGGACCGCCTTGCAGTAGCCCGCGGCAAGCGACTCGTTGACGCGGACGACCGTCTCCTCCGTGCCGGTGCTGGCGACGTTGACGAACACGTCCACCTTTCCTCTGGAAATGTGCCGCCCGACGCAGGACTTCACCGTCTCCTCCGCGAACAGAAGGTTCCGCGGCAGGCGCACGGAGCAGTCCAAGTAGCGGTTATTGACGCTTTTGAGCTCGATGCTGATCTCAAGGCCGCCGCAGGCGCCCTTGGCGCTGCCGTAGCCCGTCATGCTTTTGATCATAGCTTCTTAATCACCCGTTCCCTTGATAATATTGACGTAAATTCTGTATTCGCCCACGGCGCCGACCGTTGTGCTGCCGTCCACCGTGATCTTGACCGGGACGGAGACAATGCCCGTCGCGGTGCCGTAGTCCTTCAGGTCCGCGACCGCGCGGACGTTGACCTCGGAGATCGCCTTGACATCCGCCTCCGGGCCGCGGAGGATGACGCCGTCGAGCGAGTCGCTCATGATCTCCGCCGTGTAGCCCTCGCTGACGTTGACGCAGGAGATGTTGCTCTGCTCGATACTGACGCTCTCCTTATAAAGCCCGCCGATCTCCAGCGTGAGCGTCGCCTCGCGGACGCCGCTCGTGCTCTCCGTGTCGTTCGGGATGACGATCTTGTAGGTTTCGGTCAGCGCCTCGTCGACGGTGGAGAGGTCGATCTTCGCAAGGGAGATGTTGTTCACCCCGGCGAGGGTCTCGCTGTCGCCCGTGAGGGTAATGCTGTCCGGTTCGAGCTTCCATTTGACGTTGTTCTCCGTCGCGCCGCCGCCGGGGACGAGGTCCACGATGAGGTTGACCTCCTTCACGGCGAGGATCGGCAGCGTGACCGCCACGGTGTCCACATCGGTCGTGATCTCGTCGCTCGTGAACTCATTGCCGTCGCCGTCAATGAGGACGAAGGTGCTGTCGAAGCTGAGGGTCTTGTCCACATCCTCGCGGTTGACCTCCACGAAGGCGTGGTCGACCATGGCGAGGACCTTTTCCGGTCCGTAGAGCACGACGGTGCTCGGCGAGAACTCCAGCGGCTCAGCGCTGAAGCCGTCCGCCGCGCGGCCGTTGAACTCGCCCTCGACGGGGACGGTCTTGCGGCTGAGCTTGTCCACATAAAAGCTGATGCTGTCCGGATCGGTCGCCCAGCTCGTGATGGCGCTGGTGTCCGTCTTGGAGGGGAAGTTGATCTTCGGCGTCAGCGAGTAGTTGCCGGTGCGGGAAATGCCGCTGAGGTCCACCGCGACGGTGAGGTCCTCCGCCTTGAGGTTGAACACGGTGCGGCGGCTGCCCGTGACGGTGAGCTTTACGGTGTTGCTGCTCGTCTCCGAGACGATGAGCCCGCGCGACTCGCGCATGGTGGTCTCGCCCTCGAACACGACGCGGACGCCGGAGAAGGTCTGGGTGATGTCCTCGCCCTGACTATCCGTGACGAAGACCCAGATGAGCAGCGAGCAGAACAGCGCGACGATCGCAAAGAGGATATTTTTGGTGTTCGGCTTAAAGAGGATATTTTTGGCGTTCGGCTTTTTGAAGGTGATCTTTTTATCCATTTTTCTTCACCCCGATCATTTCCCAGAAGCTCTTTTTCTTTCCTGTGCCGTCCTCCTCCGGGAGCAGCTCGCGGCGCAGGAGCGTTTCGAGCGTTTCCGTGGAGAGGTGGCGCTTGAGCATGCCGTCCACGGCGGCGCTTATCGCGCCCGTCTCCTCCGAGACGATGACGACGACGGCATCGCTGCGCTCGCTCATGCCGATACCGGCGCGGTGGCGCATGCCGAGCTCCTTGCTGAGATTTAAGTTCCCGCTCATCGGCAGCATGCAGCCGGCGGCGGCGATGCGCCCGTCGCGGATGATGACCGCGCCGTCATGGAGCGGGGCTTTGACGAAGAAGATGTTCTTCAGCAGCTCCGCCGTGACGGAGGCGTCCACCAGCGTACCGGTGCTGATGGGCTCCGTGAGCTGGTTGTCGCGCTCGAAGACGATGAGCGCGCCGGTGCGGGAGCGGGACATATCCGCGCAGGCGAGCACTGTCTGGGTGATGACGCCGTCCATATTGAGCGTCTGAAGCTCGCCGCCGAAAAAGCCCTTGAGCCGGCGGCTGCTGCCCATTTTTTCCAGAAGGCGGCGCAGCTCCGGCTGGAAGAGCACAACGAGCGCGATGAGCCCGATCTCCACCGCCTTGCGCAGCAGATAGTTGATCATGTTCAGGTGCAGCACGCCGGAGAGCCAGAGCACCACGAGCAGCACCGCAATGCCGCGCGCGATCCGGGCGGAATTCGTCCGGCTGACGAGCATAAAGAGCTGATAGAGGATCACCGCAACGATCAGGATATCGAGGATATCCGTGATGCCAAAGGTCTTGATGTAATTGACGGCCATAGACAAGGTCTCGCCCAAACTGTTCATAATGCTTCCTCTTTTTGTATAGAAATCCGGTGGACCCGGCAAAATATCAAATGCGCGGAAACTGACACTTTATTATATAGCAAAATTCCGTTTAAGGCAATGAAAGTTTGCCGAATTTTACGCGAAATCGAGAATTTTTTTGCAGAGCGCGGCGGCAGCGTCGATCTGCTGGGGCGTATTGAAGGGCGAAAAGCTGAAACGCACCGTTCCGGTCGCCGCCGTCCCCGCCGTTTTGTGCGCCGACGGCGCGCAGTGGAGCCCGGTGCGGACGGCGACGCCGCCGCGCGAGAGCGCCTCGCCGAACGCCTCGCAGCCCATACGCCGCGGCAGGAGCGAGACGACGCTCCGCTGCGCCGCCGGGTCGGGGCTGTAGAAAAGGCGCAGTCCCGGTGCGTCCGCGAGCGCGGCGCAGAAGCGCTCCAGAAGCTCCCGTTCATGGCAGCCGATCTCCTCCGCGCCGCGGGCGAGAACATAGTCCACGCCGGCGGAGAGCCCGGCGACGCCGCAGACGTTGTGGGTCCCGGCTTCGAGGCGGTCGGGGAGGAAATCGGGCATGGTCTGCTCCATACTGTTCGACCCGCTGCCGCCATATAACACCGGTTTTGCATCATTTTTACATACGAGCACGCCGGTGCCCTGCGGACCGAGCAGTCCCTTGTGGCCCGGCATGGCGAGAAACTCCGCGCCGAGCGCCTCGAAATCGAGCGTCTGGCTCCCCGCCGCCTGCGCCGCGTCGAGCACGAGCGGCACGCCGTTCTCGGCGCAGAGCGCCGCCAGCTCCCGGATGGGCAGGACATAGCCGAAGACGTTGGAAACGCAGGTGAACACCGCGGCGTCCGCGCCGGGAAGCTCTTGCGCCGCGCGCTCTATCAGCGCGCCGGAGTCGAAAAGCGGGGTCTCGATCGTGCGCACGTCCGCGCCCAGCGCGCGGAGCGGGCGTATGACGGAGTTATGCTCATAGCCGGAGATGACGACACGGCTGCCCGCGCCGACGAGCGAGCCGATCGCGAGATTCAGCGCATGCGTGGCGTTGAAGGTGAACACGACGTTTTCGACCTTCGGCGCGTGGAAAAGCCGTGCGAGCTTTTCGCGGCAGGCGTAGCAGCACTCCGCGGCGCGCATGGCGGGCTCGTGGGCGCCCCTGCCGGGACTCGCCATCGTGCGCATTGCCTCCATGACCGCGGCAGAGACCGCGGCGGGCTTTTCCAGACTCGTCGCGGCGGAGTCCAGATAGATCACGGCTCCACCTCCTCAAATTCGCCCTGCGGCGAGACGGAAAAAACCTTGCCGCGGTAAAGCCCCGCACCGCGCAGGAGCTCCACGGCGCGGTCCAAATTGCGCGCGCCGACCTTCGCGCCGTAAGTGCAGCCGCCGGGGTTCGCGCTCTGGGGCGCTTTGGTGACGGAGGCAAAGATCCCGCTGCTTTGCAGCAGGCGGACAGCCTTCTGAGCATAGGTGACGGATCGGCATAAGATAAGATACTGCATAAGCGGTCATCAATTCCCTTCCGCAAATATGAAAAAGGACGGCACTCCCCCGCGCTTTTTTAAGCAGAGCGCGGATATCGGGAGTGCCGCCGGGATGGTCCTGCGTTATCTTATGCCGCAGCGGGCGAAACTGTTACTTCGTCAGAAGGCAGACGGCGTGGGCGGCGATGCCCTCGCCCGCGCCGGTGAAGCCGAGGTGCTCCTCCGTCGTCGCCTTGACGCTCACGCGGCTGACATCCAGTCCGAGCGCGTCGGCGAGATGTTGGCGCATCGCGGGGATGCGGGGCGCAAGGCGCGGTGCCTGCGCCAGAACGGTCGCGTCGATGTTGGAGACGGCGAAGCCGTTTTCGGCAAGGAGCGCGGCGACGGATCGGAGCAGTCCGAGACTGTCCGCCCCGGCGTACTGCGGATCCGTGTCCGGGAAAAGCTTGCCGATATCGCCGAGCGCCGCCGCGCCGAGCAGGGCATCCATGACCGCGTGGGTCAGAACGTCCGCGTCCGAGTGTCCGAGCAGCCCCTTTTCAAAGGCGAGCTCCTCGCCGCCCAGAATGAGCCGCCGCCCCTCCACGAGACGGTGGACGTCGTAGCCGTGGCCGATGCGGATGTCGCTCATACGCTCCCCTCCCCGCGCCGCTTTAAGATCGCCGCCGCGACCGCGAGGTCCGTCGGCGTCGTCAGCTTGATGTTCTCCTCGCTGCCGCGGCTCAAATGGACCGGCACGCCGAGCGCCTCCGCCGCGGCGCAGTCATCCGTAAAGCTGAGCCCTTGCTCCACGGCGCGGGTCAGCGCCGCCTTGATGAGGTCCGCGCGGAAGACCTGCGGCGTCTGCACCGCGAAAAGCTCCTCGCGCGGGGGCGTTTCGGTCACGACGCCGTTTTCGGCGCGCTTCACGGTGTCGTGCAGCGGAACGGCGGGCGCAGCGGCGAAGTGGAGCGCCGCGGTGTGGACCGCGTCCTCGACTATTTCCGGCGTCACGAAGCAGCGCGCGCCGTCATGGATGCAGATGAGCGCCGCGTTTTTCGCGCACTCGCTGACGCCGGCGAGCGCCGACTCCGTGCGCGTGGCGCCGCCGAGGACGATCTTCGTGAGCTTATGCACCGCGTAGCGGCTGCGGAAGGCGGCAAAGGTCTCCGCCGTCTCCGCCCGCGCGACGAGCACGATCTCGTCGATGCACTCGCAGCGGTCGAGTGCGCAGAGCGTCCGCGCCAGAACGGGCACGCCGCCGAGCGGCAGCAGCAGCTTGTCCTCCCCCATCCGCGCAGAGCTCCCCGCCGCGACCACCACCGCCGAGCAGAATCCGCGGCTTCGCTTTTGTATCTTTTTCAGAATTTCCGCCATGGGATCTTCTCCTTTTGCGTTCTTTCCCCTATTATACCCGCTTTGACCCGCGGAGGCAAGGAAAAAGTCCCGCTGCATGCCCGCAGCGGGACTTTTTGGCTCAAAACAGCAGGCAGAGCCCGGCGAGGGCGGCGCTTGCGGGGAGATAGAGCAGGAAGTGGCGCAGGTGGGGTTTCTTGTTATAGCCGAACATCTGCGGTCCCACGATGCCCTTCAGCTCCGGGTAAAAACGGGGAAAGAACCCGGAATGGCAGAGCAGCACCCGGTCGAAAAAGAAGATGTCGTAGAGCTCCATCAGATAGAGAATGACGAGATAGCGCGCGAAAAAGCCGAAAAAGCCGAAGCCGCGGCGCACGCCATCCCACGCGGCAAGGGCGAACGCACCCGCAAAGAGCATTATCGCAAACACGCCGAGGCACCAGCCGAGCGCGTGCGCGCCGCGGAAGCGCTCCGGCTTTTTGTCCGGGATCGCGTCGAGATTCTCCTTCGGCGCGGAGGAGAAAAAGCGTTTGTCCTGAATAAGCCCGACACCGGCGTAAAGAATGAGAAAATACGCCGCCATGATGATGGCCGCCGAAAGGATCGTGATCCCCATACGTCTTTGCCCTCCCTGCGCCCCTAAGCGGAGCTCGCATTTTCCAAAGCTGCAAACGGAAAGCAGCCGCAGCGGATGATCCGCTGCGGCTGCCGATAATTCTGATTACTCTGCCTCGTCGGTCTCAGGGGCGATGCCGGTGGCAGCGCCGGTCTCGGAGACTTCGTAGACAAGGGCGTCCGCCTCAGGCGCGGCGTGGTGACGCTCGCGGACCTCAGGCTCCTCCTCGCGCTCGCGGGCGGGAGCGGGAGCCGGCTCGGACAGAGCGCGGATGCTGAGGGAGACCTTGTGCTTCTCCTCGTCGATGGCGGTGATCTTGACGTTCACAACATCGCCGACCTTGAGGACCTCGCCCGGCTGGGCGATGCGGCGGTTCGCGATCTGGGAAATGTGGATCAGACCGTCCACGCCGGGAACGACCTCGGCGAAGGCGCCGAAGGTCATGAGCTTCACGATGGTAACGGTGGCGACATCGCCGACCTTGTAGGTCGCCATGAACTTCTCCCAAGGATTCTCGGAGGGATCCTTGTAGCCAAGGGAGATCTTGTGGGTCTCCTTGTCGAAGTTGATGACGTAGACGTTGATGTGATCGCCGACGGCGACGACATCAGCCGGCTTGCCGATGCGCTTCCAGCTCAGCTCGGAGACATGGACCATGCCGTCCACGCCGCCGATGTCGACGAACGCGCCGTAACTGGTGAGGGACTTGACAATGCCGTCGTAGCGCTTACCGATCTCGATCTCGTCCCAGATCTTGGCGATCGCCTCGCGGCGCGCCTTGGCAGCGACGAGGCGGATGGAGCCGACGACTCTCTTGCGCGCCTTGTTGACCTCGGTAATGCGGAGCTGGACCTTCTGCTTGAGCAGCTGGGAAAGCTCAGCCTCGCGCGGCAGACCGGACTGGGAAGCGGGGACGAACACGCGGACGCCCTTGACATTGACGACCAGACCGCCCTTGTTCTCCTCGGTAACGGTGCCCTCGACGACCGTCTCGTTCTCGGCAGCCGCCTCGATGTCCGCCCAGTTCTTCACCGCGTCAAGGCGGCGCTTGCTGAGCATCACGGTGCCCTCAACGTCGTTCACGCGGACGACGCAGGCTTCGACCTCGTCGCCGACATGGAGGATGTCCTCCACCTTGGCGCCGCTCTCGTCCTCGAACTCCTCCACCGGGATATAACCGGAGTGCTTGGTGCCGAGGTCCACGGTCACTTCCGTCGGGGTGATCGCAACCACAACGCCCTTGACGGTCTCTCCATTATATATAGGTTTGATGGAGTCCTCAAGCATCTCCTCGAAGCTCTTCTCGGTCTCCACCGCAGTGGTCTCTTTGATTTCGTCGCACATCTTTTGTTTTACCTCCTTAATGATCCGCTCAGGCACTGAGGCTCCGGCGGTGATACCTATGGTATCCAATGCCACAAGCGGAGACAAGTCCAGCTCCTCCGCGCTTTCCACGAAGAGGACGCAGGGACAAACCTCCGCGCAAATTTCTGTCAGGTGGCGGCTGTTGGCGCTGTGCTTCCCGCCAATGACCACCACAGCATCACATTTCTGTCCTAAATCCAATGCCTCTGTCTGCCGAATCTGCGTAGCGTCACATATTGTATCAAAGATTTCCGGATTTGTACACAACTTTTTTGCGGAATTTTCCGAAAGTTCAAAATTTCTCCGCGTTTCCGTGCTTTGGAACAATAAAGTCAGGGCGTTTTTGGTGAATTTGCTGTTTTCCGTCAGAAGGTGCTCCAGCTCCCCGACGGTCCGGACGACCTCCGCGCCGGGGCACCAGCCGAGGATGCCGCGGATCTCCGCGTGGTCCGGGTCGCCGAAAACCACGACGGCGCGTCCGCGCGCGGCGGCGTCCGCCGCGAGGCGCTGGATGCGCGAGACGCGGGGGCAGGTCGTGTCCACGACGGTGCAGCCGCGGGCGGCGAGAGATTCCGGTACCGCCCTCCCCTCCCCGTGGGCACGTAGGAGCACGGCGGCGCCGTCCGGCACGTCCTCCGGGCGCGCGGCGGTGCGCAGTCCGAGCGCGGCGAGGCGCTCCAGCTCCTGCCGGTTATGGATGAGCTCGCCGAGGCACCAGACGGTGTCAAACTCCGAAAGCGCCTTTTCCGCAAGCGCGACGGAGCGCTTCACACCCGCGCAGAAGCCCGCGTGGGCGGCGACGGTCACGGTCCTCATCTGCCCGTCTTCTCGTAAATGATCTGGGACACGACGGCGACGGTCTCGGCAAAGTCGCGGTCGCTGGAATCGACGAGCACGGCGTCGGGTGCCTGACGCAGCGGCGCGGCGGCGCGGGTGGCGTCCTGCTCGTCGCGGTAGCGCAGGTCGCGCAGCACGTCCTCGTAGCTCGACTCCATGCCCTTTTCCCGCAGCTCCTCGCAGCGGCGGCGGGCGCGAACCTCGGCGCTCGCGGTGAGGAAGATCTTGACGTCCGCGTCCGGCAGGACGACGGTGCCGATGTCGCGCCCGTCCATAATGACGTCGCGCGTTTCGGCGAGGGAGCGCTGCATGTCCATCAGAAACGCGCGCACCTCCGGGATGGCGGAGACATCCGAGGCGTAAAGCGAGCTCTTCGGCGTCCGGATCTCGCGCGAGACGTCCTCGCCGTTCAAGAGCATGACCTGCTCGTCGAGGTAGTTATAGGCGATGTCGATCTTCAGCTCCGGCAGCAGCGCACAGATGCCCGCGGCGTCATGGCTGTCGAGCCCCGCGCGCAGGACGGCGAGCCCGACGGTGCGGTAGATCGCGCCGGTATCGACGTAGACAAAGCCGTATTTTTTCGCGATGGCGCGCGCCACGGTGCTTTTGCCCGCGGCGGAGGGCCCGTCGATGGCGACAGAGATGCAGTTCATATCTCAAAAATTCTCCTTTGCTTTTCTCAAATATTCTGCCCCGCGAGGTGGCCCGTGGACCACGCGATCTGGAGGTTGAAGCCGCCGGTATAGGCGTCGCAGTCGATCACCTCGCCGGCGAAATAGAGTCCCGGCACGAGCCGGGAGCCCATCGTGCGCGGGTCGAGCTCCGAGACGCTGACGCCGCCGGAGGTGACGATCGCCTCCGCGATGGGACGCGGCGCGCGGACGGAGACGGGAAACGCCTTGAAAAGCCGCAGCAGCGCCTGCCGCTGCTCGCGCGTGACGGAGTTGACCTTCGTGTCCCCCGGAATGCCGGAAAGACGCACCAACACGGGGATCATCGTCCGCCCGGCGAGGTCGCCGAGGGCGTTTTCAAAGTCGCGGTTTTTGTATTTGTCAAAGTCGCGCAGGATGCGCGCGTCCAGCTTTTTCTCGTCGAGTGCGGGCTTCAAGTCGATCTCCAGCCGGTAGCGCTCGCGGTCGAAATCGCGCATATGCGCGCTCGCGGAGAGCACGAGCGGACCGCTCACGCCGAAGTGGGTGAAGAGCATCTCGCCCAGCTCGCGGAAGATTGGCTTGTCCACGCCGTCATACGCCGTCAGCGTCACGTTTTTCAGCGCGAAGCCCTGCATCTCGGCGCACCACGGGTCGTCCGACTCCAGCGGCACGAGCGAGGGGCGCGGCGGGATGACCGTATGTCCCAGCTCGCGCGCGAAGCGCAGCCCGTCGCCGGTCGAGCCCGTCAGCGGGTAAGAAACGCCGCCGGTCGCAACGAGGACGCTCTCGCAGGCGATCTCTCCCGCGTCCGTCTCCACGCCGCAGACCGCGCCGTCCGCCGTCAGGATGCGCTTTGCCTCCGTCTCCTCCCGGAGCTTCACCCCCGCGCGGCGCAGCGCGCGTTCGAGCGCGTTGGCAACGTCGTGCGCGCGGTCGGAGACCGGGAAAACGCGGTCGCCGCGCTCGGTCTTCAGCGGAACGCCGAGGGACTCGAAAAGCGCCATCGTGTCCGCCGGACCAAAGCGCGTCAGCGCGCCGTAGAGAAACTTCGGGTTGCGGGGCACATTCTGCATAAAGCGCTTCACATCGCAGCTGTTGCAGAGATTGCAGCGGCCCTTGCCCGTGATGCGCAGCTTGCGCCCGACGAATTTTTCGTGCTCCAGCAGCACGACCTGTCTGCCGCGCCGCGCGGCTGTGAGGGCGGCGAGCATTCCCGCCGGTCCCCCGCCGATGACGACGGCGTCAGTCCTCTGCATGCTCATAGACGTCATAATCCGACCAGATGGTCTCAAGCCGCTTGAAGGTGTCGGAGATATTCTCCTTGCTGCGCACGCCGACGGCGACGATGAGCGCGTTGATGAGGCTCAGCGGCGCGACGAGGGAGTCGAGAAAGCTCACCATATCGCTCTTGGCATAGATCAGCGTGTCCGCCACGCCGACAAAGGGTGAGCTCTCGCCGTCGGTGATGCCGATGACCTTTGCCCCGGCGCTTTTTGCGAACTTCATCGCGCGCGCCGTGCGGCTGGAATAACGCGGGTAGCTGATGCCGATAAACACGTCGCCCTCGCGGATGCGGATGATCTGCTCATACACCTCGCTGACGGCGGTGTCCTGAATGATGTGGACGTTTTCCTGAAGCAGATTCAGGTAAAAGCCGAGAAAGTTTGCAAGGCAGGTCGAGCTGCGCATGCCGACGATGTAGATGTTGCGGGCGTTTAAGATCGTGTCCACCGCCTCGTTGAAGCTCGCCTGATCGAGCTCGTCCATCGTGATCTGGAGCTTTTCCATATCCGCCATGAACACCGCCTCGACGAGGTGTTCAGGGTTCATGGTCTCGCGCGCGACCTCGATGCGCTGGACGCTCGTGAGGCGCGAGCGGATCATCTCCTGCAGTGCCTTGCGCATGCCGGGGTAGCCGTCGTAGCCGAGCTCGCTCGCGAAGCGGACGACGGTCGATTCGCTGACGCCGACGATCTGACCGAGCTTCCCCGCGGTCATGAACGCCGCCTTGTCATAGTTTTCCGTGATATACTTTGCGATGCGCTTCTGCCCCTTGGAAAAGCCTGCGCCTTCCGCAAGGCGGGCGAGAATGTCCTTTTCCATGTTTTTGTCCTTCATCTATTAAAAAAATAAAAAAACGCTCTGCACCCGGCGCTTACGCGCCGGGGCAAAGCACACTATAGTCTCTTTTTTCAAAAAATGCAAGAACGTTTGCAAAAAACTTTCAAATTCGGCACAAGCTCCAGTTTGAAGCGGGAGAATCTGCATTATTTGACGGAATTTACTTCATCCGCGGTCAGGTGACGCCATGCTCCGACCGGGAGGTCGCCGAGCGTGAGCGCGCCCTCCGCGACGCGGACGAGACGCCGGACCGTCAGCCCCGCCGCGGCGCACATGCGGCGCACCTGCCGGTTTTTGCCCTCGTGGATCGTGATAAGCAGCGCGCCGTCCGGCTCCTGCTGGGTGCGCGGGGCGCGGATAGGCTCGCCGTCGAGTTCCCGCATCGCGCGCAGGCGCGGCAGCGCCGCGGCGACGTCGCCGGAGACGGTCACGCGGTAGACCTTGTCGACCTCGTGCGAGGGGTGGGTCAGCGCGTTCGCAAATGCGCCGTCGTCCGTCAGGAGCAGCAGCCCCTCGCTGTCCATATCGAGCCGCCCGACGGGGTAAAGCCGCGCGCCGGCGTCCCGCACGAGCTCCGCCACCGTGGGGCGTCCGCGCTCGTCCGAGAGCGTCGTCACATAGCCGCGGGGCTTATGGAGCATAATGTATGTACGCGCCGCGGCAAAGCGGAGCGGCACGCCGTCCACGCAGACCGTGTCCCTTTCTCTGTCCGCGCTCGCGCCGAGCGACGCGGTCTCGCCGTTCACGGTCACGCGCCCGGCGGCGATGAGCGCTTCCGCGGCGCGCCGGGAGGCGATCCCCGCCGCGGAGATGAGTTTTTGCAGCCGTTCCGCCATAGTTCGTCCTCAAAAATCAGGATAATAGACTGTTCCCTGACGCGCGCTCAAAAACCACGCGCGGCGAAAGCGCTCCCACGCCGTCAGCCGCTGGAGGGCGTCCACCGTGACGCTCTCGGCAAAATAGAGCGGGTAGACCCCGGCGCGCTCGCCGCCGAGCCAGAGCTCCGCCGTGCCCGCCTGCGTTCCGCGCAGCACGGGCGCGAAGAAAAAGCGCGGCAGCAAAACGCGCACCTCCGCCTCCGCGTCATGCGGGACGAGCACGCCGTTCACGCCCGCCCGCAGCGCGGCGTATGACCGCGTTCCGGACACGATCGGGACGCGCTGGGCGCGGCTGCCCGGAAGCGGGAGATAGCGCCACGCGGCGAAGAGCGCGTCATAGAGCGCGGCGTGGTCGCGCCAGTCGTCCGGGTCCGAAACGGTCACGCAGATGAGGCGCAGCCCGTCCCGCTCCGCGCAGGAGACGAGGATACGCCCCGCCGCCTTCGTGTAGCCCGTCTTGCCGCCGATGCAGCCGGGGCAGCTTTGCAGGAGCTTATTGTGGTTTACATAAGTCCTGCCGTTTTCTTCATAGCGCACCGCACCGAAGATGCGGCAGAAGTCCGCGTTCTCCATCGCCGCCGCGGTCAACAGCGCGAGGTCGCGCGCGGTGGAATAGTGCTCCGGGTCATCGAGCCCGTGGGAGTTGACGAAATGCGTGTTCTCCAAGCCGAGCTCCGCGCATTTTTCGTTCATGAGCGCGGCAAAGCCCGCCATGCTGCCGCCGACATGGTCGGCGAGCGCCGCGGCAGCGTCGTTTCCGGAGACGAGCAGCAGCGCGTAAAGCAGCTCCTCCGCGCGGTAGCTCTCCCCCGGCGTCAGATACGCCGAGGAGCCCTCGACCGCAGCGTGCGCCGCCGTCACGGGGACGAGCTCGTCCATCGCGCAGTGTTCGAGCGTGACGAGCGCCGTCATGATCTTCGTCGTGCTCGCGACGAGCATCCGGCGGTCCGGCTCCTTTTCATAGAGCACCGTCCCGGTCCGCGGCTCATACACGACGGCGGACGCCGCCGCGGTCTCGGTCCCCTCCGCGTGCGCTGCGGGAACAGCGCAGAGCAGGAGCACCGCCGCGAGCAGCAGCGCAAGGACTCGTTCGTGCATAGGAAAGAGCACCGCCTTTCAAACAAGAAAAATCAGTGCTTAGTATGCGGCGGAGCCCGCCGGATTATTCCTGCGCGGCGCTGCCGGAGCGCTTGGCGAGGAAGTCCTGCACGGAGTCCATCAGCTCCGGCGCCTTTTCGATCACGCGGTCGAGCGTGGACGCCGCCGGCGGGGTGATGTTCACCATGCGGACGCTGCCGTCCTTCACGATGAGAAAGCCGATCGGCTCGATCTTGACGCCCGCGCCGTTGCCGCCGCCGAAGCCGTTTTTGCCGTCCTTGACGGAAAAATCGCTGCCGCCGGAGGCGAAGGCGTAGCTCACCTTGCTGACCGGGATGATGGTCACGCCGTCCGGCGTGGTGATCGCGTCGCCGACGACGGTGTTGACGTCCACGATGCTGCGCATTTTTTCCATCGTCACGTCCACGAGATTGCTGATGTTCGATTTCGTTTCCATAGTGTGCTTATCCTTTCTGCCCTTCGGCATTCAAAGTTTCCGTTTTCTCCGCTGCGGCGGCTTTTTCCGCCGCCTTCTCCGCGCGGCGGCGCGGGAGATACCATTTGATGAGCGCGTAAAGCGCGCAGTTCGCGATATGCAGGATCTGCCCGATGCGGAGCGTCGCCTTCACTCTGCCCTCCGCGGCGAGTCCATCCGCGCCGATGTCCAGCGCGGTGCGCACGTCGCGCCGCCGGATGTTGAACGCGCGGTTTAAGAGAGGCCAGAGCACGCCGAGCCCGGTGTTGAGGTAATTATACTGCATCACGGCGTCGTAAGGGTCCGGCGCGCCGGCGGTGAGGTGCAGCGTCAGCACGTCGAGGCTGAGCCTCCGGCGAAAGCGCCCCAGCGCGGCGAGTGCGATCTTCGCGAGCGCGAAAATGTCGCCGAGGGCGAGCTTCGGCTTCGGCTTTTTTTCGCCGTCCGTGGGCTTTTTCTTTGCCTTTTTCTCCTTGGGCTTCTTCGGTTTTTTCTCCTTTTTCGGCTTCGGCGGCAGGACGGTCAGACGCAGCGGCCCGATGACTATCTTCAGCGAAAACGGACCGTCCCCGCCGAAGGCGGCGTCCGCCCCCACGGGGGTGATGAGGATCAGAATGATGACCGCCGCAATGATCAAAAGCGCAAGCATATCTCCGCCAAGCCTCCTTTCCGAAAATTCTAAAAGCCGCACTCAGTCCTCCGTGTCGAAGCTGAGCTGACCGTCCAGCTCGCCGGCGCGGAGCGCGTCGATCTTGTTTTGCAGCGCGATGACGCCCTCGTCCGTGCCGAGATCCGGCAGGGCGGGCAGCTCGTCGATGCTGCGGATGTTCATCGTGCGCAGGAACACGTCGCCCGTGCGGTAAAGCGTCGGACGGCCGGGAACATCCAGCTTTCCGGCGGGCTCGATGAGCCCGCGCTCGGTCAGGACGCCGACGGTGTAAGCGCTGTCCACGCCGCGGACCTGATCAATATAAGCGCGCGTCACGGGCTGGAAATACGCCACGATCGCGAGCACCTCCAGTGCCGCGGGCGTCAACCGCGGGGGCTTGCGCGTCTCCAATGCGTGGGTGATGAGCTGGGCATATTCCGGCGCGGAGCAGAGCTGGAGCTTGCGGTCGAGCCGCAGCAGGCGGATGCCGCTCCGCTCGGCGCCGTACCGCGCGGTCAGCATCTCCGCGGCGGCAAAGACCTCGTCCTCCGAAACGCCAAGCACCTTTGCGATGCGCTCGGCGGGCACCGGCTCGCCGGCGGCGAACAATATGGCCTCCAGCGCGGCGGCGATCTCGTGTTTATCCATAGTATCTCATTCCAATCTCTCGTCCATACTTTCGAGGATCTTTTCCGTGTCCCCGCCGGTGAAGCGGACATCCAGCGCGCCGTCCGCGGCGCGCTCCAAGCGCGCGTGTCCGTGGCTGCAAAGCTCCAGAATGGAGACGAAGGTCGCCACGACCTCGCTCCGGCTGCGGCTCAGGCGGTAAAACTCCGCGAGCGGCAGCAGTCCACGTGCGCTGAGCAGCGTTAGAATCTCGCGGCTTTTTTCGCGCACGGGATAGACGATGCGCTTCGGCACGATGCGCCGGCGGCGCGTCTCCTCCTCCGCCGCCTCTGCGTCCGCACTCGTCCGCGCGCGCAGCAGCGCGTTTTTCAGCGCGAGCAGCAGCTCCCAGCTCTCGTGGGAGTAGCGGTATTCCTTGACGCCCTGAAGCGGCTCCGGCTCCTTCGTGAAGTAGCCCGCACCGTATTCCGAGGCGCGCAGCAGCGCCGGGGCTGCGTCCTTCACGGCGGCGTAAATATCCCGCGCGCGCAGCTGCTCCAGCGAGGCGATAAGCAGCTCCAGCTCGTCCGGCGGCTCCTCCTCGCTCGTCAGGAGCATCTTGCTCTTGATATAAAGCAGGTGCGCCGCCATCTGGACAAACTCGCTCGCGACCTCAAGGTCCATGGACTTCATCTCGTCCAGATACGCGAGATACTGCTCCGAGATCTCGGAGATCGGGATGTCGCGGATCTCTATTTTGTTTTTGCCGAGGAGCATCAGAATGAGATTCAGCGGACCTTCAAAGTCCGCCATCTCCTCCTTTGAGCGGATGACGCCCTCAAGATGATAGGTAGGTTCCATGCAGCAAACGCCTTATCGGTAAAATAGTTTCAGCGCAAGGTCGCCGCCCCACTGGGCAAAGTGGAACAGCAGATCAAAGACCCACGTCGTCGCCGCGTTCAGCGGCTTGGAGAGCACGCCGGTCCAGACTAAAACGAGCAGCGCGATCATCCCGTAGCGCTCATAGCGCATCAGCTTGGCGTACTGATCGTCGCGCAGGAAGGAGAACAGCACCTTGCTGCCGTCCAGCGGGGAGATGGGGATCACGTTGAACACCGCGAGCGCGACGGAGAGATACGCCGTTGTGGAGACCGTTTGCAGAACAAAGTCCGCGAGCCCGGTCCCCGCGATGGTCAGGGGAAAATAGATGAGCCCGTAAATGAAGAGCAGCACGACCGCGAGGAGCAGATTGCTGAGCGGTCCCGCCGCGGCGACGATCGCCATGCCGGTCTTGGGCTTTTTGAATTTCCGCATATCCACCGGTACGGGCTTCGCCCAGCCGAAACGGAACACGACCATCATCAGCAGCCCGAACCAGTCAATATGCCGCAGCGGGTTCAGGGAAAGCCGCCCCGCGCGCTTCGCCGTGTCGTCCCCAAGCCGGTAAGCCACGAGACCATGCGCCGTCTCATGCAGCGTAATGCAGAGCAGCGCCGGGATCACCGATATCAGCATGTCCGTCAGAACGGACCAGTCCAGCCCGCTCCAGAATTCCCGAATCCCGCTCAAAAGCACATACTCCCCCAAGTTTGATATTTTATTATACCAAACCCGCCCGCAAAAAGCAAGCAGCGCTTAGGGAGAAAGTCCTAAGCGCTGCATCCTCTGCGCTCTCTGCACATTTTCAGTGACGATTTGTTGCCTATTCTGCGAATTGACAAGTGTGAAACTTTGTTGATATGATTAGATCGTCAGGAATCTCAATAGAAACTAGTTAAAAAAGGAGACGATGCCTATGCGGTCGATTTAAAAACGAATTTAAGAAGCAGTAAGAAGCACATGTGTCAGAATAGGAGGTTTTCTATGTTCAAGAAGTTTCTCTCGTTACTGTTCAGCTTTTGCATTGCGCTCAGTTTCTCTTCCATGACAGCTTCTGCCAATCATTCGATTGATATCTCTCAGTCTGCTACACTCACTACTTTCCAAGACTTCTACAAAGACGAAAGTTCACTTCTATCGGATAATATTCTTTCTTCTCAAATCAGCGTAACGGTGGAGTGGGATGCCCTATCTCTCCATGTCTCTGGTCAAGTACCATCTTCCAATGCTTTTGATATCAATATTGACCTTTGCGACGGTGCCTTTGTCAGCGCAGAAGACCGGAACGAAAATTATCGAATTCTATCCGTCATCCCGACCAGCGAATTTGTGCGCATTATCATGGCTGATTTACAGCTTGAAAACATGTACTATGTTAACTTGACATGCAACGAGTTGTCCTCGCTGAAGCCCTTTAACGTGAACTGGTATTTGGAGTTTTTGTCGCCTTCTGTAACCGTCGACGATGAGCCGCCTTCCGAGTCGTCTCCTCAAGCGTCAACGAGAATTGGCCGAAAAACTTACACGCAAACTACCACGATATATGGCGATGTCTTCAAAGAAATCCTCGTCCTGCTTTTCCCGGAGGAGTGGCCTCCCGAAATAAACACAAGCACCGGCGGCGAGTTTAAGGTCACGATGGGAATAGGGTCAAAAACAACTCAATACACGCCATATGGAAGCAGCAGCTCAACGACTTATGATGGAAACAGTATGCTCGTTAACAATGTCAATCTAAAGGCTGTCACAAGAGCAAGTGAGTATTTTAGTTATGCACTTGTCAGATACAAAGGGAATGTCGCAAAAGCGACCTTTCCCCTTTTGTTTGGCGTTTCTCTTGCTATACCAAATCCCCCGGTTTCAATCAACTTTGACCCCTCCTATGACGAGGGAGAATTAGATAACGATACAAATTCCTTTTTCCCTATAATCCTACTGTTGATGGAAAGCAAGTGATGATGGCTGCATTTCAATTTCTTGGTCAAGGCTGTCCCTTACAGCTCCCTGCCGATGCCAATGGAAATCTCCAGAATTATGTCTCTGCTAATTTTAAAATCAATACTGACACAAACCACACCGTTCTCGGCACGAAAGTCTTTGATTTCAAGTGGACATACAGAATAACCGGAACAGGGGAAAACAACGGAGTTGCCGTTGACGTCACGATTCAGGAAGGGTTTTACTCAGCCGCCCTTACATATACGCTCCGTGAGTAATCGCGTTTTCTTGCTTGAGGAGGTGCCCCTATGAAGCGCAAAAAACTGCTCATCTTTCTTGCTGTGGCTGCGGTTGTGCTGGTTGGAGTTGTGGTCGGGATTCTGATTTCGCGGGCTGAGAAGGAAAGGGTGCGGCTTGAGCAGCTTGAGCTGGCGGCGCGGCTGAGGGAGCTCGGATATGTCACAAACGTTTCGTCCGGTCCGGTTACGGGGTACGTGACAGTCCCGAACTTGGGAGTCTTTCCCGGCTTCGGCGATCCGTCGGTCCCTCTATGGGGCGAAAAGCAGGAGGCCCCCGCCTCGCTGCTGGATGGGACGGCATGGCACCTTTTCTTTGCCGAGAGCCAAAAAGCGCTCGACGAAGGGCACTATGTGGATGTCGCTCTCTGCGACGTTACCGGGAAAGATTGGGTTTCCGAGGAGTTTATCGAGTCGTCCGGTATAACGTTCTATTACGATAGCTGTGACAGGACATTTCACTTTGTCGCCGTGATCCTCGGCGAGCTCTATGAGATACGGGACCAGAAATTCTTTGAGGATATTCTGTCATCTCTTAAAAAGACATTCAACATGCTGCCACTGTATGTACCGAAGCATTATTTAAAAACGAAGGACCGGCGTCTGCCGGTCCTTCTCTTTTTTAGCAATACTTCAAAATCTCGCCGATCAGCTGCTCGCGGCCTGTTCCCTTTTCGGCGGAGAACGGGAGCAGGACGGTTTCCGGCGGGAGGTCGAGGGTCTCCCGGATAAGCGCTATATTGGGCTCGATCTCGCTTTTTTTGAGCTTATCGAGCTTGTTGGCGACGACCAGAACGGGGCAGCCGGTGGCGCGGAACCATGCCGCCATGGTGACGTCGTCCGCGGTGGGCTTATGGCGGGCGTCGACGATCATCACGCCGAGGGTGATGAGCCCCTCCTCGGCGAAAAACTGCTCCATCAGCGCCGCCCAGCGGTCGCGCTCGCTCTTGGAGACCTTGGCGTAGCCGTAACCGGGCAGATCGATGAAATAGGCGGTCTTGTCGATGAGAAAATAGTTGATATGCACCGTCTTGCCCGGCTGGGCGCCGACGCGGGCGAAGTTTTTGCGGTTCAAGAGCTTATTGATGACGGAGGATTTGCCGACGTTGCTCTTGCCGGAAAAGGCGATGGCGGGGCGACCGTCGCGGATGAGATCCTTCACGCTCGCGGCGGACTTGATAAATTCGGCGTTCTGAAAATTCATAGCCACTCCCCCGCTCACTGGCGGATGGCGAGCTTCGGGCGCTCGCCGCTCTCCGGCGGGACGCGGAACGCCGGTGCCTCGCTGCCGCCGCGCGCGAGCGCGACGTCGAGGATGTTGTCCACGTGCTCGGTCGTCACGAAATTCAGCGCACGGCGCACGGTCTGGTCGATCTCCTCCAGATCGCGCTCGTTTTCCGCCGGGATGATCACGGTGTGGATCCCGGCGCGGAGCGCCGCCATGGTCTTCTCGCGCAGCCCGCCGATGGGCATGATGCGCCCGCGCAGACTGATCTCGCCCGTCATCGCAACGTCGCGCCGGACGGGGATGCCCGTCAGCGCGGAGATGACCGCGATGCAGATCGTGATGCCCGCGGAGGGACCGTCCTTCGGCACCGCGCCCTCCGGGAAGTGGATGTGGATATCCTTGTTCTTATAAAATTCCGGGTCGATGCCGAGCAGGGCGCAGCGCGTGCGGATATAGCTCACCGCGGCGCGCGCCGACTCCTTCATCACGTCGCCGAGGTTGCCGGTGAGCTCCAGCTTGCCGCTGCCGTCCATGACGCTGACCTCAACGTCCAGCACCTCGCCGCCGACGCTCGTCCACGCGAGACCGTGGACCAGCCCGACCTCGTCGCGCGCGCCGAGGCGCGGCGTGCGGAACTTCGGCGCACCGAGATAGGGCTCCATCGCACCGGCGCGGACGTTGACGGACTTCAGCCCCTCGTCCTCCACGAGCGCCTTCGCCGCGCGGCGGCAGACCGCCGCGATCTCGCGTTCGAGCACGCGGACGCCGGATTCGCGCGTATAGTCGGCGATGATCTCGCGCAGCGCCCCGTCGCTGACGCGGAGGGTCCTGCCGTTCAGACCGTGCTTTTTCCGCTGCTTCGGCAGCAGGTGGTGCTTTGCGATCTGGAGCTTTTCCTCGTCGGTATAGCTGCCGAGCTCGATGACCTCCATGCGGTCAAGCAGCGCGCGGGGGATCGTGTCCGTCGTGTTCGCGGTCGTGATGAAAAATACGTCGTCGAGGTCGATGGGTATCTCAAGGAAGTTATCACGGAACGAGCCGTTCTGCTCGCCGTCGAGCGCTTCGAGCAGCGCGGCGGAGGGGTCGCCCCGGTAATCGCTGCCGAGCTTGTCGATCTCGTCGAGCACCATAACGGGGTTCATGCTCTTTGCCTGAATCAGTCCGGAGATGATGCGGCCGGGCATTGCGCCGACATAAGTGCGGCGGTGGCCGCGGATCTCCGCCTCGTCGTGGACGCCGCCGAGGGAGATGCGGGCAAGCTTCCGGTTCGTCGCGCGCGCGATGGAGAGGGCGACGCTCGTCTTTCCGACGCCCGGAGGTCCGACAAGGCAGAGCACGCCGCCGCGCACGTCCGGCGCGAGCTGGCGCACGGCGAGGTATTCCAGAATACGCTCCTTGACCTTTTCGAGCCCGAAATGGTCCTCGTCAAGGCATTTCCGCGCACGCGCCACGTCGGTGGTCTCGAGCGTGCGGAAGTGCCACGGGAGCTCAAGGCAGGTATCGAGATAAGAGCGGATGACGGCGCTCTCGCTGCTGCCGAAGGGCTGCTTGGCGAGGCGGTTGACCTCGCGCAGGAGCTTATCCTCCGTCTCCTGCGGGAGAAAGAGGTCGCGGATGCGGTCGCGGTATTCGTCGAGCTCTTCGGACCCGTCGTCCCCGCCCTCGCCGAGTTCCTGCCGGATGAGCTTCATCTGCTCGCGCAGGTAATAGTCCCGCTGACCCTGCTCCAGCTCGGCGCGGGTCGCCTCATCGAGCTCCTTTTCGAGCGTCTGCACGTCCACCTCGCGGGAGAGGAGGCGGCAGGCGAGCTCCAGACGGCGCAGGGGGTCGAGCTCTTCGAGCACCTGCTGCTTTTCGGTATAGCGCTGAAGCGCGTGCTGGGCGACGAGGTCCGCCGTGTGGCCGGGGTCCGGCTCGGCAAGCAGCATCGCGATGCGCTCCGGCACGGGCGCGCCGGTGATGTTGAGGTATTCGTCAAACAGCTCAAGACAGCGGCGGATGAGCGCCTCGCTGCGCGCGGCGGAGGCGCGGCGCGCGGGCTTATCGTCCAGCCGCTCCACGGCGGCGGTATAAGCCGGGCGGCTCTCGTCGATATGCAGCACTCTTGCGCGGTAATGGCCCTCGACCATCACCTTTGCGAGATTGCCGCCGGGGATGCGCAGCACCTGCCGCACCGAGCAGACCGTGCCGATCTCGTAAAGGTCCGCGGCGTGGGGCTGGGCGTTCGTGATCTCGCGCTGGGTGACGAGGAAAATATCCTGATTGTCCGCAAGGGCGGCGTTCAGCGCCGCGACGGACATCTGGCGCTCGACCTCAAAGCTGAGTATCGCGCCGGGAAACGCCGTGACGCCGCGCAGCGGCAGCAGCGGCAGCGTGATGGGCGCAGAGTTCAATTCTTCCATAGCTTGCTCCTTTCCGGGAGGGTTCGTTTGAAAAAGGGCGGCGGGGGAAAGAGCCTTTCTTCCCTCCGCCGCGCCGGGTGATGACTTTTTTGTTTTTTCAGCGGATGATTTGGGGGTCGGAGCCGCTGCGGATGCAGTCGGCGGTGATGACGACCTTCTTGATGCTGGGGTCGGAGGGGACCTCATACATCACGCGCGTCATCGCCTTCTCCGTCACGCTGCGCAGTCCGCGCGCACCGATGCCCATCTCGATCGCCTTGTCCGCGATCGCGCCGAGGGCGTCCTCCTCGTAGACGAGCTCGACGTTGTCCATCGCGAGCAGCGCCTTATACTGCTTCGTGAGGGCGTTTTTCGGCTCGGTGAGGATGCGGACGAGATCGTCGCGTCCGAGGCTGCTGAGCGGCGTGATGACCGGCAGACGGCCGATGAGCTCCGGGATGATGCCGTAGCGCAGGAGGTCGTGCTGCTGCACATGCTGCATGATCTCGCCCACGTTGCGCTCGCTGCTGCTCTTGATCTCCGCCTCGAAGCCCATGGTCTTTTTGTCGAGACGCTGCTCGATGATCTTCTCGATCCCGTCGAACGCGCCGCCGCAGATGAACATGATGTTCGTCGTGTCCACATGGATGAACTCCTGATGCGGGTGCTTGCGGCCGCCCTGCGGCGGAACGGCGGCGACCGTTCCTTCGAGGATCTTGAGCAGCGCCTGCTGCACGCCCTCGCCGGAAACGTCGCGCGTGATGGAGGTGTTCTCGCTCTTGCGGGAGATCTTGTCGAGCTCGTCGATGTAGATGATGCCGTGCTCGGCCTTTTCCACGTCGAAATCCGCCGCCTGAAGCAGACGGAGCAGGATGTTTTCAACGTCCTCGCCGACATAGCCCGCCTCGGTCAGCGTCGTGGCGTCCGCGATGGCGAAGGGGACGTCCAGCAGACGCGCCATGGTCTGGGCAAAGAGGGTCTTGCCGCTGCCGGTGGGTCCGATGAGCAGGATGTTGCTCTTCTGGAGCTCAACGTCGGCGTTCTGGCTGCCGTGGAAAATGCGCTTATAGTGGTTATAGACTGCGACGGACAGGGCGACCTTGGCTCGGTCCTGCCCGATGATGTAGTCATCCAGCACCTTGCGGATCTCTGCGGGCTTGGGCAGGCGCTCCGGGCGGAACTCGGATGCGTCGTTGCCGCCGGGGTAGCCCTCGTCCGGGTCGTAATTTTCGTCGATGATGCCCATGCAAAGGCGCACGCAGTCATCGCAGATGTAAGAGTTGTTGCCCGCGATCAGGCGGTTGACCTGATCCCGCGGCTTGCCGCAGAAGGAGCAGCAGATGTTCTTTTTGCCGTCGTTAGCCATGTTTTTTTATTTCCGTCCTTTTGACGCGCACAAAGGGACGCGGCACAGCCCGTCCCCTTATGCTTCCGAATTTCAGCGCTTGAAGATGACCTTGTCGATCAGGCCGTAATCGCGGGCTTCCTCGGCGGACATAAAATTGTCGCGCTCGCAGTCCGCCTTGACGGTCTCCAGCGGCTTGCCGCAGTTTTCCGCCAGAATTTTCGTCAGCTGCCCCTTGATGCGGAGGATCTGCTGGGCGTGGATCTCGATGTCGGTCGCCTGACCCTGATAGCCGCCGAGCGGCTGGTGGATCATGATCTCCGCGTTGGGCAGCGCGATGCGCTTGCCCTTCGCGCCGCTGCTGAGCAGGAACGCGCCCATGCTCGCGGCGAGACCGATGCAGATGGTGGACACGTCGCACTTGATATACTGCATCGTGTCGTAGATCGCAAGTCCCGCGCTCACGGAACCGCCGGGGCTGTTGATATAGAACTGGATGTCCTTGTCGGGGTCCTGCGCCTCCAGATAGAGGAGCTGGGCGACGATCAGAGACGCCGTCTGGTCGTTCACTTCCTCGCTCAGCATAATGATGCGGTCATTGAGCAGGCGGGAAAAAATGTCATAGGAACGCTCCCCGCGGGAGGTCTGTTCCACAACGTAAGGGACTAAACTCATAATATGGTACTCTCCTTTCGTACTCACAGCTTATCCAAGAGAGCATACCCGCGGCGGCGGAAAATTATTCCTCCGTCTTCTCTTCGGGCTTATCCTCTGCCTTCTTTGCAGTTTTCTTGGCGGCGGGCTTCTTCGCGGGCTTTTCCTCCGCTTCGGTCTCGCCCTCTGCCTTCTTCGCGGTCTTCTTCGCAGCCGGCTTCTTCGCGGGCTTTTCCTCCGCGGCGGCTTCCTCGGGCTTGTCCTCCGGCTCGTCGAGCGCGACGCCGGTGGTGTAGATGATCTCGGACGCCTTGCGCATCTTGATGTCGCGGGCGATGAGGTCCTCCGGGACGTTCTCCTTGATCTTCTCGATCTCCATATCGTAGTTCTTCGCGGCGATCTCGTATTCCTTCTCGATCTCCTCCGGGGTGACCTCGAAGTTCTCGGCGTCCACGATCTGCTCAAGGAGCATCTCGGTGCGGATGTCGTTCTCCGCGGAGGGACGGATGTAGGTGCGGAACGCCTGCTCGCTGACGCCCATCATCTGGAAATACTGCTCGAGCGTATAGCCCTGACGCGCGCAGTTGCGGGCGTAATCCTCGACGATGGAGTTCACGCGCTGGTCGATCATGACAGCCGGGATCTCGACGGTCAGGTTGGCGAGCGCCTTCTTCATCAGGCTGCCGCGGAACTCGTTCTCGGCGGCTTCCTTGCGCTTGGACTCAAGGTCCTTCTTGATGCTGGCTTTATAATCCTTCAGTGTGTCGAACTCGGAGACGTCCTTCGCGAACTCGTCGTCGAGCGCGGGGAGCTGGGTCTCCTTGACCTCGTGGACCTTGACCTTGAACACGACGGCGACGCCGGCGAGCTCCTTGGTATAGTCCTCCGGGAAGGTGATGTCGATGTCCTTCTCGTCGCCCGCCTTCATGCCGACGAGCTGCTCCTCGAAGCCGGGGACAAAGCTGCCGGAGCCGAGCGTCAGCTCATAGCCCTCCGCCTTGCCGCCGTCGAAGCGCTTGCCGTCGCGATAGCCGTCGAAGTCGATCTTGACGGTGTCGCCCAGCTTCGCCTCGCGCTCAACGTCCACGATGCGGCCGTTGCGCTTCTGGATGCTCTCAAGCTCCTTCTTCACATCGTCCGCCGTGACCTTCACGGGAGCCTTGTAAGCGCTGAGACCCTTGTACTCGCCGAGCTTGACCTCAGGATAAAGCGTGGACTCAAAGTCGATCGTGAGGCTCTTGTCGTCCGCAACGTTATAATTGGTGATGGCGGGGTCGCCGACAACGCGGTCCTTGACCTCGTCCAGACCCGCCTGATAGCACTCGAATGCGATAGACTCCACCGCGTCTTCGTAGAAAACGCCGGTGCCGTACATGCCCTCGATGACCATGCGCGGGGCCTTGCCCTTGCGGAAGCCGGGGACGGCGATGTTCTTTTTCGCCTTCAGATAAGCCTGATTGACCGCCTGCTCAAAGCGGGCGGGGTCCACGGCGACCTGAAAGCTGACCTTGCCGTCTTCTCTCTTGATGTTCTTGATGTCCATGGGGTTTCTTCCTCCTATTTTTCGATCAGAGGTTCTGATCTTCTATATACGCTCATGACGCTATTTCTGCATTTTAGCAAAGCATCCTTTGGATTATAGCAAATAGCCGCTCCAAAATGCAAGGGTTTTCCAAAATTATTTACACTATTTTTATAAAATTCTCTGCGGGATGAACAAAACGTGGTCCGCGGAGACCAGCTTGAAGCGGATCCCGCGGTATTCTCCCTCGAACGCGAGGCTCCTGCCGCCGGAGTGGAGATGGCCGTACCAGCAGTGCCGGACGCCGTAAGCGCAGAGCAGGTCCAAAATCTCTGTACATTCGTAATTGAGCATTTTCGGGGGATAATGCAGAAAAACGAGCTTTTCGCGCTCCCCCGCCGCCTTCAGGCTCGTCTCCAGCCGCATCAGCTCGCGCGAGAGCATTTTGCGGTCATGCGCCTCGCCGCGGCTCTCCTCATAAAACCAGCCGCGCGTGCCGCAGAGGGCGTAATCTTCGTAAAAGCAGCAGTTGTTGTTCAGAATTTCGATGCTGTCGATCCCGTTCGCGGCGAAAAATTTATACGCCTGCGTCGCGGTGGACCACCAGTAATCGTGGTTTCCTTTTAAAATGATCTTGCGTCCGGGCAAATTGTGCAGAAACAGAAAATCCTCCCGCGCCTCGGCTAAGCTCATGCCCCAGCTGATATCGCCGCAGATGACGGTCGTGTCCTCCGGGCGGACGGTGGAAAAACCCTCGCGGAGCTTTTCGACATAGTTTTCCCAGCGACCGCCGAACACGTCCATCGGCTTGCTGCCGCCGAGTGACAGGTGCGTGTCGCCGATCACATAAAGAGACATCGGAATAAACCTCGGACTTTCTGTCAAAAATAACGGTACCGACCGCTCCGGTCGGAAAACGAACTGTTCGGAGGAAAAACTGCTATGACTCACGAGAACAAGGATTCCTGCTGCGTGCAGGGCGTCGGCTGCAACGTCGCCAGCTGCAAGTATCATGACGCCGCGTGCAGCTGCTGCACCGCCGACCACATCAAGGTCGAGAACAAGACCGCGACCGAAAAGGACGAGACCTTCTGCAGCACCTTCACCCCGAAAGCGACTTGGTAAAGC
Source organism: Ruminococcus bicirculans (ex Wegman et al. 2014) (assembly GCA_963649145.1). GTDB lineage: Bacteria > Bacillota > Clostridia > Oscillospirales > Oscillospiraceae > SVKR01. The sequence goes on along the minus strand of CAVJGI010000001.1, from coordinate 10,241 downwards.
AGGTCAGACGGAACCCGCAGGAAAGCCCGCAGACGCGGGCTTTCCTTTTTTTACTTCAGGAACGCCTCCACGGTATCGCGCATGGCTTCCTTTTCCACGCTGCCGCCGAAGCGGACGGGGCGGGCGTCCAGCCCGCTCAGGGGCTTCGGGACGGGCATTCCGCTCTTTTCCGAGAGGGCGGCGAGCGGGTCATCGGATGCTTCGCCGAGGGCGCCCAGCACGTCGGCGGCGAACTTGAAGGGGCTCGCCGTGGAGACAACGACGGCGGGGGTATCGTCCCCGGTCGCGGCGCGGTAATCGGCGAGGACCTGCCACGCGACGGCGGTGTGGGTGTCCATCAGGTAGCCGGTCTTTTCAAAGAGCGCGCCGATCGCCGCCTTTGTCCGCGCATCGTCGCAGTATCCGGCGGAGAACACCGCCTGAAGCTGCGCAAGCGTCTCCGCGCCGACATCGTAGCGCCCGGTTTCGTTCAGCTCCGCCATGAAGCCCGCGGTCTTTTCGTCGCCGCAGAACATATAGAGCAGCCGCTCAAGATTGCTGGACACGAGAATGTCCATCGACGGCGAGATGGTGTTATGGAACGCGCGCTTCCGGTCATAGACGCCGGTCGCGAAAAAGTCGGTCAGGACATTGTTCGCGTTGCTCGCGCAGAGAAAGCGGCGGACGGGCAGACCCATCTGCTTGGCGAACCGGCCCGCCAGAATGTTGCCGAAGTTGCCGGTCGGGACGCAGAAGTTGATCTCCTCCCCCATCGCGATGCGTCCGGCGTTTACATAGTCGCAGTAAGCGGAGAAATAGTAAGCGATCTGGGGCAGTAGGCGGCCCCAGTTGATGGAGTTTGCGGAGGACAAAAACCAGCCGCGTTCGCTGAGCTTCTCGGCAAACGCCCGGTCGCCGAAGATGCGCTTGACGCCGGTCTGGGCGTCGTCAAAATTGCCCTTGACAGCGCAGACGCCGACGTTTTCGCCCATCTGCGTGACCATCTGGAGGCGCTGCACGGCGGAGACGCCGCCGTCCGGGTAGAAAACGAAGATCTTCGTGCCCGGCACGTCGGCAAAGCCTTCGAGCGCCGCCTTGCCCGTGTCGCCGCTCGTGGCGACGAGGATGCAGACGCCGCGCGTCTCGCCGGTCTTTTTCAGCGAGGCGACGAGCAGGCGCGGCAGCATTTGCAGCGCCATGTCCTTGAAGGCGCAGGTCGGTCCGTGCCAGAGCTCCAGCGCCGCAGTGCGCTCGTCGACGAAATGCAGCGGCGCGATGGCGGGGTCGTCGTAATTGCCCGCGTAAGCTGCGGCGGTAAACTCCCGGAGCTCCTCGGCGGAAAACTCCGCGAGATAGCGGCCCATAATGTCCGCGGCGCGGTGCCGGTAGTCCATTTTGCAGAGCGCCTCCAGCTCCGCGCGGGAGACCGCCGGGATCGTCTCCGGCACGAAAAGTCCGCCGTCCGGCGCGAGCCCCATGGCGATCGCCTCCGCCGCGGTATAGCGCGTTTTGCTGTCGCGTGTGCTGAAATAGTTCATGTCTTCAGTTCACCTCAAATGCGTTTTCGATATGGTTGATCCGCTCCGCCCGGCCGCCGGGGGCGTAGACCTCAACGACGTCGAAGCGGGGCTGTTTTTCGGTCCTGTTCTGCTGGAGCCAGAGCGACGCCGCGGCGATGAGCCGCCGCTGCTTCGCGGCGTTCACAAACTCGCGCGGCGCGGCAAAGTCGCCGCTTTTGCGCTGCTTGACCTCGACGAAAACGAGGTAATCCCGGTTTTCCGCGATGACGTCGATCTCCCCGAAGCGGCAGGTATAGTTCATGCCAAGAATGCGGTACTTTTTTCGCTTCAGATACTCCGCGGCGGCGGCTTCTCCGCTTCTGCCGAGGAGCTTTTTGTCCGTTTTGCTGTCGTTCATGTCAGTGCATCTTCTTCAGAAATGTCCGGCGATGGACCTCGCTGGGTCCTTTTTCGCGCAGCGCGGCGTAGTGCGCGGCGGTGCCGTAACCCTTGTGTTTGGCGAAGCCGTAGCCGGGATAGCGCGCGTCGAGCTCCAGCATATAGCGGTCTCGCGTGACCTTGGCGAGAACGGACGCCGCCGCGATGGAGGCGCATTTCCCGTCCCCGCCGACGATGCAGCGGCTCGGCACGGCGATGCCGGCATTGCGGTTGCCGTCGATGAGCGCGAGCGCGGGGGCGGTGCCCATCGCCGCGATCGCGCGGTTCATGGCGAGGTAAGTCGCCTGCAAAATGTTCAGCTCGTCGATCTCCCGCTCGCTCGCGAAGGCGACGCCGTAAGCGAGCGCCTCCGCCGTGATGACGTCGTAAAGCGCCTCGCGGCGGCGCTCGGTGAGCTTTTTGGAGTCGTTCAGGCCGGGGATTATGAGTCCCCGCGGCAATATGACCGCGGCAGCGCAGACCGGTCCCGCCAGCGGACCGCGTCCCGCCTCGTCCACGCCGCAGACGGGGGCGAAGCCCTCCTCCGCGACGGCGTTTTCGATCTCCCAGAGGTCCGTCATCGCCGTCTCACTCCTCCGGCGGGGCTTCGAGCGTGATGCGCCCAAGCTTGCCGTCATGGTATTCGCTGAGCAGCACGTTCGCCATGCGCTCGATGTCCACCTCGCCGCCGGAGATGAGGAAGCCGCGGCGTCTGCCCGCGTCCTCTAAGAGCTCGAAGCCGTTTTTCTCCGGGTCCGGCGTGAATTTATAGCGCTCGGTGATCGCCTCCGGCTTTGTCGCGCGCAGGCGGAGCATGAAGTTTGCCGCGAGGGTTTCCTTGTCGAGCACGTCCGCCTTGATCGCGTTCGTGAGGGCGAGCGCCTCGCCCACCTCCTGCGAGTCAAACTTCGGCCAGAGGATGCCCGGCGTGTCGAGCAGGTCGAGCCCGGTGCCGATGCTGATCCACTGCTTGCCGCGCGTGACGCCCGGCTTGTCGCCGGCGATCGCCGCCTTTCTGCCCGCTACCTTGTTGATGAATGTGCTCTTGCCGACGTTCGGGATGCCGAGGATCATCACGCGCAGCGGGCGCGTCCCCTGTCCCTTGGCTTCCAGCGCGGCGATGCGCTCGCGCAGCACGCTGCGGACCGCGGCGGGAAACTCCTTGACGCCCTTGCCGCTCTTCGCATCCGTCTCCAGCACGGGGAGCCCCTGCTTTTTGAAATAGTCCCGCCAGCGCGCGGTCATCGCGGGGTCGGCGAGGTCGATGCGGTTTAGGATGATGAGCCGGGGCTTATCGCCTGCGAGCGCGTCGATATCCGGGTTGCGGCTTGCGCGCGGGATGCGCGCGTCGATGAGCTCGCAGACGGCATCCACGAGCTTCATATTCTCCCCGATCATGCGCTGCGCCTTCGTCATGTGTCCGGGGAACCACTGGATGGCGAGCTTTTCGTACTGTGCTTCGTTCATAGAAAGTTTTTCCCTTTAATAGATCGTGCCGAACTTGCTGAGCGGCGTTAAGCGCAGGAGCGCCTTGCCCATGATGAGCCGCGTGTCGACGCAGCCGATGCTGTCCGTGCGGCTGTCCGTGGAGCGGTTGCGGTTATCGCCCATGACGAAGATGCAGCCCTCCGGCACAGTCACGGGCTCGTCGAAATCCTCGCGCACAACGGTCGGCTCCGCGGTGTAAGGCTCGTCGAGCGCGACGCCGTCGACATAGACGACGCCGGCGTCAAAGTCGATGTCCACGGTCTGACCCTCGGTGGCGATGACGCGCTTGATGAGCGGATAGTCGGCAAAGCTGTCCTTTTGCAGCACGACGATGTCGCCCTGCTGCGGCGTGTAAAACAGCTTGCTGATGATAAGCCGGTCGCCCTGTTCGAGCGTCGGCACCATGCTCGACCCGACAACGCCGATCGTGCGCCCGATGAAGACGAAGATGAGCACGCACGCCACCAGCGCAGTCACGATGCACTGGAGCCAGTCGAAAAGGTCGCCCTCGCGCTTTTTTGCCTTCTCCGGTGCGGGTATTTCCGCCGGCTGCTGCTCGGTATTCTGATTTTCCGGTGTTTCGTTCATGCTGATCTCCTCCAGAAACAAATATCCAATATGACATTATACAACGCCGGACCCCAAATAAGCAACAAAAAAATCGGCACGGGCGAGACCCGTACCGATTTTTCTGCATGATAGTGCGTCCGGCTCGCCCGAAAATTACAGGCGCTCCTTGACCTTGGCTGCCTTGCCGACGCGGTTGCGCAGGTAATACAGCTTCGCACGGCGGACCTTGCCGCGGCGAACGGTCTCGACGGAGACGATGGAGGGAGAGTGGACCGGGAAGACCTTCTCGCAGCCGACATTGTAAGAAATGCGGCGGACGGTGATGGTCTCGTTGATGCCGCCGTGCTTCTTGGCAATGATGGTGCCTTCGAAAGCCTGCGTGCGCTCACGGTTGCCTTCCTTGACGAGAACGGTGACGCGGACGGTGTCGCCGACGTTCATCTCCGGCAGGGAGGCCTTCATGTACTGTTCGGTGAGGGTTTTGATCAGATCTGCCATTTGTAGTAAATCCTTCCTTTTTATAGACGTTCATACCGGTGTCACCACGGAAGCGGACCGTCTTGATATATCTGCCTGCTGCGCAAGCCATGGTATAGTATCACATCATTCCGGAAAAAGCAAGCCCTTTTCAGCGGAAAACGCGCATATTTTCGTCGTAGACCTCAAGCCGGGTGAATTCGGCGAAGTCCGGCGCGAGCTCCGGCGCCTTCTGGCGCAGGGCGGCGGCGAGGTGGTCGGGGTTCAGCGTCGGCTCCTGCGCGGAGATGACGGCGGCGACGTCCACCCGTCCGGGCGCGGCGGAAAACGCGATCTCGCGGATGGCGGGGGCGATGTCGCTCTCCCCTTCCCCGCGCTTGGTCTTGCGCGTGATGACGATCTGCTCCTGCGCGAAAAAGCGCTGGAGTCCGTCCCGCATCTCCTGCGCGTCGCGCGCGTCATACTCGAACACACCGGCGACGCGCAGCCACTTCAGCTCGCGCACCTTGCGGCCGTTCGGATATGCCTCCAGCGCGGCGATGCCCTGCGGCATGGCGGCGGTGAGGCGCGCCGGCAGCGCGGCGAGGTCCGTCTCCTCCGTCAGCTGAAAGTCCATCAGCTCGCATTCGCTGGAGCAGCCGACGCCGAGCGGCAGCAGGATGGAGATCACCGGGTGGGGGTTGAAGCCCTCGCTGTATTTGAGCGGATAGCCCGCGCGCAGGAACGAGCGCTGCATCGTCCGCATCAGATCCAGATGGGAGATATAGATAGCCTTCCCTTTTTTGGAAAACCGCAGTCTCAGCTTTTCAGACATCGCATTTCCCTCCGTTCAGCGCCGCCGCGCCGCAGCCGACGCAGCCGTGGCGGCAGTCGGGGCTCAGTGTTCCTGCATAACAGAGCTCCAGCTCGCGCCGCAGGTGGCGCTTCGTGACGCCCATGTTGATGTGGTCCCACGGGAACGTCTCGTCCACGCCGCGCTCCCGCGTTGTATAAAACGCGGGGTCGACGCCGCATTTTTCGAGCGCCGCCATCCAGCGGTCGAAGCTGAAAAAATCGCTCCACGCTTCCAGTCTGCCGCCCATGCGCCAGACCTCCTCGATCACCTTGCCGATGCGCCGGTCGCCGCGGGAGAGGATGCACTCGATGACGCTCGTGTCCGCATCGTGCCAGTTATAGGTGACGTTGCGCGCCGTCAGATTTTCGCGCAGGAGCTTCACGCGGCGGAGGTATTCCTCCGGCGTTACCATCGGGACCCACTGGAAGGGCGTGTGGGGCTTCGGGATGAAGCAGGAGGTCGAGATCGTGATGCGCACGCCGCGGTTTTTGTTCGTCGCGCTCTCGCGCCATGCGTGCAGCACGTCGTTCGCGATCTGGGCGATGCCGAGCACGTCCTCGTCCGTCTCGGTCGGGAGTCCGAGCATAAAATAGAGCTTCAGATTATTCCAGCCGCCGGCGAAGGCGACGCGGCAGGACTCCAGCAGGTCCTCCTCGCGGACGTTTTTGTTGATCGCGTCGCGCAGGCGCTGGGTGCCTGCTTCGGGCGCGAAGGTGAGCCCGGATTTGCGCACCTTCTGCACGCGCTGCATGATGTCCATGGAGAAGTTATCCGCGCGCAGCGAGGGCAGCGCAAGTCCGATGCTGCGGGGAATGCAGTAATCGAGCAGCCCGTCGCAGAGCTCGCCGAGCCCGCGGTAATCGCTGGAGCTGAGGGACGAGAGCGTCACCTCCTGATAGCCGGAGCTCTGGAGCGCCTCGATGCCCTGCGCGACAAGCTTTTCGCTGCTGCGCGAGCGCACGGGGCGGTAGACCTGTCCCGCCTGACAGAAGCGGCAGCCGCGCACGCAGCCGCGGAAAAGCTCCAGATTCACGCGGTCATGGACGATCTCCGTGCTGGGCACGATCTGGTCCGTCGGGAAGGGGCTGTTTTCAAAATCGCGGACGATGCGCTTCGTCACCATGGCGGGCGCGCCGTCGCGCGGCGTAACGGCGGCGAGGGTGCCGTCCGGGTTTTCCGCCGTGTCGTAAAGGCTCGGAACATAAATGCCCGGAATGTCCGCCGCGGCGCGGAGGAAGCGCGGCTTCGTCCAGCCCTCGCGCTTTGCCTGCTGGAGCAGCACGAGCAGCTCGTTATCGACCTCCTCGCCCTCGCCGAGGATCATCAGGTCGAGGAAGTCCGCCATCGGCGCGGGGTTGCAGCAGCTCGTCCCGCCCGCGAACACGAGCGGCAGCAGCGCCGTCCGCTCCGCGGCGTGCAGCGGGATGCCCGCGAGGTCCAGCATATTGAGCACCGCCGTGTAAGCCATCTCGTAGCCAAGAGAGAACGCCACGGCGTCAAATTCGCCGACCGGGTCGCCGCTTTCGAGCGCGTAGAGCGGAACGCCCGCGGCGCGCATCTCGCGCTCCATATCGTCCCAAGGCGCGAAAACGCGCTCGCACCACACGCCCGGCAGGGCGTTCATCGTGCTGTAAAGAATGCGCATGCCGACGTTGGACATGCCGATCTCATAAACATCCGGGAAGCAGAAGGCGACGCGCAGGTCCACTTCCGCCTTGTTCTTGATGATCTCGTGGTACTCGCCGCCGGTATAGCGCGCGGGCTTCTGCACCCGCGGCAGGATGCGTTTTAAGCGTTTATCCATTTTATAATTATTCTCCAAAGCGTAAGAAATCTATGTTATTCTACACGCTTCGGCGCAAAAAAACAAGTGCCGCGGGAAAATTCGGTCAATCCCCGCGGCAGAAATTGCAGAGCGCGAGCCATGCCGCGCTGAGCAGCAGCCATGGCGCGCCGAAGCGCAGCAGCACCGCCGCGCCTCCGGCGAGCAGCAGCAGTGAAGCAGCGCGTGAAAGACGCCGGGCGCTCCCCTCCCCGACCAGCGCGGCGGCGAGCCGCCCGCCGTCCAACGGCAGCACGGGCAGGAGGTTGAACGCCGTCAGAAGCGCGCTCGCCGTCCCGCTCCGGCGCAGGAACGCGCCGCCCGCCGTCAGCCCAAGGAGCGCCCAGAGCGCGCCGAACGCCGGTCCCGCCGCGATCGCGAGCGCCTCTCCCCCGCGCGTCAGCGCCCCGGCGTAAGCCATCTCCGCGCCGGAAAGCCCCAGCGTCACGCGCGTGACGCGCGCCCCGCCGAGCCGCAGCGCGAGCACATGCCCCGCCTCATGCACCGCCGCGGCGAGCAGTGCCGCCGGGACGAGCCCCCGCTCATCCAGAAACCACGCGAGCGCGAGCGCCAGCGCCGCGCCGGGGCGCAACGTCCAGCGAACACGCCTCATGTGCCGTCGTCGTTGATGTAGTATTCCGGGTTCAGATAGCGCCCGTCCCGCGTCAGCTCAAAGTGCAGGTGCGGTCCCGTTGCCATCCCCGTCGCGCCGACAAGCGCGATGCGCTCCCCGCGCGCCACGGTCTGCTCCGCCGAGACATAGAGCGTGCCGCAGTGGGCGTAGAGCGTCTCCCAGCCGTCACCGTGGTCGATGCGGATGTAGTTGCCGAAGCTGTCGGACCAGCCGGCGAACGTGACGGTGCCGTCGGCGAAGGCGAGCACGTCCTCGCCGGACGCGGCGGCGAGGTCTGTGCCGTAGTGAAAGCGCACGATGTTCAGGATCGGGTGCAGCCGGTAGCCGAAGCCGGAGGAATTATACCCGCTGACCGGCACGGCGTAATCCCACGGCAGCGGCTCATAGTCAAGGTCCACCTTCTCCGGCAGCTCTAAGTCTGCAAACGCCGCCTGCGACTCTAAAAACGCCGTCACCGCGGCGGGGACGCGCGTCTCCCGCTCCGGCTCCGCCTCGCCGCGGCTGAGCGCCTCCTGCACGAACTGCACCGCGGGGCGCGCGCCCGCCGCCGGGGACGGCGCTGCGCTCGTCTGCGCCGGTGCGAACACCGCCCGCACCGCGCTGCGCGCCCGCTCCGCCGCCGAGGGCATCGCAAGCTTCAAGCCCGCGAGCAGCGCGATCACCGCCAGAACAGCGGTCCATTTTCCTCGTTTCATTGCGCATCATCACACTCCGCCGCCCATTATAAATCCCCGCCCCCGCAGGATAAGTCGAACACCGCCGGAAAGCTTTTTTCGCTTTTTTCCCGTTTTTTGGCGGAAAGCGCTTGACAAGCGCGGATTTTTTCATTATAATAAGCGGGCGTCTTGAGAAAGGCGCGGAAATATCGGGGTGTAGCGCAGTTGGTAGCGTGCTTGGTTCGGGACCAAGAGGCCGCGAGTTCAAGTCTCGCCACTCCGACCACGAAGTACGGTAGTCCATGATACAATGGGCTACCGTACTTTTTTATTTTTCTGCTGGAAAAGTCCTTATATCAAACAGTTTTCCGAGTATGGGGGTGCAAAAGTCCTCAATGCTCGGATTTTTCTATTTTACCGAAAGCGAGCTGCTAATTTTTGCTTTGCACCCCCTTATGGGAAAAATCAAAAAGTAGATAGATTTATCAAAAGGTTGCAGAGAAAAATCAAATTGTTCCCGCGACACATATTACTAAGCATTTCCGCTTCCCCAGGGAGAGTCAATGTTCCTGCTGATTTTGATACAATAGAAAAAGCCTTCTCCGGGGCAAATGCCGCCGAAAAAGGCATAAAGCAAGGGCTTCCGAGGTCAAATGCTGACTTCGGAAGCCCCTGTTTGCTTTATTCAGTTATCGACTTCTGTCATTCCAAAGTCCGTTGGTACCGTATGGTGTGAGCCTTGCGGTGTACGGATTTCGGAATAATTAAAAGGTATGGCAAAATTAAAAGGTTTAATCTACCGTAGCGTTGTCCTCGATTTCCTTAAGTGTACGACCATCCTTTGCCTTCCATGTGCGAGGACCGCTTGCGCTATAACCAAGCACAAAATCAGCAGCTGCGGAGGAACTGGAGAACAATATGTCTTCCGTGGTGGTCATATTCACAACTCTACCATCTGCGAAAATCTTGTCTCGAAGTTTCTTCATTCCGGCACTGAGCGATTTTGCGGATGCCTTTTCATTCACTACGGCTCCCTTGAGAACCACAAAGCCCTCAGAAGTCACCATTCCGGTGGCAGATGTATTGCCGGTGTTAATGAATAATTCCTCATCATCGGCAGCGGCGGCATCAGTACCGATTTGCAGCAATGGGTCTAAAACTTTATATCCCAAGGCATTGATGAGAATTTTTACATTATCCACGAACTCTTCCATTACTGCAACTTGGGACTCTTTCATCACCGTATTGCGATATGTATTCTTGGTTAGCACCGTATAGCGCTTGCAGCTTCTCGCAATCTCAACAAAGCGATTTTCGAGATATCGGATGAGTGCCTTGTTAAGGTCTCTCCCCACAAAAATTACAGCCGTGTTCCAGTAAAACTTTTCTTTTTCGGACTGATAATCACGCAGGTGCTGCACGAGACGGTCTTTCACATTTTCTGCCTCGCCAATATAAACGGAATCCGTACCGTCGTCCTCTTTACAAAACAGAAAATAGACTCCTGCTTGGGAAATGTCAGTACGACTGCATGAAGCCACTTCGATGCGAGGAATCTTTATGGCTTTACCGTTCCAGTTGGATAGTTCCGCTGTTATTAAGCTGTCCGCCGTACCGTTTACGAGGAACAGCTCTATTGATTTCCCATATGCCATTAGAGAAACTCCCTTACTTAGTCATTCATGTTGCCGCTGCCTTTACTACCACCGAACACACAGCTGTGTACATTAAAGGCCGAACAGCTTGCGCATTTCTGCCTCCATCGTTCCGTTCTTTGCATATTCCAAAGTATCGCAAAGGCGGATATTGTTTTTCTCAATGTGTATCTCATCGCTGAATCCGA